>UQAU01000060.1 GCA_900539035.1 uncultured Collinsella sp. | reverse complement strand
AGATCAACCCCATGGTGCTGATCGTGGCCACCATGGTCGTGGGCATCATCGGCGCGTTCTTCGGCGTGCTGGCGTAGGTTCCTGCGTTCTATTCTGCCCCCAAGGGAAACGGCGACCCATTGCGGTCGCCGTTTTTTATTACCGAAAGCTAGCCGGAGGTGCTTCGTGATTCGATCTGACAATCCACCCGATAATGGCGTGAGCGGGGCGATGTATCTATTTGGCACGGCGCTCTTGTGGAGTTTTATCGGCATCCTCGTTCGCGCCAATTCGCAGTCAGCTCTTTTGATCGGTGCCGTCACGGCAATATTTATGGCGCTCTTTATCCTGCTCGTCGGTAGGCCTGTCCTCCGCGTCAGCCGTCTTATTGTCCTTGTGGCCGTCTGCAACTTCGTGACGGGCACCACGTTTAACTTTGCCAACCAGCTCACGACGGTCGGCAACGCGATCGTCCTGCAGTACACCTCGATGATTTTTGTTATCGTGTATCAGTCGCTCGCAACTCGCACGTTGCCCTCGCCTGCGAAGATTGCCTCCGTGTTGGTTGCTTTTACGGGTATGGGACTTTTCTTTTTAGGCGATTTGAGCGCCGAGGGCATGCTCGGCAACCTGCTTGCCGTCATTTCGGGCGCCACCTTTGGGCTGTGTTTCTTTTTAAACTCTCGCCCCGATGCGTCGCCCATGGTGTCCTCGCTCATCTCCTGCGGCATCTCGATACTGCCGATCGTCTATTTTGCCGGCGACCTAGGCTCCGTGAAACCCTTTGAGTGGGGGCTTATGCTGGTGCATGGCCTTTTTTGCAGCGGCCTTGCGAGTGTGCTGTATGCCAAGGGGATTGCGCGCACTAACGCGTTTGCGGCCAACTTGGTTTGCATGAGCGAGGTCGTGCTCGCTCCCTGCTGGTCGGCGCTCCTCTTTGGCGAGGTCTTTCGCTGGAACGAGTTTTTGGGCGCAGCGATTATCGTTTTGGTGATTGTGGCCAACTTGGCATCCGATGCCTTTGGCGATGGCTTTCTGGTGACGCTTGTCCGCCATCGAAGCAAAGAGCGCGCCTGACAGGATACGTCTGCCGTTTACGGTAAAAAACACTCCGCTGAGCGAGTGGTATTAAATAGTAAGAACCTGCATACCTATAATTGGTATCAAATCATTTGTGCCTGGCATGGGTGTTAGCAGCACACCAGGTACGCTTCGAGCCGTGGAATCGAACTCCCGGAATTGATATCAACAACGCGCGCGACGGGAGTGACGACGGTTCGAGATTCCTTATTGGGAGGAATTATGCTTGTCCAAGCAATCCTCGTCGGCTTAGTCGGAGCGTTTGGATGCCTCGACTACCAGCTCGGCACCCTCTACGCGTTCCGCCCCATCGTCCTGTGCCCGCTCGTGGGCCTGGTGCTGGGGGACCTGCAGACTGGCCTTGCCGTTGGCGCCAGCCTGGAGTTGCTGTTCATGGGCTCGATCTCCATCGGCGCCTACGTGCCGCCTAACGAAACCGTCGGCGGCGTGCTCGCCTGCGCGTTTGCCATTCAGCTCGGCCAGGGCACCGAGACGGCCATCGCGCTCGCCATGCCCATTGCCGTCCTTTCGCTGACGATCGGCAACATTACGGATGCTGGATTCTCGATCATTGTTGACATTGCTGACAAGTGCGCTGCCAAGGGCAACCTCAAGGGTATCTACGCGGCACATTGGAGCATGGGCCTCTTTGGCTGCCTTGAGTACTTCCTGCTGTGCGGCGGCGCATTCTACCTGGGCTCCGATGCCATCCAGGGCCTGCTCGACTTCATCCCGACCTTTGTGATCGACGGCTTTGGCGTTGCCGCCAACATCCTGCCTGCCATGGGCTTCGCCATGCTCGGCCGCCTGGTGCTCACCAAGCAGCTCGTGCCCTTCTACTTCCTGGGCTTCCTGCTGTGCTCCTACGCCAACGTGCCCGTCCTGGGCGTCGCCCTGATCGCCATCATCATCGGCATCGACAAGTTCGACCTGCTCGGCCTGGGCGGAGCCCAGCCCCAGCTCTCCGCGGAAGGGGATGAGGACGATGACTTCTAGTCCCGAGAACAAGATCACGCGCTCCGACCTCGTCAAGAGCGCCGTCAACGTCGGCGCCCTGGGCATGGAGTTCTCCTGGACCTACTACAAGCAGATGAACATCGCCTTCTGCCTGATGGTCGCCAACATGCTCAAGAAGATCTACGCCGGCCGCCCCGACGACTACGCCGAGGCCCTGCACCGCCACTGCGCGTTCTTCAACATCACCGTCCAGTTCGCCCCGTTCGTCGGCGGCATCGCGATGGCCATGGAGGAGAAGGTCGCCCGCGGCGAGATCGAGCCCGAGAGCGTCAACGACGTCAAGGCCGCCCTCATGGGCCCGCTGTCCGGCATCGGCGACTCCATCTTCCTGTCGACGCTGCGCGTGGTCGCCGCCGCGGTGGGCATCAGCCTGTGCCAGGCCGGCAACCCCTTCGGCCCCATCGCCTTCCTGCTCATCTACAACGTCCCCGGCTTCGCGCTGCGCATCTGGGGCGCCGTCAAGGGCTACGAGCTGGGCGTGGGCTTCCTGGACGAGGCCCAGAGGACCGGCCTCATGCAGAAGATCATGACCTGCGTCGGCATCGTGGGCGTCATGGTCGTGGGCGCCATGTGCAAGGACATGTTCTGGGCCAGCATCCCGGTGGCCATCGGCTCGGGCGAGGACGCCCAGACCCTCCAGGACATCCTGGACGGCATCATGCCCGGCATGCTCGGCATGATCGCCTTCTGGCTGTACTACTGGCTGCTGTCCAAGAAGATCAACCCCATGGTGCTGATCGTTGCCACCATGGTCGTGGGCATCATCGGCGCGTTCTTCGGCGTGCTGGCGTAAGGGCCCGGCTGCATAGACTGTCATTGCAACCTGGTAAGGGGATGGAGCGGGCCTATGCCCTCCATCCCCTTACTTGTATAGAGGGAGTTCGTATGTTCGCGAAGGAACGCGAAGCAATGCGCCTGACGCCGGCAGAGGTCAGGCTGATTCTTATTGAGTCCCTGCAGTGGTGCGCTAACAACGCGGTCTACTTTTTGGGGCTTATCGGTGCGGCCACGTATGATCTGGCTGGCACGGCCTTTTTGGTTGCTGCCATTACGCTCGTGCGCAATCTTATGACGTCGGTGGGCAATATGGTGTCGGGCTCGGTCATCGATCGCTTTGGACCGCGCCGGACGTCGTTTGTGACGTGCGTGATTACGGCAGTGCTATCGCTTGGCGTGGGGTTAGCGCCGTTGTCTGTCCCCGGGCTTGTGTTTGCCGCGTGCGTCTTGGGACTTGCGGGCGGCTTTATCAACACCTGCACGCATGCGTTTCCGGGATACCTGGAGTCGACCACCGAGGGTCGTACCCGCGTGAACGGCCTCATGGTGTTCTACAGCAATATCGCCTATACCGCTGGCCCGCTGCTCGGCGGTGCCATCGTGAGCTGTTTTGCCACGCAATCGGTCTACCTGCTCATGGCGGGCATGATGGGTGTGGCGGCCGTGCTCTCCTTGGGCTGTCACGAGTGCGTTGTTCCCGCAAAAGGGGAAAAGCCGAAGGGCGGTATTCTGGGCGGCATGGCCGAGGGTGCGCGACTTACGTTTCGCGACCACGACCTGCGCCTCATCTTTATCTCGGGCTTTTTGGGATTCTTTGCGTTTGGCGCGTTTGATTCGCTTGAGTCGTTGTTCTACCGTGATGTGCTCAACGTGGATATCGTCTGGCTGGGCTGGTTGTCCTCGGTCGTGGGCCTCACTTCCTCGGTGGGTGCGTTCATCCTGACCAAGCTTTCTGCCCGCCATGTCAACCTGCGATTGCTGCTCGGCGCGCTCATGGCCGTGGGCATTGGGTCCATGGTGTACGTGGGCACCGATATGCTGGGGGTCGCGATTATCGGTCAGGCGATTAACGGTCTGGCCTGGGGATTCCTGGAACCGCTGCAGATGATCTTGATTCAGGAGCGCGCTGACATCAAATACCTGGGGCGCATTACCGGCTTTGTGCGTTTTGGCCTGATGAGCGCCGGCGTGCTGCCGCTGCTGGCGGCTCCGTTTTTGGCGGAGGCTTTGGGTGTCCAGACGGTACTGTTTGGGGCATCGACCATTATTGCGCTGGTAGGAACGCTGTTCTTTGTCACACAAGGGAGGCGCCAGAGGCGTTAGCTATACATTCAATTCTAATTTAATACCACTCACCAGAGAATTTCGACCGTTCACCGAGGATTGGAACAGATTGAAAAGTGGTATTAAAAACACGTTGGGTGTATGTCGATAATTGGTATCGAAAAGAAACGCGATGTATAGATTCGCGTGCTGGACAGAAAGGAAAAGCCATGAAGGAAACCGAGAAGATCGAGATCATGCACTTTAGCCAGGAGGGCTATCTCGAGGACGGCAAGAACGTCTATGAGACCGGCAAGAAGATGATTGAGCTCGCCGACAAGGTCGCCGACGAGGGCTACGACGCCGTGTTCCTGATGGGCGTCGGCGGCACCTGGGACGAGCTCA
>UQAU01000059.1 GCA_900539035.1 uncultured Collinsella sp. | reverse complement strand
CGCGGAGCGTTTTTAGCGAGCTGGCGAGGACGCCGGCAGGCGGCCGAAGCCGGTGCGGATCCGCGAAGCGGATACGCAGACGCCCCGTTGTCCGCTCCAAGCGCAACAGCCCGACTGCTACGGTAGCCGGGCTTTTTCGTACCCATCGCCTGGGCTCGAACCCGAGAGGGAGCGAGCGTTTTGGGTCGTGGCTGTGGCGTTGTTTGCTGCGAATGTCAGCTTTGGGCGTATCATCGTGGGCATCTCACAAAACCTCGTTGCAAGGGAGGCACGCCCCATGGTTACAGAAAAGTCTTCTTCGCGTTCATGGATGTCCGATGCCGCGATCTATCAGATCTACCCGCGCTCGTTTAAGGATTCGACTGGTTCGGGCCTGGGCGATATCGCGGGCATTACCCAGCAGATGGACTATCTTGAGCGGCTGGGTATCGAGGCCATCTGGCTGAGCCCGTTTTACCCATCGCCTCTTGTCGATGGTGGCTATGATGTGGCGGACTACTGCGATGTCGATCCACGTCTCGGCTCGCTTGACGACTTCGATGACATGATCGCTGCGGCTCACGCGCGCGGCATCAAGGTCATCGTCGACATCGTGCCCAACCATTCATCCAGCCAGCACCCCTGGTTCAAAGCCGCTCTTGCCGCCGGCCCCGGATCACCCGAGCGCGCCCGTTATATCTTCCGCGATGGTCGCGGCGAGCATGGCGAGCTGCCTCCCACCAATTGGAATGCCAACTTTGGCGGCCCCGCATGGACGCGTGTTGCGGACGGTCAGTGGTATCTGCACATGTTTACGCCCGAGCAGCCGGACTTTGACTGGTCATGCCCTGAGGTTCACGCTCTCTTTTGCGACGTCCTGGCGTTTTGGAGCGATCGAGGCGTCGACGGCTTTCGCATTGATGTGGCGCAGGGTCTCGCCAAGGATCTCGACCGCGATGACCTCGACCGGTGGCATCTCGCCGAGGGCGATGACATGGTTGACGACGGCACCCATCCGCTGTGGGACCGCAATGAGGTCCACGAGATCTATCGCGAGTGGCGCCGCGTGTTCGACCGCTATAATCCGCCGCGCAGTGCCGTTGCCGAGGCGTGGGTGCTGCCCGAGCGCCAGTATCTCTATGCGCGTCCCAGCGAGCTTGGCCAGACATTCAACTTTGAGTTTGCCAAGGCCACTTGGACCTATGATGACATGCACACTGCAATCGAGAAGGGCTTGAAGGCAGCCGTCGAATCCGATTCCGCCTCGACCTGGGTACTCTCCAACCACGACGTGCCGCGCGTGGCGACACGCTATGCCCTGCCGCAAATCAAGGCGACGCGCTACCACCAGATTGCGCTCGACTGGCTCTTACGCGACGGGTCGTCTTATGACGAAGACCGTGAACTCGGCGAGCGCCGCGCGCGGGCGGCCCTTTTGCTTGAGCTGGCGCTTCCGGGCTCGGCATACGTGTATCAGGGTGAGGAGCTCGGCCTTTTTGAGGTGGCTGACATCCCGTGGGCTGCACTCGAAGATCCCACTGCGACCAATACGCACGGACCGAAGCGTGAGAAGGGGCGCGACGGCTGCCGTGTGCCCCTGCCGTGGGCGGCAGCGGACGATCCCGCGCATGGCGGATCGTTTGGGTTTTCACCGGCGGACGCCGATGCGGCGCCCCATCTGCCGCAGCCTGCATGGTTTTCCGATTACGCCGCCGATAGGGAAGAAGCGGATCCGGCATCGATGCTTGCGCTTTATCGTGACGCTCTCTGGCTGCGGCGCAAGCTGCGCGGGTGCGCCAACGATCTTGTGTGGCTCGATCTTGACGGGCGCACCGGCCTTGCGGATGGCGCCGAGGGCGCTGAGGGCGGCGTCATCGCCTATCGCCGCGACAACGGGTGGGCGTGTGTGACGAACTTCGGTGCAGCACCTGTGGAGCTGCCGGCGGGCAGGGTCCTGCTCACCTCATCACCGCTTGCAGACGGCAGGCTCACGCAGGACAGCTCTGCCTGGATCATGCTCGGTGAGATCTAAGGGTCTCTTGCGGCGAGTTTGCGTTTGCCTGCACCTTCCTTGGTGGCTGATGCCT
This sequence comes from uncultured Collinsella sp., assembly GCA_900539035.1. Classification (GTDB taxonomy): domain Bacteria; phylum Actinomycetota; class Coriobacteriia; order Coriobacteriales; family Coriobacteriaceae; genus Collinsella. The sequence continues at coordinate 3,202 of UQAU01000059.1, read as the reverse complement.
TCGCGAGGTTCGCGAGGGCGTCGCAAAACTTTTTAAAAAAGTTCTTGCATAGGATGCGGGCATCACGTAAGATTAATCCTCGTAAGCGGACATGGCTCAGTTGGTAGAGCACAACCTTGCCAAGGTTGGGGTCGCGGGTTCGAGCCCCGTTGTCCGCTCCATTTGGGCGTTTAGCTCAGGGGGAGAGCGCTTCCCTGACACGGAAGAGGTCAGAAGTTCAAATCTTCTAACGCCCACCAAATGTTCGCAGCTCAGAGGCTATGTCCTCTGGGCTGTTTTGTTTTTTACCATCAAGCGTGCTGCCAAATAAGCCACCAAATATTGATCCAAGGTCTGTGCGCGATGATCTTCGCATCCCGTAGGGGTGCCGGCAGATTGCATACGTCCCGGCCGATCGTGACCGCAACATGTTGGTCAAGCATAATCTTTTGGATTCTTTTGGCGTGAGCGGCTTGGTTTTGGTAGGATTTGTCAGCGGCTTGACTAAGGGGGTTTTATAACTGCCATGCAGGTAGCCGTGTTGGTAACGTTTTACCGACTTGCCAAGAACCCCTCATAATTAATGCGTCTGCAAAATGACTAATTGCTTTGACCTGCTGAAACACTATATGTTGTGTTTGACCTAAAAAAAGAATACAGGATATAGATGCCTCTTTGTCGTATGATAGATGGCGGACAGAGAACGAGAACCTTATTCGCCCCATTTGGATAGATCTTTGAGCCCCTTGATTGGCTGCGAGGATTGTCCGCATGAGGGACTATGGTTATCGAGAACACAGATTGCGCGACGGCGCCGCAAGACAGGGGCACGCCCTGCCGGGCATCGTTTGGCTCTGAAGCGCAATGAGACTACGACGCGAAAGAGGCAAGAGGATGAAGATCATCAAGCGCAGCGGCACCGAGGTTGTCTTTGACATCGATAAGATCGTCAATGCCATCCGCGCCGCAAACTTGGAGGTCGAGGAGAGCTCTCGTCTTACCGACCGCCAGGTGGTTTACGCGGCACAAAACGTCGCCGAGGCATGCGAGAACGCGGGCCACACCGTGTCGGTCGAGGAGATTCAGGATCTGGTCGAGGACGAGATTATGCGTCTCGACTGCTACGAGGTCGCTCGCCATTACATCATCTATCGCTATGTTCAGAGCCTGAAGCGCCAGAAGAACACGACCGACGACAAGATTCTGTCGCTGATTGAGTGCAACAACGAAGAGGTCAAGCAGGAGAACTCCAACAAGAACCCGACCGTCAATTCCGTTCAGCGTGACTACATGGCCGGCGAGATCTCCAAGGACCTGACTCAGCGTGTGCTGCTGCCCCAAGAGATCGTGGATGCCCATAATGAGGGCCTGATCCATTTCCACGATTCGGATTACTTTGCCCAGCACATGCACAACTGCGATCTGGTGAACCTGGAGGACATGCTCCAGAACGGCACTGTTATCTCGGGCACGCTGATCGAGAAGCCGCACAGCTTCTCGACTGCCTGCAACATCGCGACGCAGATCATCGCTCAGGTTGCTTCCTCCCAGTACGGTGGCCAGTCGATTTCGTTGACCCATCTTGCCCCGTTCGTCGAGGTGAGCCGTCAAAAGATTCGCGGCGAGGTCGCCCGCGAGCTCGAGGAGCTCGGCGTTTCCGCATCTCCCGAAAAGGTCCGCGAGGTTGTTGAGGACCGCCTGCGTGACGAGATCCGTCGCGGCGTTCAGACGATTCAGTATCAGGTCGTAACTCTTATGACCACCAACGGCCAGGCGCCGTTCGTGACGGTCTTTATGTATCTTAACGAGGCCCGTACGCCTCAGGAGAAGCACGACCTTGCCATGATCGTGGAGGAGACGCTTCGCCAGCGCTACGAGGGCGTTAAGAACGAGGCCGGCGTGTGGATTACCCCGGCATTCCCCAAGCTCATCTATGTACTCGAGGACGATAACGTTCACGAGAATTCCCCGTACTTCTACCTGACCCAGCTGGCTGCTAAGTGCACCGCCAAGCGCATGGTGCCCGACTACATCTCCGAGAAGAAGATGCGCGAGCTCAAGCTGTCGAAGGGCGAGACCGCGGGCAACGGCGACTGCTATACCTGCATGGGTTGCCGCAGCTTCCTGACGCCCGACCGCTCCGGTAACGGATTTAACAACGTGGCCAACGCGCTGAACTATGACCCGAACAAGCCCAAGTACTACGGTCGCTTTAACCAGGGCGTTGTGACCATCAACCTGCCCGATGTCGCGCTGAGCTCGCATCAGGACATGGACAAGTTCTGGAAGATCTTCGACGAGCGCCTTGAGCTGTGCCACCGCGCCCTGCTGTGCCGTCATGAGCGTCTGATGGGTACGCTTTCGGATGCCGCACCGATTCTTTGGCAGTACGGTGCCCTCGCCCGCCTGAAGAAGGGCGAGACGATCGACAAGCTGCTCGTGGGCGGTTACTCCACCATTAGTCTGGGTTATGCCGGCCTGTATGAGTGCGTCAAGTACATGACGGGCCACAGCCACACCGAGAAGGAGGGCACGCCCTTTGCCATGGCCGTCATGCAGCGCATGAACGACAAGTGCGCGGAGTGGAAGGCCGAAAGCGATATTGACTTCTCGCTGTACGGTACCCCGCTTGAGTCGACGACCTACAAGTTCGCCAAGTGCCTGCAGCGTCGTTTTGGCATCATCCCGGGCGTGACGGACAAGGGCTACATCACCAACAGCTACCACGTCCACGTGTCCGAGGAGATCGACGCCTTCGATAAGCTCAAGTTTGAGGGTATGTTCCAGCAGCTTTCGCCGGGCGGTGCTATCTCCTACGTTGAGGTTCCCAACATGCAGGACAACCTCAAGGCTGTCATTCGCGTGATGCAGTACATCTACGACAACATCATGTACGCCGAGCTCAACACCAAGAGCGACTACTGCCAGGTGTGCGGCTACGACGGCGAGATCAAGATTGTCGAGGATGACGGCAAGCTGGTGTGGGAGTGCCCCAATTGCGGCAATCGTGACCAGGAGAAGATGAATGTCGCCCGTCGTACGTGCGGCTACATCGGTACCCAGTTCTGGAACCAGGGTCGAACCGAGGAGATCCGCGACCGCGTGCTGCATCTCTAATACCGCTCCGGGGCTGAACCGAGAGGGCCGCTTGGGCATTTGCTCGCTATTTCGGACAGTCCTGCGCAAGACGAAGGCCACATTAAGTGGCCTTCTTTGCGTGCGG
>UQAU01000058.1 GCA_900539035.1 uncultured Collinsella sp. | reverse complement strand
TATGGGGCAACATCGATCGCGAGTTCCGCACGCAAAGGAGGCCACTTAATGTGGCCTCCGTCTTGCGCAGGACTGCCCGAGCAGGCGATGTTGCCCCATACGCCCGCCCAGGTCCGCCGGGATTACGACAGTTTAACGATCGGTGCAAAGCCCTTCATCAACTTTTTGGTCTGGCCGGTCTTCTCGAATTGAACCTCGATCATGTCTCCGGCGACCGAGATCACGGTGCCCGTGCCAAAGGTCTTGTGGCTCACGGTATCGCCCGCAGCAAAGTCTTGCGATGCACTGGCGCGATCGACCTTGCGCTCCACCGTTGGCGATACCTTGGATGACGGCTTTTTGGCTCGCGGCGCGCCCGAGCCAAAGGTCGAGGCAACACGGCCGGCGTCGGGCGAAACCCCACGATGGCGCTCGGTGCCATAAGTGCTGCCACCAAAGAAATCGTCAAAGCTCGATCCGCCGCGCGAACCGGAACCGCCGGTCGAGCGCGTATGCGAGCCAAACACCTTGCCGCCATACATATCCGAACCCACGCCCGAGCCAAACGTGCCGTGACGGTCGCCGCGCTTCTCCCAGCCCGTGCCCTCAAAACCGGCAGAACCGATACCGCTAAACTCGATGTCCTCAAACGGAATCTCGTTGAGGAAGCGCGAGCGCGGGTTGGCAGAGGTCGAGCCGTAGGTGCGACGCGTGGCCGCATAGGTCAGGAACAGGCGCTTGCGAGCGCGCGTGATGGCGACGTAGGCCAAGCGACGCTCCTCCTCGAGCTTGCCCGGATCGTCACTACCGCCAAAGTCGTGCACGTGCGGGAAGATACCCTCCTCCATGCCGGCCACGAACACCGCCGGGAACTCCAGGCCCTTGGCGGAGTGGATGGTCATCATGGTAATGGCATGCGTCTCGCCGGCCAGGGAATCCAAGTCGGAGCGCAGGGCCAGCCACTCCATGAGTGCCGGCAGTGCCTTACAGGTGAGCGGACCGTAGGTGCGCTCGATCTCGTCGGCATGCACGGCGCCCGCCGGCAGCTCCGTCGGCGCGGCATACGCGTTGCCCGCGATGGCGGCAGCCAGGGCATCCTGCGGCGAGAGCGCCGGGGCCGCCAGGCTATCGAGCGGATTGGAACCCGCGGCATCACGCGCGCCAACGAGCGCCTCAAACGAAGACACGGGCGCAGACGGGCCGGGCTCGGACGCAGGCGCGCTCACCACAACGGGCTCGGGCTCAACGTCGGCGGGCACATCGGCAACACCAGCAGCGCGCAGCTCTTCCAAGCTCTCGAGCGTGCCTTCGATATCCTCGTGCGTCTCCTCAAATTCGGCGGCAACGCCCAGGAATTCCTGGATGTTCTCGGCGCGGCTCTCGGACTCCATGGTGCCCTCGGCGCGGAAAGCCTGCAGCAGGCCCGTCTTATCGACGATCATCTCGACAACGTCCTTGAGCTCGCCGTCCATGCGGCGACCCTCGCGCACCAGCGACACAAAGCTCGACAGGCCATTGCGCACCTTGGCGCTAAACATGCCCGTCTCGGCTGTTGCGATCTCGCAGGCCTGGAAGAACGAGCAACGGTTGTCGCGCGCCAGCCGCTCGATCTTTTGGATCGAGGTGGAGCCGATGCCGCGGCGCGGCGTGTTGATGACGCGCTTGACGCTCATCTCGTCTGCCGGGTTCACGATCATCTTGAGGTAGGCCATGACATCGCGGATCTCGGCACGGTCGAAGAATCGCGTGCCGCCCACAATCTTGTAGGGCACGCCTGCGCGCAGGAACATATCTTCGAGGATACGCGACTGCGCGTTGGTGCGGTAGAACACGGCGATATCGTCGTAGCTCGTGCCTTTGGCATGCAGTTTTTCGATCTCGCCGGCAATCCAGCGGCCCTCGTCGCGCTCATCGCTTGCCTGGAAGGCCTGGATCTTCTCGCCGTCGCCCTCGGCCGTAAACAGGCGCTTGTCCTTGCGCTGCGAGTTGTGACGAACAACGGCATTGGCGGCGCTCAAGATGTGACCCGTAGAGCGATAGTTCTGCTCCAGCTTGACGGTCTTGCAGTTTTTGAAGTCCTTCTCAAAGTCCAGGATGTTGGTGATGTCGGCGCCGCGCCAGCTATAAATGGACTGGTCATCGTCGCCTACGACCATGAGGTTTTGGTACTTGGCGGCCAGCAGGTTGGCGATCTCGTACTGGACGTGGTTGGTGTCCTGATACTCGTCGACGCTAATGTAGCGGAAGCGCTCTTGGTACTTATCGAGCACCTCAGGGCGGGTGCGCAGCAGCTCGAGCGTGCGCACGAGCAGGTCGTCGAAGTCCATCGCGTTGGCGGCGCGCAGGCGGCGCTCCAGCTCCAAGTAGACCTGCGCGGCCTTTTTGTCGTTGGGGCTGTCGGCGGATTTGAGCATGTCCTCGGGGCCGATCATGGCGTTTTTGGCCGAACTGATCTTGCTGCGGATCATATTGATGGGGAATTGCTTTTGCTCGATACCGAGCGCCTGCATAATATCGCGCACCATGCGCTTGGAATCGTCGTCATCGTAGATGGTGAACTGACCGGTGTAGCCCAGCAAGTCGGCGTCCTCGCGCAGCATGCGCACGCACATAGCATGGAAGGTGCACACCCACATACCGCGGGTACCGCTGGGGATGAGTGCCGCCAGACGCTCGCGCATCTCGGCCGCGGCCTTGTTGGTAAACGTGATGGCAAGGATCTGCCAGGGCTTAACGCCCAGGTCGCCGAGCATATGTGCGATGCGGAAGGTCAAGACGCGGGTCTTGCCCGAGCCGGCGCCGGCAAGCACCAGCAACGGACCCTCGGTGGTCAGGACCGCCTCGCGCTGGGCGGGATTAAGGCTGTCGATGTCGACGAGCGGCTTGGCGGGTTTGGGTGCCGGCGCGGGAGCGTCGTAGATGTCGAGCGGGACGAGCTCGGGCTCCGGCGCAGCGGGGGCGGCGTATGCATCGAGCGGCACGGGTTCCGGCGTGGGCGGCACGGGTACCGCGGCGTTCTTTTCCCAGGGCAAGGGCTGGGTCATGGGCGACTCCTCATCTGACGGACAGCGCGCCTGCGGGCAGCGCCATAGTTTGAGCCGTACCAGTATACCGAGCCGCGCGGACACCGACGCAAATCACACCACGACTCCGTGCGTCACCGTCAGGCCCGCCCCAGCGGATTTGGCGCAATGGGGTCAGGTTAGTCTGCACCATGTTGCTGCAAAGCAACCTGTTCCCATTGCACCAATCAGGGAGCCACCGATGTCACGGCAACGGTAGCGAGCGGCGGCCAGAGCGAACAAATTGGCATGAAAAGGGGGCGGCATAGACCTTTTGGTCATGCCACCCCCTTTGAATGACAAGTTGTCGCCCTGACCGCCGCGCAGCGTCGACTAAGTTAGAGGCCGAGCATCGGCTCCAAGACGAAGAAGTACGCAAGCACCACGATGCCCAGAATGATGCGGTAGACGCCGAAGCACTTAAAGTCGTGACGGCGGACGAAGCCCATGAGCCACTTAATGGCGATGAGCGAAACCACAAAGGCCACAACGCAGCCCACGCCCAGGATGGCGATCTCGTTGGCGCCAAAGGTACCGCCCTTGATGAAGTACTTGACCAGCTTGAGCGCACTCGCGCCAAACATGACGGGAATGGCCAGGAAGAACGTAAACTTGGACGCCACCGAACGCGTGCAGCCCAAAAGCAGGCCGCCGATGATGGTGGAACCGGAGCGCGACGTGCCCGGAATCAGCGAGAGCACCTGGAAGCATCCGATGCCCAGTGCGGTCTTCCAACTTAGGTCCTCGAGCGTGGTGATGGAACCAAAGTCCAGATCCTCGTCATCGTCCTCGTCCTCGGCAACATCTGCCGCGGGCGCCGCAAAGTGTGCACCGGCGGGACGTCCACCCGACACCACAGCACGCGAACCAAACGAACCGGCAACGGCCATTTCCTCGCGCTTGCTCGCGCGCCAGTTCTCGATCACGATAAACAGCACGCCGTACACAATGAGCGCCAGCGCCACGACGGGAGCATTGTAGAAATGCTCCTCCATCCAGTCGTTGAGCGGCAGGCCGATCGCCGCGGCGGGAATACAGCCGAGAACGATCTTGCCCCACAGCACCCAGGTGTCGCGACGGCCCTCCTTGCCCTTGCTGGGCGAGAACGGATTGAGCTCATGGAAGAACAGCACACAGACGGCCAGAATGGCGCCGAGCTGAATCACGACCAGGAACATATTCCAGAACGTCTCGCTCACGTTCATCTTGACGAACTCGTCCACCAAGATCATGTGACCGGTCGACGAAACAGGCAGCCATTCGGTGATGCCCTCGACCAGGCCCATGAAGGCAGATTTTAGAAGCTCGATAATATCCAAAGGGACCCCCTCGTTAGACACCCGCCGGTAGATGTTCTGCGGACGATGCGGGCGATGTCCCATTATCAACCGTTGGCGGTGCGACCGCGCCTACCCTTACCAAAAAACTCGCCCGTTCACAGAATTGCGAGCAGTCAAACCGAAATCCTTGGGTATAACTGCAACAAGATAAAGTGTCCGGCGGCCAACGCGCCCGCGCCCGCCCGACGCACGAGCCCCGCGCCCGTGCGATAGACCAAGGAGGAAACCATGAACGAGGGCTACACCAAGGTATTTGTTTCACTCGACGGTACTGAGCAGCAGGATTTTGTGCTCGCACGCGCCATCAAGGTCGCCGCGAACAACGGCGCCAAGCTAATCATCGGCCACGTTATCGATTCCACGGCGCTCGAGAGCGCCGGTTCCTATCCGGTCGATCTGGTCAACGGCCTAGAGGAGGCATTTAAGAACTCCATCGCCAAGCAGCTCGAAGAGGCCAAGGCCAATCCCGATATTCCCGAGGTCGAGGTTATGATTCGCGCCGGCCGTATTCGTGAGACGCTCAAGGACGAGATGCTCGACGTGGTTAAGCCCGACCTGGTGCTCTGCGGCGCCCGCGGCCTGTCCTCGATCAAGTATGCGCTGCTGGGTTCGATTTCGACGTTCCTGCTGCGCAACACGGACTGCGACATTTTGGTCGTGAAGTAGCGTTGCTCCCACCGGCCGCGGGGCCTGCGGGGTTTCCACGGGCACGTCCTCGCCGCGTTGCGGCTGCGGGATGTGCCCTTAGGAAACCCCTCCCGGCCCCGCGGCCTTCGCAGCCTTGCTTCAACGAGTTGTCTGATAGAAAAATGGCGTGGGGGGGCGGGGGGGGGGGGGGGGGGTGGTGTTTGGGGTGGTGGTTTTTTTAATTTTTGTTTTTATTTATAATGTTAGAAAAAAGGAAAAAATATAAAAATTATTAAAAAGTTTTAAA
>UQAU01000057.1 GCA_900539035.1 uncultured Collinsella sp. | reverse complement strand
GCTGCATTGAAACAGGGGCGGATTTGTGCTATAATACTGCCCGGAAAGGCAAAAAGCCGAAAATCCGCTGCGGGGGCCCCCCCCCCCCCCCCCCCCCCCGGCGGGTATACGGGACGGCGACTACAGGTATTCGATCTGGGCGCCCTCGGTGTCGCACGTTAGAATATGCGTATCACACTTAGGGAACTGCTCACGCAGCTTGACCTGCAGGAACTTTGCCACGATGGTGTCATCAGTCACGGCCATGAGGGTCGAGCCCGAGCCGCTGATCCAGATGGTCTTAGCGCCTCCGTTAAGGCAGGTGTCGCGCACGGCGTTGTAGTCGGGAATCAGACGGCGACGATAGGGTTCTTGAATGCGGTCGTCATTGGCAGCGGCAATCAGGTCCAGGTCACCAGTCTCCAAGCCGCGCGTCATGCCGGCGATGCGGCCCATCTGCCACACGGCGGTGGAGAGTGGAATCTCCTGCGGCACGACCTTGCGCGCCTCGCTCGTATGCACCTCGTAAGGTGGAATCACGGTAATAAAACGCAAACGATCGCTCACCTCGTAGCGCAGGCACTGGGGGAGCGAATCGGTCGGCGTAAAGGAGCAGACGGCGCCGCCCAGGATAGCGGGGGCGACGTTATCGGGATGGCCCTCGACCTCGGTGGCAATGCGGACGAGTTCGGCGCGGTCGACGGTGTGGCCCGTCAACGCGGCGGCTGCCATAATGCCGGCGACGACGCAGGTGGAGCTGGAGCCCAGGCCGCGGGCGACGGGAACGTCAGTCTGAATGTCAATGGCGACGGGGAAGGCCGGCTCGCCCCATGCAGCCAGTGCATCCACAAAGCTCACGTAGACTAGGTTGTTCTCGTTTTGGAATTCCTCGGGGCAACCCGTGATGGTGAGCTTGTCGGTGCGCTCGAAGGTAAAGTGCGAGTAGAGGCTGACGGCCATGCCGAGGGTGTCGTAGCCGATGCCCAAGTTGGCGCTTGTTGCTGGGACGGTGATCTTGATCATGTGAGTCCTCCTGGCGTGCCTGGCTGTTTTGTTCGCTGCTCGGGCAGTCCTGCGCAAGACGGAAAGCACATTAAGTGCTTTCCTTTGCGTGCGGAACTCGCGACGAACTAAACAGCCAGGCACGCTGTGCGCGTTCGTCATCATCCCGGGGGTTACCTGATGAAAGAAAGTGCGCCGGCTTTCGCCGGCGCTTAATAAGGGGTTTAGTTGGTAGCCATCTTTTTTGCAGCCTGCTCGACGTAGCTTGCCATCTCATCGACGTCGCAGACGTCTTCGAAGCGGACGGGCTTGGACTCGAGCTCGGCGAGTTGGATCGGGGCAACCGTGTTGGTTGCCTGCTCGAGCACGCGCATAGCCTCAAAGTCGTCTTCGGGAACGTCGAGCCCCAGGGCATCGCAGCAGGCGCGCGGGAACTTGTAGGGGCTGGCGGTCGAAAGTAGCACGCGGGCCTTGGCGCCCTCGGCGGGAGCGACCTTTTCAAAGACGTGATAGCCGCAAGCGGTGTGCGGGTCGATTACGTAGCCGTTCGCATCCCAGCAGCTCTTGATGGCAGCACGGACTTCGTCCTCGCTGGCCCAGCCGCAGCCAAAGACGCTCTGAATCTTAGCCAGCAGCTCGGCGGGAACCTCGTAGCGGCCGGTCTGGGCAAGCTGCTCCATAAGGCCGGCAACGAGCTCGCAGTCGCCGTCGGACAGGAAGTACAGCATGCGCTCTAGGTTGGAGCTGATGAGGATGTCCATCGACGGCGAGATGGTCGTGAAGAACGGGCGGTTACGGTCGTAAACGCCGGTGGTCAGGAAGTCGGCCAGCACGTTGTTCTTGTCGCTCGCGACGATGAGCTTGGCGACGGGCAGACCCATGCGCTTGGCATAGTAGCCGGCCAGGATATCGCCAAAGTTGCCAGTCGGCACGCAGAACTCAACGGCGTCGCCGGCCTCGATGGCGCCGGCGCGCAGCAGCTGCGCATAGGCGGCAAAGTAGTAGACGACCTGCGGCACCAGGCGGCCGACGTTGATGGAGTTGGCGCTCGAAAGCACCGTGCCGGCGGCCTCAAGACGCTCGGCAAGCTCCTTATCGGCAAAGATGCGCTTGACGGCACTCTGGGCATCGTCGAAGTTGCCGCGGATGCCGCAGACGGCGACGTTATCGCCCTCCTGTGTGGACATCTGCAGGTTCTGGACGCGACTGACCTTGCCTTCGGGATAAAAGACGGTGATGCCCGTGCCCGGAGCGTCGGCAAAACCGGCGAGTGCGGCCTTGCCGGTGTCGCCCGACGTGGCGGTGACGATCATGATGCGCTCGGCGCTGCCGTCCTTGGCGGAAGTGCGGGCCATCAAGCGGGGGAGCATCTGCAGAGCGACGTCCTTAAAGGCACTCGTGGGGCCGCCAAAGAGCTCCATCACATAGGTCTGAGGGGCGTCAGCGCCCGGCGCAGCGTCGAGGTTGACGAGCGGCGTAACCTCTTCACTCGCGAACGTGCCGCGGTATGCCTCGTCGACACACGCCGAAATTTCTTCGGCCGTGTAATCATTCAGTAACATTCCCAACACATCTTGAGCGATTTCAAAGTACGATTTAGCTGCAAGCGAGCTGATATCGACCTGCTGGGTGCCGAGCTCGTCCGAGACAAACAAACCCCCGTCGGGAGCGATGCCAGTGCGGATTGCCACCTTACTTGAGCACGATAAAGTGCGTCCTCGTGTACTATGATAAGTTCCCATATAACACTGCTCCTCGGATGCCTTGGTCCCAATCGGTGAAACCATGGTATCAGAGCGCGCAAAATAGGTTCGCAGAGGCTTTTTAGAAAGGTAACCTCCAGCCCATGATTAAGATTGCCAAGTTTGGCGGCTCGTCGGTCGCCGACGCCGAACACTTTAAGAAGATCAAGGCCATCGTCGATGCCGACCCGGCTCGCCGTTTTGTGGTGGTTTCTGCCTGCGGTCGCCGCTTTAAGGGCGACACCAAGGTGACCGACCTGCTCTACCTGGTTAACGCGCACGTTAAGTACCACGTGTCGTGCGAGGAGCTGCTCGAGGACATCGGCCAGCGCTACTTTGATATTGCCGACGAGCTGGAGCTCACCTATCCCATCCGCGAGGAGTTCGCGGCCTTTGCCGAGCGCGCCCGCTCGGGCGGCTACTCTACCGAGGAGCTCGTGAGCCGTGGCGAGTACTTCACCGCTCGCCTGATGGCCGAGTACCTGGGTCTGCCGTTCCTGGACGCTGCGACGGTTGTGGCGTTCCATCACGACGGTACGCTCAGCATGAATCGCACCTCCGAGCTGGTGCAGGAGTATGGCCAGCAGGGCGGCTTTGTAATGCCCGGTTTTTACGGCGCGACGCGTGAGGGTCAGATCAAGCTGCTCGATCGTGGCGGCGGCGATATTTCCGGCTCGATTCTGGCCAAGTGCCTGGGCGCCGATCTGTACGAGAACTGGACCGACGTCTCGGGCTTCTACTCTGCCGACCCGCGCATCGTGCCCGAGGCTCAGCCCATTGCGCGCGTTACCTACGAGGAGCTGCGCGAGCTTTCGTACATGGGCGCGAGCGTCCTGCACGAGGAGGCTGTGTTCCCCGTGCGCGAGGCAGGCATTCCGCTGGTCATCAAGAACACCAATGCGCCGCAGGACCCCGGCACCATCATTAGCGAGACGGCTGACGAGGGCGAGGCAGAGCCCATCATTACCGGCGTGACCGGCAAGCGCGGTTTTGTCGCCATCAACGTCGCCCGCGACCGCACCAAGCCCCGTGTTGGCTTTATGCGCCGTGCGCTTTCGGTGTTCGAGCGCTATGACGTTTCCGTCGAGCACATGCCCACCGGTGTCGACCGCTTTGGCGCCGTGGTGCAGGAGCAGGACGTTCACGATTCGCTGTACTCGCTCGTGGGCGACATTCAGCAGGAGGTCGAACCGCTCGAGATCGAGGTTGTCGAGGGCCTGGCGCTTATCGCGACCGTCGGTCGTAACCTGCGCGGTCGTGCAGGTATCTCGGGTCATCTGTTTGGCATGCTTGGCCAGGCTGGCGTGAGCGTGCGTATGATTTCGCAGAGCTGCGACGAGATCAATATCATTATCGGTGTCGAGGAGAAAGACTTCGACCTGGCGATTCAAACCATTTACCGTGCCTTCTCCGATGAGAACGGCATTGTGAAGGTCTCTGACCTAGAGGCTCCCGCGCCGGCCGATCCCGCCCTGACTGCGCTCCATAAGTAGCTGCTATCTCGGTGGATTTTTGGGATAAGTGCCAAAAATCAACTGCGGGGCGTTTCGTTTCGGTTTCGTTTCGGCGGGGCGGGTTTCGTGCCCGCCCCGTTCTTGTATACACTGGCAACAATTATCGGCCTGCTCGGCGTGCGGGCAAAAGTCACAACCTTTAAAGGGGGAAGCATGAAACAGTACACGGTTGCTATTTTGGGCGCGACGGGAGCCGTGGGCACCCAGATGCTCGAGTGCCTCAACGAGCAGGAGTTCCCGGTCGGTAAGCTCAAGCTGCTAGCGAGCGCACGCTCTGCGGGCAAGACCGTCGAGTTCCGCGGCGAGCAGGTTGTGATTGAGGAGGCTTGCCCCGAGGCCTTTGAGGGCTGCGACATTGTGCTTGGCGCCGCCGGCGACGATATCGCAAAGGAGCTGCTGCCCGAGGCCGTCAAACGCGGCGCCGTCGTGGTTGACAACAGCCACGCTTTCCGCATGGATCCCGAGGTGCCGCTGGTCGTGCCCGAGATCAATGCCGATGACATCAAGTGGCATCACGGCCTGATCGCCAACCCCAACTGCGCGACCATCATCGGCTTGGTTCCCACGTGGCCGCTGCATCAGCTCGCCGGCGTGAAGCGCATGATCGTTTCGACGTACCAGGCGGCTTCGGGCGCTGGTGCTCCCGGTATGGCCGAGCTCGAGGCCCAGTTGGCCGCCCTGGGCCGTGGCGAAGAGATTCCCGAGCCGCGCGCTTTTGCCGCCCAGTTGGCGAGCAACCTGATTCCGCAGATCGGTGGCGTCAAGGAGGAGGGCTTTACCTCCGAGGAGATGAAGCTGCAAAACGAGGGCCGCAAGATCATGCACCTGCCCGAGCTGCGCGTGAACTGCACCTGCGTGCGCGTGCCCGTGCTGCGCTCGCACTCCGAGAGCATTACGCTCGAGTTTGAGCGCGACATCACGGTGGAAGAGGCCCGTGCCGCGCTGGCTGCCGCTCCGGGCGTGAAGCTCGTTGACGACATGAGCGCCGAGGATGCTCACGATCGCTTCCCCATGCCGATGGATACGTCCGACCAGGATCTGATCTGGGTCGGTCGCGTGCGTCGCGACATCTCGAACCCCGAGGCTGCGCGCGGCATCACCTTCTGGTGCTGCGGCGATCAAATCCGTAAGGGCGCGGCAACCAACGCCGTCCAGATTGCCAAGCTGCTCTGCGAGTAGCGGTGGACCTGTCCGGCGGGGGCCGGGCTTGGTTTTTAGAACGTCCTCGACCATGTGTGGCGGGGGGGGGGGGGGCAGACGGGGCGCCGCCCCCGCCCCCCCCCACGGGGGGGGGGGGGAAAAAAAAAAAACCCCCCCCCCCCCCCCCCCGGCGGGGCGCGGGCGCCGC
>UQAU01000056.1 GCA_900539035.1 uncultured Collinsella sp. | reverse complement strand
AAGCCTGTTTTTCAATAATGTCCTTGCACTCTTTGATGACGCGATACAGGACATCCTGAGACATGATGGTTACGAGGGTGCTGCGAACCTCGCGCAACTGGATACCGGTCAGAATGTTCTTTGGTCGGCGTGAAAGACTCGATATGAGTTGGTTCTTTGAGGGAATGCCGGGCATGGCCGCCCCCGTGGAGACGTTCACTCCTTTGAGATCATGTCCGTTGGTCACGAATGCGCAATAGGCGGATTGGACGTCCACCAGTTTTGCGTAGGACGTTACCTGAAGTACATCGGTGTCATTGATCGTGTGGCTCGGCTTTTTTGCGTCGATGATGATTTCCGGGCGGCCGTCCACAAGGATCTCGATATCGCTGTACAGCGTGACTTTCCTGCTGCCCGCTTGAACGGTGATGGGGTTCTCGAACCGCATTTCCTTCTCGGAATATCCCAATGACCGTAAGTATGGCATGATGATTTTCTGCTTCGCGTCCTCTTCGGAATGGACTGCGACGCCGGTTGAAAAATCACTTAGGGGGGGGGTGAGGCTCACGGGCATGTACTACTCCTTAATTGTTGTTGTTCTTCACGTCGAACGGCAGTCCTTTTTCTCTGATAACCGCCTTGAGGAAGATGTTGACCGCGCTGGTGAGGTTCAGCCCTAATGGCTCAAGAACTTTCAGCGCCTCGTCTTTCACCTCGGGGTCGAGGCGCATGGTGGTGGTCGGGGTATTCGCCATGCTCGGTTCCTTTCACGCTTGCCGATTACAGTGTACATACAGTCTATGCCGTGACGCCCCAATAATCCATGTACGGCGGCATCACGTGCGCCCAATCGCGCACGGTGTCGTCGCATGGGGTGACGTTGACCTGACGGACGGCGATGCTCTCCCGGTCCTGCGTGTAGGTTCGCCTCCATAGGAACCATGCGAGGTATTCGTCCAGCCGTTTCGTGCTTACGCCACGGAACCCGCTGAGAAACCCATGGAAGAGGGAGTGGAGCGTATTGGCCCGGTTGATGGCGTGGTCGTCCGCCTCTGTTTGAGTGAGCGTGACGCCCAAGGTTTCCATGGCTCCGGGGTAGGCGGCGGCCTTGTCTGTGATTGCGTAGGCTCCGCGTGCAAGCTTCCCGCCCAACGCGACGATGGCGCGGCTCTTGGACAACAGGCCGCGGCCGCTCATGGTCAGGAACGCGCTCCCGTCGTCGGCGACACCGGTCATCACACATATCTGCTCCTTGCTCAATCCACGCTTGGAGGCGGGCGTGCCCCTGTGACGCGCTGGGCGTGGCAGACGGAACTTGCCGCGTCTGCGGTTGCCTTTGAAGCTCTCGCGCAGGTAGGTCTCGTCCAGCTGGACGGCACACCCGGCTGCGGCATGGAAGCGCGGCAGGTGACGGCGGATGGACTCAATCAGTCTCATGCGCATCAGCCATGAGGTGCGCAACGATATGTGGCAACGGCTGGCGCATTCACGCAACGGCAGGCAGTCCACGAAGCATTCGAGGTAGCGCATCCATACGGCCGGCCTGAGCTTGCTGCGGGTGATGATGGTGTCCGCCGCATTGCGGAACGTCCTGTGGCAGTCCTTGCATAGCCAGCGTTGAGTACCGTCGTGGTCGTGGCCTTTGCGCACGACGTCCAGCGAGCCGCAGCGCGGGCACGCCACGCCGTCGTCCGTCGCCGGATGCAGGGCGTGGGTGTAGGCGTCCTCGTAGATGAGGTCGCGCAACGAGCTGATGGCCCGTTGGCGTTCCGTCGCGCTCATGGCCTGTAGCTGGCGGCGGATGCTGTTGATGAAGGTCATGTCCACCACCTCCCATCTGTAATTACAGTGTAGTTACAGATGGGATGGAAGTCAAACCCACAATGTCAAAACTGGTTTAACAGAGCCATTATCTATTCGATGTATGCCCGTCTCCGGTCCAAAAATCTTTGATTTTGCTGTTACTAATCTAGTGGCAGTACTCATATTTGACGTTTTTTGCACAGGACATATAAACAGACCCCCTATAAAGCCATAGTTTTACGCCGGCTTGAGCCCAAAACACGCTCGAAGTGTATTCAGCAGGGTGGCGCGCGCAGACGTGGTGTAAGAGCGTCCTGAGGTCCGTCGCTGCAAGTCCCGATGTTACTCCTTCTTGAGGCCGTGCCTCTCGACTATCTCGTCCACTATCTCCCCGGCGCGCCGCCCGAGCGCGCGGCGCCTCCCCTCTGTCGGGGCCGGCCTGTCCGCGGGCCCGGCGAAGCCCTCGGCGGCCGAGGCCTCGGAGAACACGCGCTGCTGGGACCACTGCCCCTCGGTCTCCATGAGGCTCGCGCACGTCAGGCGCAGCATCGACTCCCTCGAGGGGAAGGACTGCACGACCCTGTAGCGGCGCTTGATCTCGCGGTTGGCGCGCTCCTGGACGTTGTTGGTGCGGAGCTTGGCCCAGTGCGCCCTGGGGAAGGCCGTGAACGCCAGCGCGGAGTCCTCGGCCTGCTCGAAGACCTCGCCGGCCCTGGCGGACACCGACGCCACCCAGGGCGCCGCCTCGGCCCACACGCAGCGCGCGAGGTCGGGGTCGTCCTGGTAGACCGCGGCGTGCACGAGGTCCCTGACGGCCGCCTTGGAGTCCTCGGGCCTGCCCGAGCAGGCGCTCTGGAGGTTGCGCTGCAGGTGCGTCACGCAGCGCTGCCAGGCGCAGCCCTGGAACAGGCGCGAGACGGCGGCCACGAGCCCGGCGTGGCTGTCGGAGACCACGAGGCGGACGCCGGCCAGCCCGCGCTCGCGCAGCCCGCCGAGGAACGCCGCCCAGGAGTCCTCGCTCTCGGTGTCGACCACGTCGCAGCCCAGGAAGTGCTTGCGCCCGTCGGCGCCCAGCCCGATCGCGGTCACGACGCCCTGCGAGACGACCGACGAGCCGACCCTGCAGCTCATGTAGGTGGCGTCGAGCCACAGGTAGCAGCACGGCGTGCCCGACAGGTCGCGGCGGCGGAACTCCGCCACCTCGGCGTCGAGGTCGGAGCAGAGGCTCGAGACCTCCGAGCTCGACAGCGAGGATATGCCCAGCCTGGACGCCACGCGCTCGACCTTGCGGGTGGACACGCCGCACACGTACATCTCCTGCACGAGGGCGGCCACCGAGGTGTCGACGCGCGACCATCGCGCGAGCATGCCCTCGGGGTAGTAGGTGCCGTGCCTGAGCTTGGGTATCTCGAGCTCCACGTCGCCCACGGCGGTCTTGAGCGACCTGGGGCGGTAGCCGTTGCGGCTGTTCTCCCTGCCGTCGCTGCGCTCGTTGCGGCCCGCGCCGCACATCTGCTGGGCCTCGGAGTCCATCAGCGCGTTCATCACGCCGCCCAGCACCCTGCACGCGAACTCGCGCGCGTCGCCGCACTCCTGCCAGAGCCTCGCCGCCTCGAGGGCCTCGTCGCGGCCGAGGCGCAGTGCACTCTCTTCTTGGGGCATCGCCTTTCCTTCCATTCGTCACCTTCATTACTCCAACGACGAATTCTAGGCGGTGCCCCCTCCCTTTCAAGAAAGGGAGGGGGCGGGGCATGCCCCGCCTCTTACACCACATCTCTGTGCGCTACCTTCAGCAGCGCGTCCTGCTTCTTCCGACGAGCCTCCACGCGATTTTGGTACCGCTTGCCCATGCGTTGATGGATGCGCCATGCGAGTGCCTCCATTGCCTCCATGCCGCAGAGCATCTCGTTATTGACCGTCGCGACCTCGATTCCCATAGTAATCAAGCCCGTGTTGCGCTTTTCATCATGGATACGTCCCCTCCGGGATGAATGGCCCAGCTCACCGTTGTATTCCAGGTCAAACCGGGCTGCTTCTTGATACGCATCGCAAACTGCATGGGACATCCCCGAGATTGCCTGCGCACGGTCATCGAACTCAATCTTGTAGTCGGTCTTAAAAGGTCCGCAGGCAAACCCGCCATAGGAAAACGGAAGCGAAAACAGGGCGAGCATGATGCACTCCATGGGTGAGCGCAGGTTTTCCGAAAGATAGGGACACAGACGCTGCAGCTGCTTGGCCGCGTTCCCCTTGCATACCGCGAGGTAATCTGCCAGACGATCGGGCGTCAGCACCGGCTCGACTTCAAAGTAGCCCACGTCTGCCGATTGGTCCTTGTCCTTTGCAAGTCTATTCGCAACAGGCGAGGTGTAAGGAGGCAGATACTTCCCGCGATCGCTCAGTGAAATCTTGGAACACAGTTCCTGGGCCAGAGCAAACGCCTGGATACAGCCGACCTCGCGGGCAACGGCAACACAAAGGGCCTCGGGAGATAGGCTGTACACCCCCGGTTCCACCTCTAGAATCGAGCCGACAGGCAACCCGGAACACACGGACCAGCCCACGCCAGGCATGCGGCGACGCTGCTTTGCAGACCCCACCAGCAAGCAAAGATCTTCTCGCACCTCGCCGCTTGCGGCCCCAATCCGCACCAAGTCGGGAAGATAGATGTCCTCAGTCGAGGGCGACGACGTGCGCAGCACACGGCGCTCTTCATCGGGATCGAGCTCCCTCCAGCTGATGTAACCCATTTGTCGGCGCTCGGCGCGCATCATGCGTAGCGCCGAGGCGCCGGTCAGAATTATGGAGGCCGCCAGTTGCTCGCTTGTCGGCTCGTCACACCGCGCCATCTTCACTGCCACAAAACCACCCCTACCAAACGCGTGCGATAGCAACGCCATCGACTGCCGCAGCGCCGGCGCGCTTGAGTTCCGCCGAAGCCGCGGCCATCGTCGCACCTGTGGTGATAACGTCGTCGATAAGCAGCAGGCGCTTGCCCCGCACGTCCTCAACGGTCTCGTACATGCCTCGGGCACGCTCGCGGCGCTCCTCACGACCGAGTTCGCGCTGGTCACCATGCCCGTACTTGACGAGAGCATCGAGCAGAGGAACACCCGACAGCTCGCAAAATGGGCTCGCAATAGCCTCCATATGATCAAAACCACGCCGCCGAAACGCTGCCGCCGTCGCAGGCACAAACACCACCGCATCCGCACCGGACAGCGCACCTCCGTAGCGATCGGGCGCTACGACCTGGGCATGCTGGGCGGTATCGTAGAGCAGCTCCGCCAGATACGGAGCCAGACGTCGCTCACCCGCATCCTTATACGCTTTAATGATGCGCGGCAGCGGATGCGCATAGACGGCGCACGCCAGGCAGCGGTCGAGCGCCTCCGCCATTGCCGAGGACGTGCCCTCGACCGAACACTCAGTGCACAGCAAATCCCCAAACGGGGCGCCGCATCGGGTGCAGCTATGACGTGGGTCGACGAGCGTGAGCGCGGCCAGGCAGTCTTGGCAAATAAGCGCACCGGCGCGCTCGCAGCCGGCACATCGTGTTGGCGACAATGCCTCGAGCGCCTCGCGTGCCGCCCACTCGGCAAACGGTAGCAATTCGTCCGCAAACGGTAGGGCACCGGCACCCTGCAGACGGCTCAATATGTTCAGATGGCTCTTCAAGACACAACCCTCCCTACGTTCGGTCGCAGGGAGGGTTGTTGATTCGGCGCTATGATACCCCGATGCGCTCGGGGCAAGGCGGGCTAAATCCGCTCGCGGGCGTTATTCGCCGGCGGGCGGTTGTGGTGCGGACGAAGACGGGGTCGAGCCCTCGCCGCCATCCTGGCGCGGCTTGCGGGAACGGCGACGGCGACGGCGCTTTTGACCCTGGTCGGCCGAGCCCTCGCCACCGCGATCCTCGCGCGGCTCGCGCTCGTCGCGAGCGGCGGCCACACCAGCATCATCAGCGTGGACTCCGGCAGATGGAAAGTGGTGATCAGACAGTCGATCAGTTTAAA
>UQAU01000055.1 GCA_900539035.1 uncultured Collinsella sp. | reverse complement strand
CCCCCCGCCCGGGGGCCGCATTGGACACCTGGTGCCGTCAACCCAACGGCCGCCCCCCTTTTGGTCGCGCCCTTGAAGTTGAACGTCAGATTGTCCAAATGCGACCCGCGCAGCGTCGAGCCGTTACGCGGGTTGGTAAACCCGCGTAACTACCTACTCCTGAGCTCCGTACTGCTCGTAGTAGGCGTCGATGGCGGCCTTGAGCTCGTCATCGATGACGACCTTGCCGTCGATCTCGTGGTTGTAGAGGGTCTCGACGACCTCGGCCATGGAAACGATGCTCGCGACGGGGAAACCGTACTTTGCCTCGATCTCCTTCTGAGCGGTGGTCACACCGCCCTTGCCGACCTCCATGCGGTTGAGGGACACGATCAGGCCCTTGATCTCGACATCGGCAGCAGCCTTGACCTTAGGATAGGTCTCGTCGATGGACTTGCCGCTGGTGGTGACGTCCTCGACCATGACCACACGGTCGCCGTCCTTGGGCTCATAACCCAGCAGGTTGCCCTTATCGGCACCGTGGTCCTTGGCCTCCTTGCGGTCGCAGCAGTACTTGACCTCCTTGCCGTACAGCTCGTGGTAGGCAATTGCGGTCACGACGGCCAGCGGAATGCCCTTGTAGGCCGGTCCAAACAGCACATCAAAGTCGTCGCCAAAGTTATCGTGGATGGCTTGGGCGTAATACTCGCCCAGCTTCTTGAGCTGATAGCCCGTCACGTAAGCGCCGGCGTTCATAAAGAACGGGGACTGACGGCCGCTCTTGAGCGTAAAGCTGCCGAACTTAAGAACGTCGGACTCAACCATAAACTTGATGAACTCTTGCTTGTAAGCCTCCATGCGGGCTCCTCTCGTAATCGCGTACGTGCTCTTCAGTTTAGCGCAGGCGAGGCGTCGATGTGGGCGTGCTTTGGAGCCACGGCATTCTGTAAAGGCTTTGTCAGGGGGAATGGTTTTCCGAACAATAGGGTTGACATGGCAAACCCCCTCATCAAGAATACGGGCGGATTAAAAAGGGGTACGAGATACCCAAAGCGCGCTGCGCCCGGCCTTTAGGAGGTGTGCCATGGAAGGCAGTCCTAGTCGAAAAACCTGCATGTCGCCCTCGGCACGCCGCGAGGACTCCGCACACGCATAAACGCCACCGGCAGATCGCCAAAACCACCACAAAGGCACGCTGCACCCTTTGTGGGCTCAAGAGCTTGACGTGAGCGACATCTAGGTTTTTTGAAGCAAATACGACACGTACGCTAACTCCCTTCAACAAGGAGGACCCTATGCTGATGCTCAAAACCGTCACGGTACTCGAAGCCATCTCCAAGCGCCGCCGCACGGCGCGCCCTGCCGCTCATACCGGCCTGTCCAAGAACACCATATTCGCCGCCACCCATAGTGCCGAGGACGCCCTCGTACTGCTTGACGCCACGGCAAACGGCCTCACCGTCGAGCAGGCAACCGAGCGCCTGAACGCCGTCGGCCCCAACACCATCGAGGCAACGACCAAAACGCTCGCCCGCCGCATCGCCGACGCGTTCATCGATCCCTTCGCCGGCATCCTCGCCGCGCTCGCGCTGGTCTCGCTCTACATCGACGTGCTCGCCGTGCCCGAGCCGCAGCGCGACCCCTCCACGGTCATCGTCATCGGCATCATGCTGCTGGTATCGGGCGGCATGAAGTTTATCCAGGAAGCCCGCAGCGGCAATGCGGCAGAAGCCCTCAAGGACCTGGTCTCCAACACTTGCACCGCCCTGCGCGACGGCAAGCGCATCGAGATCCCCTTCGACGAGCTCGTCCCCGGCGATGTAATCCGCCTCTCTGCCGGCGATATGGTGCCGGCCGACGCCCGCATCATCACCGCGCGCGACCTGTTTGTGATCGAGTCCGCACTCACCGGCGAGAGCGAGGCCGTCGAGAAGACCACCGCCGTCACCGTCGTCGAGGGCGCCGACGGTTCCGCACTGCCACTCTCTGCCTGCAAGAACATCGTCTTTACCGGCACCTCCGTGCAAAACGGCACCGCCATGGCGCTTGTCGTTGCCACCGGCTCGGACACTTACCTGGGCGGCATCGCCAAGATGCTCAACGGGCGCGGCGAGAAGAGCGCGTTTGACCGCGGCGTCTCGAGCGTCTCCATGTTGCTCGTACGCCTCATGCTCGTTATGGCGCCGGCCGTCTTTGCCATCAACGCCGCCACCAAGGGCAACGTCATCGACGCGCTGCTGTTCGCCACGAGCGTGGCCGTGGGCATCACGCCGCAAATGCTTCCCGTCATCGTGACCACGAGCCTATCGCAGGGCGCCAAGGACCTCGCCCGTCGCCAGGTTATCGTCAAGGGGCTGCCGGCGATTCAAAACCTCGGCGCGATGGACGTCCTGTGCTGCGACAAGACCGGCACCCTCACCGAAGACCGCATCGTGCTCGAGCGCTATCTCAGCACCGACGGCAACGAAGACGCACGTGTGCTGCGCCATGCGTTTTTGAACAGTTTCTTCCAGACCGGCCTCAAAAACCTTATCGACCTGGCCGTAATCGACCGTGCCGATGTGACGCCCTCGACCGTCGTGCCCGATTCTATGCTGGGCCAGAGTCTGCGCGACCGCTATACCAAGGTCGACGAGGTTCCCTTCGATTTCTCGCGCCGCCGCCTGAGCGTAGTTGTCGCCGACGCCCAAGGCAAAACCCAGATGGTTACCAAGGGCGCTGCCGAGGAAATGCTCGAGATCTGCTCCTTTGTCGAGATCGATGGCATCGCTCAGCCGCTCACCGACGAGAAGCTCGCCCAGATTCGCAAGCAGGTCGCCGGACTTAACGCCGAGGGCCTACGCGTAATTGCCGTGGCGCAGAAGACCAATCCGCGCTGCGTGGGCGAGTTTGGAATCGCCGACGAGTGCGACATGGTGCTGATGGGCTTTTTGGCCTTCCTCGATCCGCCCAAAGCAAGTGCCGCGGGCGCCGTCGCCACCCTCGAGGCCAAGGGCGTGGCGGTCAAGGTCCTAACCGGCGACAACGACCGCGTCGCCGCCACCGTCTGCGAGCAGATTGGTATCGATGCGAGCAACGTCTTGCTCGGCTCCGAGATCGATGCGCTCGATGACGCCGAACTTGCCGAGCGCGCCGAGAAAACCAACCTCTTCGCCAAGCTCTCGCCGCTGCAGAAGGCGCGCCTGGTACGTGTCATGCGCGAGATGCTCGGCCACACTGTGGGCTTTATGGGCGACGGCATCAACGACGCCGCCGCCATGCGTGCGAGCGATTGCGGCATCTCGGTCGATTCGGCCGTCGATATTGCCAAGGAATCCGCCGATATCATCTTGCTTCAGAAGGACCTGGGCGTGCTCGAGCGCGGCATCATCGAAGGCCGCCGCACTTACGGCAACCTGCTCAAGTACCTCAAGACCACGGTGAGCTCCAACTTTGGCAATGTGCTATCCGTGACCGTCGCGAGCCTGTTCTTGCCGTTTTTGCCCATGAGCGCCCTGCAGCTGGTACTGCTGTCGCTGGTCTACGAGATCGTGTGCATCGCGCTGCCGTGGGACACCGTCGATGACGCCTGGACTGCCCGCCCGCGTGCTTGGGACGCCGCGTCCATCAAGGGCTTTATGCTCGAGCTGGGCCCCGTGAGCTCGCTGTTTGACATCGTGACCTTCGCCGCGCTCTTCTTTGTCGTGTGCCCCGCCGCCGTGGACTCAAGCTGGCCCGAGCTTGCCGCCGCGGGCGACGTCGCGGGTATGGCGACCTTTGCTGCGCTCTTCCAGAGCGGCTGGTTTGTCGAGTCCATGTGGTCGCAGACACTCGTGGTCCACATGCTGCGCTCCCCGCATCTGCCGAGCCCGTGCGACCACGCCGCGCCCGCACTGTGCGTTCTTACCGTGCTGGGCCTGGCGCTCGTCACATGGCTGCCGGCAAGCCCCATCGCCGATGCGCTCGGCCTCATGGCACTGCCCGCGAGCTTTTTCGCGCTGCTCGTCGGCATCGTCACCGCCTACATCGCGCTCACTCAGCTGGCAAAGCGCCGCTACATTGCACGCCACGGCGAGCTGCTGTAGCAAGCAGACGGAAAACACCCTGCCAGTTGCCGTTGCCACTACCACAGCTGCCAACGCCTCTGCCGCTGCCGTTGCCTCTGCCGCTGCAGTCTATCCCCCCAGCAGTTGCGATGGAATAGTTCCTGTTTAAAGCCCCGTGACTTTAATTTAGGGACTATTCCACCGCAACTTATTGGAGGATTAGCTAGTCCTTGGGCGTCCAGGACCAGAAGAAGTTGATAAGGGCCACACGCGAGACGGTACCGGTCTTTTTGTTAATCGAGAAATGTGACGATAGAGCGTGGAGCGCGAAAGGAAAAGCGTTGTGGCGATGTCCTGTACGCTCTGGTCCGAAACGACCAAGACCTCAAGAATATCGCGCTCGCGCTCTGTAAGCCCAAAGGTGGCGACGAAGGCATCAAGGCGTTCATCGGACGTGAGCTCCGCTGCCTCCACGGGCTCGGGGTCGGAGCATGTGGGCGCAAGATCCCCACCAAGATCGTCGGTAGCAAGCGGCAGGCCATCCTGCATCACGACATCATCGGCTCGTTGCCCCAACTGCCCCAGCAGCGTAATCGCAATGCCCACAAACATCACGAGCGCCGCACCGACCGCAGCCAGCACGTTTTGACTCGAGATGATCGCCACCGCCGGCGCCGTCACGAGCATCGAGCACACGTTGTTGACGACGCGACCCATGCACAGCCAAAAATATGACCAGCGCGCATAGAGCGAGACGGCGGCATATTTTGTGGTAAAGAACACCACGAAAAAGCCCGAGCCCAGATAAAAGATGATCGTGGCCGCAAGCTCGTTGCCGCCATTGCCATCGACGATGAGCACAAAGAACGAAAGCGTGGACAGTATGGCGGCACATGTCATGCCGATATTCATATACGAGCGGCCGTGCAGGTCAAATAGTGCGCCAGCAACCAACGAGCTCACGACAAGCAGCAGGCGCGGCCAATCGCTCAAATCGACGGCTCCGACAGCATGCAGGGTCGTGAAGCCCGCGTTGAGAGCGGCGAATACGCTGGAAAGATACGCCGTCGCCACGGTCAGGCGAGCTACGGCGCGACGGAATGCCGCCTTTGCCTCGGGATCGTCATGCCACTTGGCGCCATATTCCAGAGCATCTACCGAAAGCCCGGCAGCACTGGGTTCAAAGTTGGGGTCGGACTCGTCGCGCAGCTTGGCGCGTCGGGCACCGTGGAGCAACGCCACCTGCGCGATCGCACAGACGACCAGAACAGCCTGCTGAGGAATACCGACAGGCATCACCATGTGGTTGATCACCTGTACCAGAACGCCCATGGCATAGGAAAGTGCGGCGGCGCGCGCCAGGCAGGGCGTCTGCGCAAAACGCCGCGCAAGATTGGCATGGGCGGTCGATCCGCAATAGCCCAGGGCGCAGCACGCCACCAGGCCGCCGGCAATTACTACCTCAAACCGCACTGCCGTAATCATCAGCAGCAACGCCGATACCAGCAGCACGCCTGTAATATCGCTCGTCGCATCGATCGTCTGGGGAAGGCGATAGTACAGAAATGGGCGCACGAAAAAGCCAATCACGCTCGCGCCGACAACGATGCTCTCGTAGATGACGACCTCACTCGATGGCACGAACTCGGCTATGCGCACATCAAAGAGATACTCGCACGCCAAAAACGTGAAGAAGAACAGCGCCAGGCATATAATCTCCCGAATGCCCCGACGCAGATATGCGGTTGTGTCTCCCATGCCCCTCATGGTTAACCCCCGGCCGCTCAATTGTCTGGAATTCCATTTTAATAAAGAACCAGTCTCAATATCGAAGCCAGGCTCGAAATGTTGCCAATTCGACCCCAGCCGTCCACATCACGCCGCGATTTTGAGCCGCATGGACCAGAAGGGACGCGCGCGATCTCTAGCTCGGCCAGGAGTGTCTCCAACTACCACTCATTTAAGTACGTCCCCAATGAGTGGCCGAAGAGTGTCCCCCGCGACTAGTCGTTTAAGAACGTCCATTACAGTCGAAATTGTCAGCCCGGGACCGTCTCGGGCTACGATTGAGGCGCGC
>UQAU01000054.1 GCA_900539035.1 uncultured Collinsella sp. | reverse complement strand
TCTGGCCGGGTGCATAACATGCCCCAAAATTGGTTGTGGTTGGGTTATTAAAACAATGCCGGGCCCCCGCCTGTCGTGACTCGGCTGCGAGCGGCCTGCGATGGGGCCGTTGTTGGTTGGGGCCGCTGGGCTGATGTGGGGGCGCATGGCTGTTGCGGGCCCTGGTCCCGGCGGCGGCCTTGGCGCTTCGCGCCTGCCGCCTTTGGGGGCTGTGGGGCGCGGCCGGCAGCTGCGGCGCGTTCGCGCTTGCTGCCTGGGGTGACTTTGGGATTGGGGCGAATCGGGGTCTAATACTTTTCCCGTGAAGTGAACGACCTTATTTGGACCCCCGAAGCATTGGCATATTTTGACCGCTATTTCCTGCGGTTTTGCAGTGCGAATCCTGCGGTTTTGCGGTCTAAAGGTGTGGATGCTCTGGGGCTTCGTTTTTACTCGTTCACTTCTCGGGAAAAGTATTAGAGCTCAGCTCGCGGGGGTACCGCCCTGGCGTCGAAGCTCCGCGTCTTCTTCGCTTGATTGGGGAAGGTGGCCTCGCTTAAACAATACGAGCCTGCCCGGGCGTATCTGACAGGTTGTCTGCACAATTCGCGGTATTATGTTGCGGAGTTTTGAAAGGAGCCGCTGGTGGTCACGACGACGTTTGCTTCGCCTTTGGGCGAGATTCTGCTTGCCGCTGATGGCCGCGGTTTGACGGGGCTTTGGTTTGAGGGGCAGGAGCACTTTGGCTCTACGCTGCTCAAAGAAGATACGGAGCATGTCGAGGGTTCCGATGCGGTTTCTGGTGCTGGCGGGATGTCTTCGGTGAGTCCGGCAAATGGTGCGGCTTCTTCGGTGCTTGAGCGTTCTTGGGCTTGGCTGAATGCTTATTTTGCGGGGCAGGAGCCTCGGTTTACGCCGCCGTTGCATTTGATTGGCACGGCGTTTCAGCGTGAGGTTTGGTTTGAGCTGCTCTCTATCCCGCGTGGCGAGGTCGCTACGTATGGCGAGATCTCCCAGCGTGTTGCGGCTCGACATCGTGTGCCGGGAAATGAAGCGCCCGTTGTATCTCCTCGCGCGGTGGGGGCTGCGGTCGCTCGCAACCCTATTTCGATCATCGTGCCGTGCCATCGTGTAGTTGCCGCCGACGGATCGCTCAACGGATATGCCGGTGGCCTCGACCGCAAGGAGTGGCTGCTTCGGCTTGAGGGCGCGTACGAGGAGTAACGCTCGAACACTTTGCCTGTAGTAGCCGACTTCGACCAAAGCTCGCTCGAGTTCGCTTTGATCAGAGCACTTAAGACCCTTGTTTTCTGTCAATAGTGCTATCTGTTCGTTGATGGATATCCACGACTTCTGGTATTTCATTTAAGCCTCTTGATATAAAAAGAGCTGGAGTTGCGCATCGTTGAGAGGCTTTCCAGCTTTAGAGACATAAAATTATAAGATACGATGACCTGCGTCAAGGAAGCCGCCAGATGACCTTGGAGTGGCTGATTGCCTGGCCTAAAACCTGATGCGCGGGACGGCGCCCCACGCTATTCAGCGCGCTTGATGGGATGACGAACCACAGTCTTAAGTTTCTCCGGTGCACATTTGCGTGGATCGGAGAGATAGATTTCGTGATGTAAACGGGTGCCTGAGAAGTCGGGGACATAGCCCTGTTCGGTCGCGTATTCATGCATGGCGTCTACGGTTGTCGGCTCGCTGTCATAGGGTCCGGTATGCATGCATTGAACGCAGAGACCCTCATCAACTTTAAGCAGCTCGACGGCGGTAAAGTCTAGTTTCTTTTTGGCCGTGGCTTCAGCGACTGCCCAGTCAAAATCATCTCGGCTGACGAAATCGGGCAGGCGGATGCACGAGATAAAGCTGAAATCGTCCTTGCGTACATAATCGATGTCGCCGCTCGGGGAGTCTTGCCACCAGAAACCCTCGAGCGGCGGTACCACAAAGTCGAAATAGCCCTCGATACTCCTTGAGCCTTTCTTCGACATCTTGACGGTATAGGCGATGCCGTAAAGCAGCGGCAGGGCGTTTTGATACTCGCCACCTTCGGTATTTGGGTCGCCCTTGCCGCGAACGGCAACGTAGCTCATAGGCGGGACAGTTACGATACTCGGCTTGCTTGCAGGTTTGTAGAGCTCCTTGCATTCCTTCTTAAAGTCGAACGCCATGTTGGCCGCCTTTCTGCGTATTGGCCTGCTTAGATAGCGGAATCATATCATAGAAACGAACAGCTGTTCGAATGATTTGGCTGACAGATAGAGATACGTGCGTTGTGTTTGGCGGTCGGCCTGACCCCGTCGATGATTTCTCTGCCTCCCCGGCGCCTCATCTATAGCTGCCGTTTCCCCATATAAAACCTGCCAAAATAAACCTGTCCCTTTTTGATAGGTGAGAAATGGGTAATACTAAAGAGTTATCCGACCAGATGGGAACCGATCGATGGCCTATATCGAATTCAAAGACGTCATCAAGGCATACGGCGAGGGCGACGCCCGCATTCACGCGCTCGACGGCGCGAGTTTTACGGTCGAGCGCGGTGAGCTCGCCATTATCCTGGGCGCCTCGGGTGCCGGCAAGACCACGGCGCTCAACATCCTGGGTGGTATGGACACGGTAACCTCCGGCACCGTAACGGTGGACGGGCGCGACGTGAGCTCCGCCAACGAGGTGCAGCTCGTGGAATACCGCCGCGCCGACGTCGGCTTTGTCTTCCAGTTCTACAATCTGGTCCCCAACCTGACGGCGCTCGAAAACGTTGAGCTCGCGGCGCAAATCTGCCCTGATTCGCTCGATGCCGAGCAAACGCTTCGTCAGGTTGGCCTGGGCGACCGCCTTGCTAACTTTCCGGCGCAGCTTTCGGGCGGCGAGCAACAGCGCGTGTCCATCGCCCGCGCACTGGCCAAGAATCCTAAGCTGCTTCTGTGCGACGAGCCCACGGGCGCACTCGACTACAAAACCGGTAAGCAGATTTTGCAGTTGCTGCAGGACACCTGCCGCAAGCAGGGCATCACGGTCATTATCATCACCCACAACTCCGCGCTGGCGCCCATGGCCGATCGTCTGATCCGCTTTAAGAGCGGCCGCGTGGAGAGCGAGACGGTCCAGCAAAATCCCGTGCCTATCGAGACGATCGAGTGGTAGCGCCCATGGACCAGGACCGCCAAAACAGCCAAAACCACGATACGGAGCACGCAGACCGCGACTGGGAGTTCGCGACCTACCGCACTGCTCAAAGCTCAAACGATATGGTCCCGACGGTTTTTCGCCGTGGCATCTACCGCACAATCCGGGGCAGTCTTAAGCGCTTCTTGTCAATCGTGGTCATCACCGCGCTTGGCGTGAGCGTGATGTGCGGCCTTAAGGCGGGCTGCGAGGATCTGCGCGATTCGGTTGACGCCTACTTTGACCAGCAGAATGTCTATGACATTAACGTGCAGTCGACCTATGGCCTTACGCGCGACGACCTTGCTGCGATCCAAGAGGTCGACGGCGTCGAGACGGCCGAGGGCATCTATACCGAGACTGCCTATACCGCCGTGGGCACAACGCGCGAGCGCGTGGTCGTGCAAAGTCTCTCCAAGGAGAACATCGATCAGCCAGTGCTCGTGAACGGCGATTTGCCTGAGAGCGCCGATGAGGTTGCGGTGACTTCGAAGTTCCTGAAGGCTTCGGGCAAAAAGCTCGGCGATACGGTGAGTTTTGCCGCCAATGACGCGAGCTCGTCGAACCAAAGCGCCAAGGATCAGTTTGCCGCGGGCGATTACACCATTACGGCCGAGGTCCTCGATCCCACTGATGTGAGCTCCGACTCGACAGTCAACGCCTTTCGCGCTGCTTCGGCGGCGGACTATAAGTTCTATGTGAGCGAGGATGCCGCGACGTCGTCGTCCTATTCCGCGATCCACGTGGTCGTCGAGGGAGCCAAGAGCCTCAACTCCTATTCGGATGCCTACGCGGCAAAGATCAATGAGGTCAAGGGCAATATCGAGAAGATACGCGAGGGGCGCGAGAAGGCGCGCGCTCGGGAGCTGACGGTCGACACGCCGGCAAGCTTGGATGCGGCCGAGCGTCAGGCCGCTATGCTCTTTGGGATCGAGCAGGATAACATCAACCGCATGACAGAGGGCAGCGAGGAGCGTGTGCAGGCGCAAGCCGACCTGGACCAGCGCCGCGCCGCCGCCGACCAGCATTTTGCCGATGCCCGCGCCGAGCTTTCCGACCTGGGCGAATGCACCTGGTACATTCAGGACCGCGGCAATATCGCAAGCTACTCGAGCGTCGAGAGCGATAGTTCCTCGATCGAGGCCATCGCCACGGTGTTCCCGTTTATCTTCTTTATCGTCGCCGTGCTCATCAGCCTTACCACCGCTACGCGTATGGTTGAGGAGGAGCGTACGCTCATCGGCCTGTATAAGGCGCTCGGTTATTCGCGCGGGCGCATCCTGTCCAAATACGTAGACTACGCGCTGTGGGCTTGTCTGATCGGCGGCGTGCTCGGCAATATCATCGGCTTTGTGGGCCTGCCGCTGTTCCTGTTTACGGTGTTCGATGACATGTACACGCTGCCTCAGATGCAGCTTTCGTACGACATCGTGTCGTCGATTGTGTCGGTGGCGCTGTTTGCCGTGGGCGTGGTGGGTGCCACGATTATCGCCTGCCGCCACGAGATGGCCGAGACCCCGGCCTCGCTCATGCGCCCCAAGGCCCCGCGTGCCGGCTCGCGCATCTTGCTCGAGCGCATTGGCTTTATCTGGCGCCGCATGGGCTTTTTGAACAAGGTAGCAGCGCGTAACCTGTTCCGCTACAAAAAGCGCGCCTTTATGACCATCTTTGGCATCGCGGGCTGCACGGCGCTTGTGATCTGCGGTATGGGCATTCGCGACACGTCGGTGGCGCTTTCGCCCAAACAGTACGGGCATATCACGCGCTATGACTTGCTGGCGGTCGCCAATCCTGACGATTTTTCGCAGACGTGCGCGGCATTGGATGAGCGCAGCACGGCCAATGATTCCAACGTGACGGTGACCTCGACCCTGCCGATTATGACCGACAACGTCACCTTTACGTTTGGCGGCAAGAGCGAGACTGTGCAGCTCATCGTGATTCCCAACGACCGCACGGGTGACTTGGGCGATTACGTGCGCCTGGAGGATGAGTCCAAAGAACCGCTGTCTTTGCGTGACGGAGACGTGTATCTGAGCAAAAGTTCACAGCTGGTGCTGGGGATTCAGCCGGGCGATACGGCTCACGTCCAGGATTCGTCGCTCAACGTTGCCAGGGTCAAAGTCAGCGACATTTCGCTTAACTATCTGGGCAACACGCTCTATATGACGCAGAGCACCTATGAGCGCGCGTTCGACCGAAGCGCGCGTCTTAACGGCATCTTTACGCTGCTTAAGGGCTCATCTTCTGACCAGATTGCGTTTAGCAAGAAGCTTAAGAGCGACGGTTGGCTCACCATCTCGAGCACGGCCGAGCATTGGGAAAACTATGAGGCGAACTTCACTATCATCAATTCCGTCGTGGTACTTGTGACCTTTATGGCGGCGTGCCTGTCGTTTGTGGTGGTGTTTACGCTGTCCAACACGAATATCTCCGAGCGCGAACGCGAGCTGGCGACCATCAAGGTGCTGGGCTTCCGTCGCGGCGAGGTGCACCATTACGTCAACAAGGAGACGTTGATTCTCACGGCGATCGGCACTGCGCTGGGCGTGCCGCTGGGCGGCTTGCTGGCCGAGAGTTTTACGTACATTCTGCAGATGCCGTCGCTCTACTTTGACGTTGAGGTCGAGCCGCTGAGTTATGTGCTCGCCGTAGTGCTTTCCTTTGTCTTTACGTTTATCGTCAACCTCGTCACCAACCGAACGCTCAACAAGATCGACATGGTCGGCGCCCTCAAGAGCGCCGAGTAACCTGTTCTCGGATTCGAGTTGTAGCGAGCTGCGACGTGCCACAGTCGCTTTATTGCATAAACCGCCCCGCCGAATGCATATTTCGGCGGGGCGGTTGCTATTTGTCCACAGGTACCCCTGGGGGCGGTGTACAAATTCCGGAGTATTCAGCATCCCGGAGCCCGCGGGCGCGCAAAACTGCGCTGAAAGCCCTGATTAAGAGTCCCCAGCGCCTCAAGAGCCGCTCATTTTCCACAGGATGCGGCCCATAGTGCCTGCCTTTTGTCCAAAATCCAGTATGCAGGCATCCTCGGCTGCTGAAAACTCCCAAA
Organism: uncultured Collinsella sp.; assembly: GCA_900539035.1. GTDB lineage: Bacteria > Actinomycetota > Coriobacteriia > Coriobacteriales > Coriobacteriaceae > Collinsella. Next base: position 200 of record UQAU01000054.1, on the reverse strand, counting down.
AATGCACGCCGCATCCTACCCTAGGCACCCGCAGCAAGAAGACGAATAACCTCGGCCTCCCCAGTTGCCGCAGGAGGCCCAGGGCTTACCTCCCAAATCTTTCCGCAGGACGGAAAGCCCCCCCCCCGCGCAGCGCACGGCGGGGGGCGGCCAAGTACGCGGGCGAATTGGGGGGTAAGCCCGGGGCCGCCGAAGAGAGC
>UQAU01000053.1 GCA_900539035.1 uncultured Collinsella sp. | reverse complement strand
CAGCCCGTGGGAGGCCAGGGCGCCGCTGACCGGTGGACGGCACCGAGCCGTACGCTTGAACTGAGAAGGGGGAGGCCACGCGGCCTCCCCCTTTTTTGCGTTTACGGGCTTTTGTCTCACATAGTAGCTGTGTTTTATAACCCTCGTTTGTCGCATCTTCTGCGAACGGGCTACAATAACTTAGTCTGTGCGATATGGAGGTGAACATGGCTGAAGCTGGTATCGGCGTTGATATCGTCGAGATTTCCCGCATGAAATCAATTCTTGAAAAGACGCCGTCGTTTGCTCGGCGTGTGTTTACCGAAGAAGAGCGTGCGTATTGCGATGCATCATCGCGTCCCGCTGCTCACTATGCGAGCCGCTTTGCTTCGCGTGAGGCGGTGCTTAAAGCTCTCGGCACGGGTTTTAGTCAAGGCGTGGGTCGCAAGGATGTTTCGGTTACGCGTGATAAACTCGGCAAACCGAAGGCGCTGCTTTCGGGCCGTGCTCTCGAGATCGCTCAAGAACTGGGTGTTGTTGAGGTCGCTCTTTCCATTACGCTTACAGGAGACTTGGCCGTTGCGAATGCCATCGCGATTACCGAAGATGCTCGGCCTAAGCCAAAAGAGGAAAAGGTGAGCACCAAGAAACGCGTAGCGCAGACATTTAAAGAGGCTCGCTCTGTTTTAGATGAGCTTGAGCAGCTGCAGAATTCAGCATTGACGGAGCACCTGGGCGATGCTTCGCAAGATACGCTAGGAGCATAGATGAAACCGGTTTTGAGTACCGAAGAAGTCGTTCGTCTCGAGGATATCATCGAACGCGAAGGGACTTCGAAGGCCGAGCTTATGGAGCTAGCGGGTGAGTTTGCCGCCAACGAGGTCTTGAAGCTCAATCCCGATCGGGTTCTCGTTCTGGTCGGTTTTGGTAATAATGGCGGCGACGGTTGGGTTGCCGCCGATATCCTGAGCCATAAGGGTGTGGACGTGGATATCGTTTCTCCGGTTGAGCCGGATGAGATTCCTGCTGCTCTGGCACGTCATGTTGCTCGTCGTACTGCCGGCCGCGATGTGCACGTTTGCGTCGGCCCCTCGCGTGACGAACTCGAGGTTTTGATCGATAAGGCCGATGTTGTTGTCGATGCCATTTTTGGTACCGGTTTCCACGGAAATCTGCGTGCGCCGTTCTCCATCTGGATTCCTACGGTCAATGAATGCGCCGATTGTGTCGTATCCATTGATGTTCCCTCGGGCCTGAATGCCGAGACGGGCGTTGTTGATGACGACTGCATTCGTGCCGAGCATACGGTGACGATGATTGCGCCCAAGATTGGTCTGTATAGCGCTGATGGTCCTGAGTATGCTGGCGATTTGATCTGCGGCAATCTTTACGACCGTCTTGACGAGGTCATCGATGATGTCGACCACGCAGCCGAGATTGTCGAGCCCGGTGACTTAGTTGATTACTTTGCCCCACTACCTACGAATATCGATAAGTATTCCCGTGGTTCTGTGCTTATTGTCGCCGGATCTGCGCAATATCCTGGTGCTGCCATTATGGCGGCCAAGTCTGCAGCTCGCGCGGGTGCTGGTTACGTGGCAGTCGCGGCTCCTGACGCCTGCGCCAATCTTATTCGCATGGCACTTCCTTCGATTCCCGTCTTTGCTATTCCGTCTGATTCCCGCGGCTCCTTTGGCGCCGCTGCGCGCATGACTGTGTGCGAGATTGCAAAGAAGTACAGCTGTGTACTGTGCGGTCCCGGTATGACGACATCTGCCGGCGCTATGCAGGTGGTTTCGGGCTTGCTCGAGCTTGATGTACCGCTTATTTTGGACGCCGATGCACTCAACTGCCTTGCTAAGATTGCCATTGACGGTATTGATAGTAATCCCGAGATGTATCGTCGCGAGCAGCCGTTGGTTATGACGCCGCACTATCGTGAACTTTCGCGTCTGGTTGCCGGTGACGAGGTGAACGACCTTGGTACCGCGATTGCAGCCGCGCAGAAGGTTGTCTGGGCTGCAGGCTCCGACAATCTGGTGGTCATTGCCAAGGGGCCGACGACGGCTATCTGTGGCGTTGAGCGTGTGCTGCTGCCGCTCTCGGGTCCGGCTTCTCTGGCAACTGCCGGTTCGGGTGATGTTCTCGCGGGTATTTTGGCCGGTACGCTTGCCACCATGCGCGACGAGATGGATCGTTGGGAGTTGCTGTATTCGTACGCCGTCGCACTTCACAGCTACGCCGGTTTTGCCGCGGCGACGGAGTATGGTGAGAAGAGCGTCATCGCGACCGATCTTATCGACTTGATCGGTCCTGCCATGGAACTGGCGGCAAAGGATGCGCTCGAAGATCTGGGAATCATGGACGAAGGGTCGGATGACTAATCATGAATAAAGCCGATTTGACGCGCTGGTCCTGGGTCGAGATCGACCGCGGAGCGCTCCGTCGCAACACGAGGGCCTATAAGAACTTGCTGAATCCACGTCAGCGCCTGTGCTGCGTGGTCAAGGCCGATGCTTATGGTCATGGAGCTGTTGAGTGCGCCAAGATCATGTATTCGGCCGGTGCCGACATGTTTGCCGTGGCGACGGTTAACGAGGGCGTTGAGCTCCGACAGGGCGGGATAACGCAACCCATCCTCATCCTAAGCGAGCCGCCTATCGAGGCCATTCCGACGTTGCTCGAGTTTGATATCATGCCCTCGGTCTATACGTCTGACTTTGCTCTTGCGTATGGCGAATGTGCCGTCGCGGCGGGCAAAGTGGGCAAGTATCATCTCGCCATCGAGACGGGCATGAATCGTATCGGCGTTCACTACACGCAGGTTGTCGACTTTGTCCGCGGTATCAATTTTCATCGCGGTATTCAGTGCGACGGCGTATTTACGCACTTCGCCACGGCCGATGAACCTTCGGGCTGGGACTACAAGCTGCAGTGTCAGCGCTTTACCGAGGCCGTTCAGGCCATTAAGGATGCGGGTTTTGAGTGCGGTATCGTGCACTGCGCCAACACGCCGTCCTCGATGCTCGACCCCTCGATGCATTTTGATATGATTCGCGCCGGCGTTGGCTTGTATGGCATGCAGCCGTGCGAGCTGAGTGGCCGCGTGATGCAGCTTGATCCCGTTATGAGCGTCCATGCGCGCGTGACGCGCGTGGCACACCCTGCGATGGGTGAGGGCGTGGGCTACGGTTTTACCTACCGCGTACCGCGTACGCGCGTTCAGATCTGCACGCTGCCGATCGGTTATGCCGATGGCCTATCGCGTACGCTTTCCAATCGTATGGATGTGCTGTATCGCGGCGAGCGTGTGCATCAGGTTGGCAATATCTGCATGGACCAGTTTATGGTCGCCATTCAGTCCAACCCGGCACACGAGATTCCCGAGGCCGAGTATGGTGACGAGATGATCATTGTCGGCCGCGATGGCGATGCCGAGATCACTATGGACGAGATGGCCCGACTGCGCGGAACGATTAACTACGAGGTCGCCTGCGGCTTTGGCATGCGTCTCGACAAGGTCTACGTGTAGGAGCCGCTATGGGCGTCATGCACATCCCCGGCCATACCCATCAGGCACCACGTGAGGTCGCACTCGAGGAAATTGAGGCCGTTCTGGGCGATTGTCACCTCTGCCAGCTCTACCAGTCGCGTCACAATATCGTGTTTGGCGTGGGAACCCCCCGCGCTCGCGTGATGTTTATTGGTGAGGCGCCGGGCCGCAATGAGGATTTGCAGGGCGAGCCCTTTGTGGGGGCGGCAGGCGAGGACCTCAACGGCATTTTGTCGCTGGCGGGCCTCAAACGCGAAGACGTCTACATTGCCAACGTGCTTAAGTGCCGCCCGCCGGGAAACCGCAATCCGCGTCCCGAGGAAGTGCTGGCTTGCTCGCCGTTTTTGCGTGAGCAGATTCGAAGCATCTGGCCCGATATTATCGTGACGCTCGGCAACCCCGCGACGCACTTTGTGCTTAAGACCGAGATTGGCATTACTAAGCTGCGCGGCAGGTTCCACCAGATGGGGCATTTTGTAGTAATGCCCACGTTCCATCCGGCAGCAGCGCTGCGCAATCCGGCGTGGCAGGAGCTGCTGGAGGAAGACTTTAAGATGCTGGGCGACTATCTGGAGCGACATCCCGCACCAGAGGACGCCTCGGAATAATAAGGAGCATATATGTCCCTGGAGCGCCTGGGGGTAGGTACTTACAAAACGACTTGCGCTGCCGATACGGAGTACTTTGGCGAGCTAATTGCACCGTGCCTTGAGGACGGCGATGTGCTCATCCTGACCGGTGGCCTGGGAGTGGGCAAAACTCACTTTACCAAGGGCGTCTCGCGCGGGCTGGGCGATGGGCATATGGTTACGAGCCCTACGTTTGCGCTCATGGCCGTTCACGATCAAGGTCGTATTCCGCTGTTTCACTTTGATCTATACCGCCTGGAGCATGCCTACGAGCTCGAGGATACGGGCATTTTCGATGTGCTGGGCTATGAGGGTGCTTGCTTGCTGGAATGGGGCGAACAATTCCAGGACGAGCTGACGGATGAGTATCTTTCGGTGACGCTCAAGCGTGATGAGGGCGACAGCGATGTGCGAACGATAACGCTCGAGGCACACGGTGACCGCGCAATGGAGCTTTCCCATTTGATTGATAAGGCTGTACAAGATGAGCTTGCATAACGACAACGCGCTGGTGGTGGCGCTCGATACCTCGACCGACATGCTTGCCTGCGCGGCAAGCTGGATTGATGGGCAGACGGGCGAGACGAAGCTCGTGAGTGGCGACCACATGTGTCGCCGTCACGCCAACGTTGAGCTCGTGAATACCGTTGATGGCGTGCTGGCTCAAGCCGGTCTGGATCGCAGCGATGTTGGTTACTACGTGGTCGGCCGCGGCCCGGGGTCGTTTACGGGTGTGCGCATCGGCATCTCCACTGCCAAGGGCCTCGCGCGCGGTGCCAATGTTCCACTGCTGGGCGTGTCGACGCTCGACGCTTGCGCTTGGACGGCGTGGAAGGCTGGCGTGCGCGGCAAGCTTGGTATCTTGGCCGATGCCATGCGCGGTGAGGTATATCCGGCACTATATATGCTGGGCGATGAGGGTCCCGAGCGTCAATTTGAGCGCGAACACGTGGTCAAGGCCGCCGTGGCGCTCGATGAGTGGCGCCGAGCAGCGGACTGGGACCAGGTTCAGCTGACCGGTGACGGTCTCGTGCGCTATGGCAAGCTGCTGGGTGAGGACGAGACCGCCCGCTGCGTGGAGCGCGACCTGTGGTGGCCTTCGGGCGAGGGCTTGCTGCTCGCGCACGCTGCGGGTGACGGCGATCCGGCTCGCGTCCTGCCGATTTACACGCGCCTTTCGGATGCCGAGGAAAACGAGCGCAAGCGTCTTGGTCTTGCCGAGAGTGCGCAGAGCGAAATTACGGGCGTTGCCGATGAGCTCGCCGGTCGTCATCTGCAGTTCCGTCCCATGGGCGCGGCGGATGCCGAGGGCGCGAGCACGCTGGAGGCTGCCTGCTTTGAAGGTGCCGGACACGAGGCGTGGACGCCGGGCATGTTCCTGTCCGAACTGGGCGAGGACGTCGCTGCGCCGCGTAGTTGGTGGGTGGCACACGACGACGGCAAGCTACTGGGCCTTGCCGGCGGTATGGTCGTGGACGGTGATGTGCAGATTCTGGATGTCGCCGTCGACCCGGCACATCGCCGTGAGGGCATTGCCCGCAAGCTGCTGTCGCATGTGAGCTATGATGCCCAGATGCTCGGCTGCACCACGGCTTCGCTCGAGGTCGAGGACGGCAACGAGGGAGCGATCGCGCTTTATAACGCTCTGGGCTTTACCGAGGCAGGACGGCGCCGCGGCTACTATGGTGCCGGCAAGGATGCCATCGTCATGACGGCTCCGCTGCCCCTGGTGCTTCCGGTCGACAATGCTTCGCCCGAGCCGACGGCGGCAGAGCAGCGCGTATGGCCGCTGCCTGCTCCTGGGCGCTCCGAGGGGGAGCGTGCCGAAATTGAGCGCCGCCGCCTAGTGCTCGCTATCGAGAGTTCCTGCGACGAGACGGCCGTGGCGATTATCGATGCGGATGGCAATATGCTGGCCAACCAGGTGTCGACGCAGATTGATTTTCACGCCCGCTTTGGCGGCGTGGTGCCCGAGATCGCCTCGCGCAAACACGTCGAGGTGATTGTGAGTGTCGTGGATGCGGCGCTCGAGGATGCCGCAGCATCGCTTGGTCTTGAGGATGGAGCCATTGCACCAAGTGAGCTTGCCGCCGTGGGCGTGACGCAGGGTCCGGGCCTGGTGGGCGCGCTCGTGGTTGGCGTCGCCTTCGCCAAGGGCTTTGCCTACGCTGCTGGCAAGCCGCTCGTGTGCGTCAACCATCTTGAGGGTCATCTGTTTGCCAACTTGCTGGCGCAGCCCGACCTCAAGCCGCCGTTCATCTTCACGCTTGTCTCGGGCGGGCACACCATGCTCGTGCACGTGAAGGCGTGGGGCGACTACGAGGTGCTCGGTGAGACGCTCGACGACGCTGTGGGCGAGGCCTTCGACAAGGTAGCCAAGGCGTTGGGTCTGGGCTATCCCGGTGGCCCCATCATCTCTAAGCTGGCCGAGACGGGCAACCCCAAGGCGATCGATTTCCCCCGTGCGCTTAACAGCAGGGGGGACTACCGCTTCTCGCTTTCGGGCCTCAAGACGGCGGTGACGCTCTACATCGAGCAAGAGACCAAGGCCGGGCGCACGATTCACCTGCCCGATCTGGCAGCTTCGTTTGAGGCAGCTGTCTTTGACGTGCAGTACAAGAAGGCCAAAAACGCATTGCACGCTAGCGGATGCAAGGAATACTGCATCGGTGGCGGCGTCTCGGCCAACCCGCATCTGCGCGAGATGATGATCAAGAAGCTTGGGCGTCAGGGGATTCGCGTAACGGTGCCGCCCTTGTCTGCCTGTACCGATAATGCAGCCATGATCGCGGAGGTCGCTCGCCGTAAATTCGACCGAGGTGAAATCTCACCGTTCGACGTCGACGCCGATCCAAACATGACGCTGTAGTCGTACGGGTGCGGTCCCCGGCCCTGCCCGGGCCTAGCGGCCGCATATGAACTTTCCTGCTCTACAGTCCTGCTCACGACGGAGGCCACATTAAGTGGCCTCCTGTTCGTGCGGAACTCGCGATAAAGTTCA
>UQAU01000052.1 GCA_900539035.1 uncultured Collinsella sp. | reverse complement strand
GCCAGGCGCCCGGATGCGTCATGCCGAAATGGCGCGAAGCACGCGGTTGACAAAACTATAGAGACACGTCCCAAATTAGCTACCCTGCCGAGTTGCTGCTGCTAGGCGAGGGCGGCCATGATGGTGCGGGCGACGCCGTCGTGGTCGTTGTCGTATTCGGTGATGGCGTCGGCGGCCTCGCGATCCTCGGGCTCGGCGTTGATCATGGCCATGCCGTGGCCCGCTGCCTGCAGCATGGGGATGTCGTTGATGTTGTCGCCGAACGCCCAGGCGTCGGCGAGAAGCTCGCCCAGGTGCTCGCATAGCCACGTGAGGGCCGTTCCCTTGGTGGCGCCCTCGCCCATGACCTCGATATTCATGGCGTACGAACGCGTGACCTCAATGCCTCTGAGCGTGTCGAGCTCCGCCGCGATGGCGTCGCGATCGGCCGGGTCGTGCCAGTACATGGCGATGCGTTCGAGCGTCTCGACCTCGTCGATCTTGCTGTCGATATCCATGTCGATCGGTGTTCGTGTGCGCTTGAGTGAAGCCGCGATGTGGGGGTCGCCGCCGCAGAACTCATCCAGGCGCGTGTAGAGCGAGCGGGGGAGGAAGCACTGCCCATCCGCGAAGATATCGAAGGTCACATCGTGGCCGGCGGCGATGCGATGGATGCGATGGGCAATGCCGCAATCGAGCGGACGGCTCAAGATGCACGTGGCGCGCGAGGCGTCGGTGGGCACGTCGTCGTCGAGCTGCCAGACGCTGGCGCCATTGGCGCAGACGGCATAGTGCACGGCGGGGTGGGCGAGGATGGGCTCAAAGATGCCCGACAGCGGACGTCCCGTGCACGGTACAAACTCAATGCCGCGACGTGCGAGCTCGTCGAGCATCGACCAGGTGGCGTCGCTCATCTGCTTGTCGCTCGTCAACAGCGTCCCATCCATATCGGAAAAAACAATCATTCGATGCAGCCCTTTCTGCTGGCATAAAAAGCGTGGCCGAGGGCGGTGATGCCCTGGCCACGCTCGAGTTCTATAACGGTCCGTGTCCTAGCGGTCGGCGAGCGGCTTGTACTCCAGCGGTTCGATCACCGGGCGGTAGGCGGGTCGGATGATGCGGTGCGCGCAGAAGAGCTCTTCCATGCGGTGCGCCGACCAGCCTGCCATGCGGGCGACGGCGAACAGCGGCGTAAAGAGCGTCTCGGGCACACCGAGCATCTTGTAGATAAAGCCCGTGTACAGGTCGATGTTGGCGCAGATGGGCTTGGTCATGCCGTGGTCGCGCATGACCTGGGGTGCCAGGCGCTCAATGCGCTCGATAAGCGCGAATTCCTCGCCCAGATCTTTCTTGGCAGCGAGCGAACGTGCGTAGTGGCGACAGACCTCGGCGCGCGGGTCGCTGAGCGTGTAGACGGCGTGGCCCATACCGTAGATGAGGCCCGTGCCGTCGAAGGCCTGCTTGTCGAGGATCTTACCCAGGTAAGCCGCGACCTCGTCTTCATTTTCCCAGTTGGAAACATGCGCGCGGATGTCCTCGTGCATAGACACGACCTTGGCATTGGCACCGCCGTGGCGCGGGCCCTTGAGCGAGCCGATAGCCGCGGCGTAGGCGGAATACGGGTCGGTGGCCGAAGAGGACAGCACGCGGCAAGCGAAGGTGGAGTTGTTGCCGCCGCCGTGCTCGGCATGCAGCATGAGCATAACGTCGAGCAGCATCGCCTCATCGCGGGTGAACGCCATGCCGCCGCGCAGGACCTGTAGGATGGTCTCGGCGGTGGAGAGACCGGGCGTGGGGTGCGGCACGTGAACCTCGGAGCCGCGAAGCTTGGCGATCGAGGCCATGTGTGCGAAGGCGGCGATGCGCGGGAGACGTGCGAGCATGGAAATGGCGACGTCGATTTCGTGCTCGGGCGTGATCACGTCTGGTTCGGCATCGAAGGCGTAGAGCAGCAGCACGGCGCGCTGGAGCACGTTCATGATGCTCGACGACACCGTGGTCATGGGGAACTCTTTGACGTACTCGTCGCTCAGATGTCTAAAGGCACCTAGGCGCTCGCAGAAGCCGTCGAGCTCTTCCTTGTTGGGTAGCGAACCCGTGATAAGCAGATAGGCGACTTCTTCGTAGCCGTAGCGATTCTCGGCCTGGGCATTGTTGACCAGATCCTCGATGCTGTAGCCGCGAAGCGTGAGCTTGCCCTGATCGGGCACGACCTTTCCGTCGACCTTGTTGTAGCCGTGCACATCCGAGATACGAGTGAGGCCCGCGACCACGCCCGAGCCGTCGGCATTGCGCAGGCCGCGCTTGACATTGTGCTCGACAAACAGGCCCTCGTCATAAGGGTCGGTCGGCAGGCCGTGGTAGAGGTTTTCGCTCTCAGACGAAATCTGGCGGCTTGCTTCGTAATCCAGAACAAGGCGGCTCAAGTGGTCATCGAAGCGGTAATAGATTTTCTTGGCGTCGTAGGCCATGCGCGCTCCTCTCCGGGCCGCATCGGGGTGACTTGCATGGGCATGCGCGCGTCAGGCTATCCCCAGCGGCTTGCTCGCTACAGGCGGTACATAAAGTTAAAGACGTCCTCGCGCTGGATGGACACGTTGACGCCCGAAAGCTCGCCGGCCTCGGCCAGGGCCTTCTGCAGCTCAGCGAAGTCGAGCTTGGACTCGGCGGTATCGGCCAGCATGGTCATGGTGAAGATGTCCTCGATAATGGACTGCGTGATGTCGCGGATGTCGACGTTGGCCTCGCCTAGGACACGGGTGACGCCGGCGACGATGCCGGGGCGGTTCTTGCCAAGGACGGTGATGACGATACGGGAGGACGAGATCTCGGCCATGGGAAACCCTTTCGCGTGATTGCGGCGCGCGCGGGGCGCTCCGCTACGGTACAGTGTTCATTATTGTACCTGTCTGGCGCAAAAAAGGCGCGCTCGCTGCGGCGTTACATGCCTGCAACATGAGCGTAAGGAGGAAGGCCGTACGGGGAAGAGCCGTCTGGCGCGTGTCCGGCTCGTGTTGGGTTGATTTCCGATCTCAGCCGAACACATTGAGCGGACAGGCCGTTCCCGCAGTCAGCCGAACGCCTCCGACGGCTGATTCCGAACTGGAAGCGGAGGGCATCCCCGCCCTTCGGTAGGGGATACCGCTCCGCGGCGCATGCCGCGGGCGGCGCCCCTATCGGACCACCGTGACCTCAGTTGGGATGGGCCCAGCACTGCCGCGTACTCGGTGAGCTAGAGCCAACTGTTCGTCTTCACGTCGCGTATGGCGATATTTCGGTCGTCCGGCTCGGTGATGCCGTAGCCGAACGCCTGGAGCGTCTCGATGGACTCCTGGATCCTCTGTTGGAACATGGGACCCGGATCGACCCTCGGCCCGAGGTGCCCGCGCCAAAGGCACGGCGTGGCGCGCAGCATGTTATGGATTTTGGAGATGGGCTCGATGTCGGCGTAGACGTTGAGCGTCGCCATGGCGTCCTTGTGGCCGAGGATCGATTGGAGCGCCTTGATATCGCCGCCTTGGCGGATCCACTGCGTTGCGAACGTGTGGCGAAGGCCGTGGAACGTGATCAGCTCGTCGTTGGTGCCCATGAGGCCGTTGGTCTCCGAGAACGTCTTGAACGCCCTGCGGATATAGCTTGTCGTCGCGAAGGTCGCGCCCGGCTCCGACAGGATGTAGCAGTCCCCGATCTCGACCGCCCCGGTAAGGCCGCGCAAGCGCAGCTTTCCGCAGTCGATCTCGTGGGTTTCCTTCAGGAAGGGGAGTAGGCCGACCGGGTCGATGGGGATACCCCTGGCGTCATGGGTCTTGGTGTCCTTGATGAACGAACCCATTCCCTTCGCGTACGCCACCGAGTGTCTGATCGAGATCAGGCCCGTCTCGAAATCCACATCGCACCACCGAAGGCCGCAGACCTCGCCGATTCGCATCCCCGTGTGCAGGGCGAGTACGACCGCCCTCTAATCCTCGGCGGACCAATCGAGTCCGAACTCCTTTCGGGCATCCTCTTCGCTCATGACTTCGAGAAGGTCTCCGGGTTGGCAACGAAGGGCGAGGCATAGCTGCTCGAGCGTGTTGAAGCGAATGCCGCGAATATGCCCCTTTTTAATACGGGACAGGTTCACGGGCGTGGTTCCAATCCTTTCGGCAAGTTCGTTCGAGGAAATCTTTCGCTCGGCCATGATCTTGTCGAGGCGAACAATTACGGGCATGACGTGTCCTTACGCAATCTCGTCGGAGTCGAGGTACAGCTCTCGAGCGTACAAGAAGAGCTGGGAGAGCATGAACAAGACGATGCCGAGAACCAGAGAGGTCCAGTCGAATGATGAAGCGATCTCTTGGGCGCCGACGGCCCCCTCGCCGCCAAACATCAAGACGGAGGTTTCGAGTGAGCCGGCGTAGAGGCTGGTGGCAGCTTGAACAACGAAGAGAATGCCGAGCACCTTCAAGCATGTCGCAGAGCCTTTCTTGAAGGGGTCTCCGCTCTTGATCGTCCACACGAGAACGGCGCTGAGGACGGTCGTGGCGATACCGATGACGGCAGGGACCAATGTCGAGATCGCAAGGGCTGGATACGCGGGGGAGTCTGCAATTACAGGGTTGTCGAGCACTTCGATTGCTGGCTTTAAGGAGAACGCCACTTGTGCGATGGCGGTGGCGCAAAGGGTCGCAGAGGCTATCGCACATGCGATGCGGAAGGAATGAAGCCGGGGAGTGCGATTGTCGGAACTCATAATAACTTCCGAAGAATTTAAAAAACTCAGGTTACTTTTTAACAGTTTATGTTAAATTGACTTTGCCGGCAAGTAATCAAAGCAGCTGCAATCGTAACCCCGCGCATCGAGTTGAATCGTGTTGAAACGAGCTGGTGATACGTATGCTCAAAATCTCGAAGGCGATCTTTAGGTCGCTTCTCTCCTCCAGGTCGCTCTGTGTTGTCGTTGTTGCGTTGATGGTTCTTTGTGCTCTGCCCGTCTTCAGGAGCGCGGCTGGCATCGACGGACGGGTCGAATACCTCGAGTCGGGAATAACCCGTGTTGAGCAGGAATTGTCAGCATCCTATGCGGATGCGCTTGTGAATGCGGGGGAGGACGGTGTCTATACCTCTTCATCAAGCATGCCCGCGCTTCTGTACCCTCTTGCCGCGGGACGTCTTATCTTGGCACCGCTCTCTCCCCTACTTCCGTTTCTGCAGATATCGGATGGAGAGTACACCTATTATGACGGATCGAAGGAGTACTTGCTATGGGTCGCAACGGCCGTTGCCGTCTCGTTCCTTGCCGCGCGTCTTAACAAACGTGAAAAGCTCATCATCCAGGCACCGATGGGCGAGCTGGGTAGACTTGTTGCATCGAGCGTATGGGCGAGTGTTTTTGCAATGCTTGCCGTCCTCGCCATCAATCTTCCAGGGATAATCGCCGCGCTTGTGAAGAATGGCCCGGGCTCGCCGTTCTATCCGATAGGCTACATTCAATATGCGACTCCGGTTATCAAACCGGCTTGGCTGGTGTTCGCGCAGACGGCCATCTTGCAATTCTTGCTGGCAGCGTTCATCTCGCTTGTCGTTCACCTTGCCGTGAAGATTGCCAATAACCCTACGCTTGGAATCGTGTTCGTATGTGCCCTGATGGGGGTGACGATGGTTCCCGGGTATTACGGAAGATCCATCGCTTTACGTGAGTTCGCCCTGTTGAATCCCCTTACGTATGCGAACACTGAGTTGACCGTCGGCGCCTATAGCCCGTACCCGACAACGCAGATAGTGAATCTGCCTGGACTTTGCTTCGAGCGTGGCGCGATTGCCCTCGTATGCGCAATCGGGATCGAGGTGCTGGCAATTAGCCTGCTTTGCGTTGCTGGAAAGAGCGGCTGCGCGTGCCCGATATCCCCGATTTGTCTTGAGAGAGGTTCCTTCACTGCATCGAGAACGGCAACTCGTTCGAGCGCTTGTGCCTCCGCCGTTGCATACGTAAGAACGATGGGGAAACTGCTCCTGCGTTCTCCTGCCCTCGCCGTATGCGCGATTGCAATGTCGACGACGATGCTGGCCCCGGCTCTGGTCGAGATGTTTCCTGACGCTGATAACGTTTCCGCTGTTCGGTATAGGGATGGGGAGCTCCGTTCAATAGATCGGTATCTAGAGCAGAACGCTGCGAATATGGACGTCGAGGGCAAAGCGGCCCTGGAAGACATGCGGGATGCTCTTTCGGGTTTCGTGTACGCGCCCACGCCTGCGGAGGGGTTTCGAAGCCTTGCGACGTACGAGCGCGCTCGAGGCGAGCTGGGCGCGGCAGATGCGACCCTCCTGCAATCGATCGGAATCGAGCCGGAGACTCCTTCTCGTGCGGAGGCGCGCGCCCTTCTGCTCGAGTCGATCGCGAGCTTGCCGGACCCCAAGGTTTACGAGTTAAGTACGAAGATGCCCCCATTAATCCTCCTTTCGTATCTCCAGGCAGCGCTTCCTTCCTTGTTTTGGCTGTTGCCCGTGGTTGTCACATCGCTTGCGTGCACCTACCTGCGGTGCCGTTCCCTTCTGGTTTTCCAAGTCCCCGCAACAGCGCATGTGCGTTTTCTGACGGCTGTTGCGCTGTCTCTCCTGCTTGGCTTGGCGCTGCTTTTGGTGTCGATGGTTCCCGCTGCGGTTGTGTCCTTGATTAAGAACGGTGCGGGTGGATCGGAGTATCCCGTCGCTCTCATTCGGGCGGGAGCTTCGACAACGTCCATGGTGGGGGAGGCGGTGTTGTGCAGTATTCCGTTGCTGGTCATGGCATACGGCGTGATTTCCGTCGTCGCTGCGTTGACAGCAGCGATTAGCCGCAACCCCGTTGTCACCGGAGTGGTTTGCGCGGTTCTCCTGGTGTTGGGTTCGTTGAGCGCTCATGTTGAAAGCGCGGGCATGGGCGTCGCGCTGCTGGCCCCATTCGCCTCGTTTGATCCCGCTTCCCAGGTGGGGACGATTGGGTTCCTTGGGCGAGGGACGAACGCGATGCCTTTTGGAGAGGTCGTCGGCGCATCGGGCGCTCTGCTGGTGGTTTTGGGCGCCGTATCTCCGTTGATGGTGCGCCTGAGTGTTCCAAAGATCGAAAGGGGATGATCTCGATGATTGGCCTTCAAACGCTGACGATCTCTTATGGAAAGAAGGTGCTCGTAGATTCGGTGGACGCTGAGTTTGCCCCGGGTACGGTCTACGGTCTCGTCGCTCCGAACGGGCATGGAAAGACGACGTTGCTGCGTGCGATGGCAGGTTTGCCGGGTCCTCGCGTGGACGGGAGCATCGTTCTGGATGAGGTGCAGGGTACGGGTGCGAGAGAGGTCCGTTCTATGATCTTCTATGCACCTGGTGAGGGGACGCTGCTGTATCCCGGATTGCGTGCGGAAGATCACCTCAAGATGGTTTGCGATATGTGGCCGCATGCTCGCGATATCGAAGAGATAGTGGAACAAACGCAGATAGGCGAGTTCGCGAAGATGAGGATCCGCACTCTGAGCCAGGGCATGAAGCAGCAGCTTACCCTGGCGATTGCGTATGCGACGGGTGCGCGGTACCTTCTATTAGATGAGCCCATGAACGCGCTCGACCCCAGCAGGGTGGACTTGCATTCCGAGATTTTCAGGAAGCTGGCCGATTCTGGTACGTGCATCATCATGTCATCCCACATCTTGGATTCGGTCGATAGGCTGTGCGATGAGATTCTGTTTTTGAAGGATGGGAGGCTCATTAGAAGCATTCCGCAAGATGATGCTGCGCCGAAGTCTCCTGGATCCCATTTCGCAAAGCCTGCCGGACGCGCCGAGGGTGCGCTAAGCACGTATCGGCGACTCTACGAAAAGGGCGGGTAGAAATGCAAGTTAAAAATCTATGTGGCCAATGTGATACCGTTGAACCCGCATATCGATACCGCTCAGCCATTCGC
>UQAU01000051.1 GCA_900539035.1 uncultured Collinsella sp. | reverse complement strand
GGCCTGGAGCTTGCCGGCATCGACCGTGCCGAGGCGCTGCGCCGCGCCCAGCTCGTCATCGACCGCTTTGGCTTGTCGGCCGACGAGGCGCCCTTCTCGCTCTCGCGCGGTCAGCGACAAATGGTGGCGCTTGCCTCCGTCGTAGTGGTTGAGCCCAAGATCGTCGTGCTCGACGAGCCCACGAGCGGCCTTGATTACCGCGAGTGCATGACCGTCATGGAAACGGTGCGCACCATGGCCGAGCGCGGTTGCGCCGTTATCATGGTCTGCCACGATATGGAAGTCGTCTCGGATTTTGCCGAGCGCATTGTGGTAATGGCCGACGGTCGCATCCTCGACCGCGGCCGCACGCACGAGCTATTCTCGAACATCGATCTCATGCGGCGTGCCTACGTGGAGCCTCCCCAGGTTATCGAGCTCTCGCGCCGTCTGGCATCTTCCGTCTCGACCGCTTTTGCGCAGGTGAGCGAGGTCTCCGATGTCGTTCGAATTACCAAGGAGATGGTCCACCGTGGTTAACGTCATCGACTACATGCCGGGCGATACGCTGCTGCATCGCCTGAATCCCGTCGTCAAACTGGGCCTCGCCGCCGCCATCATCGTCGGCATCTTCTTGTCCGACACCTACGTGGCGCTGCTGGGCTTTTTGGCACTCACCCTTGCGCTGGGTGCCTATGCCGGCGTCGTCGACCGTCTGTTCTCACTGCTCAAGTTGCTGATTCCGCTCGCGCTTATCATGCTGGTGCTCCAGCTGGCCTTTATGCGCGATGGCAACGTGGTGTGGGGTTTTATCACCGACACGGGCCTCATCACAGGATCGAAGGCCTGCCTGCGCCTGCTGGGTGTGGCGTTACCACTCATCCTCATGCTCATGGTGACCAAGCTCAACGACCTTGCCAACGCCTGCGTCGAGGTGCTGCACGTGCCGTATCGCTATGCCTTCACCTTTACCACGGCGCTGCGCTTTGTGCCGGTGTTTGGTCAGGAGATGAACGCCATCATGGAGGCGCAGACCGCGCGCGGCGTCGAGTACGACACCAAGAACCCCATCAAGAAGCTTAAGCTCATGCTGCCACTGTGCGTGCCGCTGCTCATCTCGAGCGTGGGCAAGACCGATGCCACAGCCTTGGCGGCAGAACAGCGCGGCTTCTATCTGCGTACGCGCGCCAGCTCGTACAAGCGCTACCCCATCAAGGGCCTGGACATCGCCGTGCTCATCGTCAGCATCGCCCTCATCGCCATCGGCTTCCTGTTCTAGTTCACCACCGACAGCAACCACCCAACGCAAAAGGCCTCGGCTCGCACCAAACGAGCCGAGGCCTTTACTGTTTCACCAGATAAAACCTACCAAAATTAACCTGTCCCTTTTTGACAGGTCGGAAGCTAGAGGCGGTAGGGGGCGCCGCTGCGGATGATGGATTCGCGCACCAGGACATCCATGGCGTCGAGGGTGATCTCGGGCATCTCTCGGTACTTCTGCAGCACCGAGAGCTCGGTGCAGGCCAGAATGACGCGGTCGCAGCCACTACGGGCGAACTCCCACATCACGCGATCGAACTTATCCATATCGGGCTCACGTCCGGCCTTCACATCATCGTAGATAAGCGACATCACATCGTTCTGACGTTTCTCGCTGGGATAGACGACCTCAACACCCGCAGCCTTACATTCGCGGCCGTAGACGCCCGCGCCCACGGTGCCATCGGTTCCCATAATGCCAATCTTGTGCACCGGCTCGGCCGGCATACTCAGGTTGGGGTCGAACTCGCACTCCCCCATCACCGCACCCGCAAGGGCATAGCGCACCGACTCACGCGGCATGTGGATAATCGGCACCTTCGTAAACGACTGGATCTGGTCGTAGAAGTAGTGCGATGTGTTGCAGGGAATGGCAATGTGTGCACAGCCCAGCGACTCGAGTGCCTGGGCACACTCTTTCATGGTCGCCAGCAGCTTGGCATGCTCGCCGGTCTTAATGGCCAACGTGCGGTCGGGCATGGTCGACTTGGAGAGCACCACCATGTCGATATGTTCCTGATCGCAGGCAGCAGCCGTATGACGCACCACCTGGTCGTAGTAATACGACGTGGCCTCGGCGCCCATGCCGCCGATAACTCCCAGCTTTTCCATCGCCGCCTCCTTGGTGACGCTTGCGCAATTGCGCGTATCATACCCGCGCCCGCCCGATGCAAACCGGACGGGCGCCGCGCTCATCTACTTGTAATACGTCTTGAACAGCTTAAAGTGGCGCAGCTTGGTGTGCCACATGCGCAGCCAGCGGTTAAAGACAAAGTCGCCCTTCATAAACGAAGGGTCGGCACCCTTGCCTTCCTTGTCCAGGCGATGAACCTTAGCGCGCAGTTCAGGATCCTTGACGTACTTGTCGACGACGCCCATGGGGACGACCATCCACAGGGCCTCGTCCTGAGCCGTCACAAACTCCGGCTCAAACGGGCGGTTGAACACATACTCGTCCACCACATATTTGGCAACGTTAAAGCCGCTGTTGGTTACGTAGTAGTTGCTGCGGCCCTGGCGCGTGTTGAAATCGAAGAACTTAAACGAGCCATCGCGCTCGTCGTACTTAACGTCAAAGTTGGAATAGCCCACAAAGTTCAGGTCCTCGAGCAGCTTGCGCACGCCGCCCATGAGCTCGTCATTGGGCTCGGTGATGATACAGGCATGGTTACCGACACCGTGGGGCTGATGCTCCTCGAGCAGTACGTGACCCAGGCACATCATGCGCACCTTGCCGTTGCGGTCGGAATAGCTGGTGAGCACGCGCATGTACTCGTCGTTACCGGGCACGCGGTCCTGTAAGATCAGGTCGTCGGTGTAGCCACTGGCATACGAGTCGCGAATGACCTGTTCCAGCTCGGCACGGTCGGCAATCTCATAGGCCTTCTTCTGGCCCTCGAACTCGTGCTGCCACCACATGATGCCGTCAGAAGGCTTCAGAATCATCGGGTAAGGAAAATCGATCTGGTCGAGCACTTCGGCAGGCGCCTCACCCTGGGCATTGAGCATCGCCTTGGTAAAGGTAAACGTGTGCGGATAGGGCACGCCATGCTTCTCGCACAGCTCGTAGAAGATCTCCTTCTTCTGGCACTGCTCGAGCATGCTGTAGGGCGCGTAGGGAGCGACGATGTTGTCCGCCAGCTCATGAGCATCCTTGGCCTGAGCCACGAGGGCAACATAGTTGTCGCCACAGCCCACAAGGACAATCGTCTTGTCGGCATGCGCTTGGGCAATGCCGTTGACGGTTTTGAGCATCACGGGCATGGTGTCGATATCCACGTTGGGCGTGTAGTCGATAATCTGGCTGCGGTACGCGGGACCCGTCTGATACTTGCCAAAGACCAGACTCTTGACCTGGTACTCCTCGTAGAAGGCGCGCGCCACCGAATAGGCGTTGATGTCGCCACCGAGCAGCACGGGAATGAACTCGCGCTCTGTAAATTGCAATGCCATGGAAACTTCCTATCATGAACTGCCCACACAATGGGCGGTCTTTGCGCAACTGATTTATTCTAGCGTGCCAAGCCGCCGGCGCCCAAAGCTCCACCGTATCTATGGCAATCGACGTAATCGTCCAGCACGAGGACGGCGCTCACCGTTGTATGACAATGGGCAATGAACCTACCATTGTTGTAGGATTCAGCGTATTGACATCCTCGAGCGAAAGGCGCACACGTGCCCCAAGACCATCCGACCGATAATCCCATCCTCAATGCTGCGAAGCGCGAGCTGGCGGAACGTGCGAAAGCGACCGCTCCCCTGCGCACGGCAAACGACGCCTACAACGGACCCACCCACATCGTCTCAATCAACACGTCGGCACACAAGGGCACGCGCAAGTCGCCCGTCGCCGACGGGCACGACACCGTTATAGAGCAATTTGGTCTCGCCACCGATGCGCACGCCGGACATTGGCACCGCCAGGTCTCTTTTTTAGCCGCGGAGTCCATCCAGACGGCGCAGACACGCGGGCTCGACGTACACGAGGGTGACTTTGGAGAGAACTTCACAACCCGGGGCATCAACCTGCTCTCGCTCCCCTTGGGCACACAGCTCAAGCTTGGAAGCGACGTGCTCGTCGAAATCAGCCAAATCGGCAAGGTCTGCCACACCCGTTGCGCCATCTACTATCTCGCCGGCGACTGCATCTTTCCCCACGAGGGCATTTTTGGCGTGGTCCTAAAGGGCGGAGAGGTCCATACCGGCGACGATATCCAGGTAGTCAAACTCGGCGACGGTTCCTGTTCGTTCACCCCCGCCGAGGCGCTCGAAGAGATTGAGCAGGCTCGTCAGGAGGGCACGCTGTAGTTGTAAAACCCCACGTTGAGATAGCTTTTACAGCCCTAAACTCCTCTCAAACAGGCCCCCGTAACGTTAAAGTTGAACTCTATGGTTTCTCAACAATTCATCATAACTGCAGGTCAAAGCCAAAGCCTCAAGTTCAACTTGACCCTTTGGAACCTTTAAGGTTCAAGTTGAGGTCGAAAGCAGTAGTAGAATACCGTTCGAACCATAACCTACGATTGATTGCAGAGGGACTGGATGCAGCATTCGAATCATCGCACCGCAGCGCTCATTGCGTCGAAGCCGGCTCGTATCATCACGAGCGCCGCGCTCGCCGTTGCGCTGACGGCCACGCCGATGCTCTCCCCCGTTGCGGCGTATGCCGCCTCGCAGGCAACGCAGGACCAGCTTTCCGCAGCCCAGCAGAAGATCGAAGCCGCCACGAGCGCCTACAACGACGCCCGCACCAAACTCGATGACCTGCAAAAGCAGATTGACTCCAATGAGGCGAGCATCGAGGAAATCGAGGCTAAACTTCCCGAGCAGCAGGCCAAGGCAAGCTCAGCCATGCGCGATCTGTACAAGTATCAGAAGGGCACCAATCCCATCGTGAGCTTCCTGGTCAACGCGCAGAGCCTGGGTGAGTTCATCACAACCTGCAAATACACCAACCAGATCACGAGCTCGAGCGTCGACGAGATCGAAGAGCTCAATAACATGCAAACCGAACTCGAGCAGAACAAGGCTGAGCTCCAGCAGGCCAAGTCTCAGCTTGAGGCGGAGCAGAAAAACGCCGAGGATGCGCTGGCGCAGGCCCAGCAGCTCCGCAGCGAGGCACAGGCAAAAGCCGAGCAGGAAAATGCCGCCGAGCTTGCCAAGCTTGAGGCCGATAAGGCCGCTGCCGCCGAGAAGCTCTCGGGCGAGGGCGTAAGCGGCAGCAATTCCAGCAGCCAGGCCACCAACACCAACACCACCATCGACACCACGGTGAACAACTCCAATGCCGGTAGTTCCGATTACGATTCGTTCATTAATGAGTGGACGAGCCGCATCGACAATTATCTCGCCGGCTCCCCCATGGCAGGCCAGGGCTACAACTTTGCCGTCGCCGCTTGGAATACCGGTGTCGACCCCCGTTGGTCCCCCGCCATCGCCTGCATCGAGAGCACCAAGGGTGCTTATTGCGCCAATTCTTACAACGCCTGGGGCTGGAGTGCACGTGGCGGCGGTTGGCGCAGCTTTGGCAGCTGGAGCGAGGGCATCTCCGCTCACGTTGCCTATCTGGGCGCCAACTACGGCTCCACCCTTACCCCGGCTGCGGCCAAAAAGTACTGCCCGCCCACGTGGCAGGACTGGTACAACAAAGTCGCCGCTCAGATGAACCGCATCTAAGTGCAACTGCAAAGGGCCCCAACGGGGCCCTTTTCTTTTAGGTAGCGGATGTATCGACGACGCCGGTCGCATTGGCAACCGCGATTATGACGATCATGCATAGGAGCAGCACACCCAATGCCTTGAGCCAGAGTTTCGCGAGTTTCTTGCCGCGATAGCTGTCGAGCAGTGCGAATCGCCGACGAAGACGGCGCTTATCGAGCAGCGCATAATGCATAAGCACCATAAGGCCGTCGACAAAGAAAAAATACTCGATTATGAGAAGCCACGTCGGGTAGCTTTGGTTTGCTCCGGTGGGGTGAAAGACGGCAAAGTGACTTCCGGCAAAGAACACAAGCAGCGAGAAGCAGACGAGCGTATTCCAAATGCGCCCCAGAGACTCCGGAACGCGAGAGAGCAGACCGCATGCTGCGGAGGCGACAGGCCTAGGAGGCCCTGCGGGGTTCTGGAGCCCTTGGGGTGTCAACACCGTCTCCGAGGCCGGAGTACAGACAGGCGGCGCAGGAGGCCGCACGGGGCGACTCAGATCGTATGCCGCGCGCGTCGCCCGTCCCAACGCTTCCGCGCTCGCAAAACGCTTGGCCGGGTCGAGCGCCATCGACATGCAGACGGCATCAGCAAGTGAAGTGGGAATGCCGCGCGCCTCGCATTGCTCGCGCATGTCGAGCCCTGGCTTAGGGTCGACTCCCGTCAAGCAGAAGAACAACAAGGCGCCAAGTGCGTAGACGTCGCTGCGCACACTCGTCTGCCCAAACCCATACTGCTCGGGCGGCGCATAAGGTCGCGTGCCAAACTTGACGGTGTCGGCATCGGCGCCATCGCGCCATACGCGCGCGATCCCCAAGTCGATAATCACCAGCGATGAAAACGTCAGGCCGTCATCAGACGTATAGTTGGCACCTGTCACGATGATATTCGACGGCTTGAGGTCGCGATGGATCACCGGCGCCGACGTCTCCCCCGCCATTGCAAAACCGGCGTGGAGCTCACCCACGGCGTCGCAAAGGACAGGATACAATTCACGCGCATAATCGGGGGTGGCCCCCAGACGGTCCACCAGCGCCCCGAGCGTCTCCCCTTCGATGTATTCCATAACCACGTTGAGCTCGTCGCCCACACGACGACAATCGACGATTCTGGGCAGGTGCTCAAAACGCCTGCCTGCCCGCTGAGCAGCAAACAGACGCTCGTATGCCCCGCCGATTTGAGCCGAAGCATCGATGCGTTTACGGACAAAGGGGCCGAGCGAACCACCGCCGGTTCCTTCAAAGTACACGAGCTCGGTTGTTTCAACGGACGAGCGCTTAAGTACACGCTCCACGCGATAGCTGTCATCGCGATCGAGCGACGCCAGGTGCTCGGCAAGCGCTGCGGTCAGCTCGTCATCGGAATATGTTGGGGTCTGAGTTTCCATAGCCTCCATCATAGCGCAGGGCGCAGACACCCCATGGCATCTGCGCCCCGTTCGCTTGCATCGTTGTTCGGCAGCTCCACCGGCTCAGATATCAGCCGCTAACTCACCGTCTCCTCGCCAAAGCGATACAGTTCCTCGTTGACCTTTTGGAGACTGCACCCGCGATCGATGCAAAAGATGATAATCGCATCGCGGCGGTCCTTGCAGTTAAGGACGCTTGCCCCGGCAGCCGTCAGCGCACGGTTGGTCTCTTTGAGCGTCAGCGCCATCGCAAAGGCAATCTGCAGCACCTTATTACGACTCGGATGACGCGCACCGGTAAAGATCTGATAGCCAAAGGTCTCATTGAGATCGGCCATACGAACCACGCGCGAGCGCTCGAGCCCCTTCTCTTGCAGTAACTGCTTTAAGTAATCCGAAAGCGACGGGGCGACAAAGTCGTGTTCCTTGATATAGCCATCGATGTTTGGCGCGTCGAGAAGCTCATTGAGCAACTCCTCGGTCAGCTTTTTATCGGGCATGCGACTTCACCTCCCATACGGCGCAACGGTAGCGACATGCTAGGCCAGCACCCAGCTTGCAGTGGCAGACTTATCAAACATGTTGGCAAAATACAGTGCCTTCTTGATATCGCCATCAAAGTAGATATTGCCCGCCACGGAGCCACCGGCGGAAAGAGTACCAGACTGCAGCTCATCGGAGCCCTCGCTGTAGTAACCCTGATTCTGTTGAGCGCCGTTGGCGTCCTCGCCCTTCCAGTCGTAGATATTGTAATCTGCGCCCTCATCGCCATTGTTGACGTACGTGACGTGAATGCCCGTCATGGTCGAACCGTCATAATTTGCGAGGCCGGGCTGGACGGAATCGACAACGACGGAAAGACCGGCAGCCGTGGTCACCGTCGCACCAACCGCCAGGTCAGTCGTAGACTGCTCTTCCTTCTTCGCCTCTTCCTTCTTGTCGCCATCGCCAGCGTCCTCGGTGACGGTCGCCTTATCGCTACCACAACCGGCAAGAAGACCGGCAGTCCCCAAGGCGACGGTGGCGAATGCGCCAAGTGCAGCGCGACGGCTCAGCAGCACTTCGTTTTCAAGCTTTTTCATTATGCATCCTTCCTACGATCCGGCTACCGCGCCGGCACACAGCACATCGTAGGAAGGATTAAACTTGAATTCATTAGCTGAGAGCTAAGGTTGCCGTATAGAAGAGCATGAAGCGCGTGTCCATCGCCGATGACACCTCGAGGCTTGCCAACATCATTCTCAATTTTAAAAACTGGAATTGTTACACTTAAAAAAGCGGAATTTCACCGTCATAGTTTTCCGCTTTTTCCAATAGCGGTCCTTTAGCTCCCATCGTAAACGCGATGTCGCTACTGCGGATAGAGAGCAGCTCCATTCC
>UQAU01000050.1 GCA_900539035.1 uncultured Collinsella sp. | reverse complement strand
CGCCTTCCGCGCCCCCCCCACCCCCGCCCCGCGCCGGGCGCCCCCCCCGGCCGGGGGGCGCGGGGGGGGGGGGGCCCCCCCCCCCGCGCAAATTTTTTGGGTTTAACCCGGTCCCGGGGGCCTGCGGCTACTAAGGGGCCGCCGCGTTTATCTTGGGGTACTGCATATACAAAGTTGGAAGGGTCTGAATTGCACTTTGCTGTACTGGGCTCTCTTCCCGGAGAAAGCCTCGCTTGGTTCGGCTCTGATTTAGCTGAAATATAAAACAGGGCCGCCCTCTTTGAGGACGCCCCTGTCTGCATTTGAATGCGATTGGCTTATTGCCGATTGAGCGATGGCTGCTCTAGGCCAAGAACTCCTTGGTGGTCGCCACGATGTTGGCGGCGTCCAGGCCGTACTTGTGCAGGAGCTCGGCACCCGGGCCGGACTCACCGAAGGTGTCGTTGACGCCGATCTTCTTGAGCGGCGTCGGGCACTGCTCGCACAGGACGTCGGCAACGGCGCTGCCCAGGCCACCGATCACGGAGTGCTCCTCGACGGTCACGACGTGGCCGGTCTTGGTGGCGCTCTTGACGATCAGGTCGGCATCGATGGGCTTGATGGTGTGCATGTTGATGACCTCGGCGTCGATGCCCTCGGCAGCGAGCTGTTCGGCGGCCTCGAGAGCCTCGCCGACCATCAGGCCGCAGGCGATGATGGTCACATCGGCGCCCTCGCGCATGACAATACCCTTACCCAACTCGAACTTGTAGGTCTCGGGGTCGTTGATAACCGGCGAGGCCAAACGGGCGAAGCGCATGTACACGGGGCCGTCGCACTCGTAGGCGGCGCGCGTCACGGCGCGGGCCTCGACGTCGTCGGCCGGAACAACAACGGTCATGCCGGGGATGACGCGCATGAGGGCGATATCCTCGCAGCACTGGTGCGTGGCGCCGTCCTCGCCCACCGAGATACCGGCGTGCGTGGCACCGATCTTAACGTTGAGATGCGGATAGCCGATGGAGTTGCGGACCTGCTCAAAGGCGCGGCCGGCGGCAAACATGGCAAAGCTGCTCGCGAAGGCGACGCGGCCGGTGGTTGCGATACCGGCGGCAACACCCATCAGGTTGCTCTCGGCGATGCCCACATCGAAGAAGCGGTCGGGGCAGGCCGCCTTGAACTTGCCGGTCTGCGTGGCGGCGGCCAGGTCGGCGTCGAGGACCACAAAGTCATCGTGCTCGTTGGCGAGCTCGACGAGGGCCTCGCCGTAGCTTACGCGCGTGGCGATTTTCTTGACGTCTGCCATCCTAGAGCTCCTCTCCGGCGGCCGTGAGCTCTGCCATGGCCTGCTCAAACTGTTCATCGTTGGGGGCCTTGCCGTGCCAACCCACCTGGTTCTCCATAAAGGAGACGCCCTTGCCCTTCAGGGTCTCGGCGATAATGGCGGTCGGCTGGCCCTTGGTGGCGCGGGCCTCGGCAAAGGCGGCGCGAATCTGATCGAAGTCGTTGCCGTCGGCGAGCTCCACCACGTGGAACTTAAAGGCACGGAACTTGTCGGCGAGCGGCATGGGGTCGTTGACCTCCTCGACGGGACCGTCAATCTGAAGGCCGTTGTGGTCGACGATCACGCAGAGGTTATCGAGCTGCTGGTTGCCGGCAAACATGGCTGCCTCCCAGACCTGGCCCTCCTCGCTCTCGCCATCGCCCAGCAAGGCGTACGTGCGGTAAGTATCGCCCCAGTGCTTGGCGGCAACGGCCATGCCCACGGCGGCGGAAATGCCCTGGCCGAGCGAACCGGTGGACATGTCGACGCCCGGGGTGTCGTTCATGTTGGGGTGACCCTGCAGGTGGCTGCCAATATGGCGCAGCGTCTTGAGGTCCTCCTTGGGGAAGAACCCGCGCTCGGCAAGCACGGCGTACAGGCCCGGAGCGCAGTGGCCCTTGGAAAGCACAAAGCGATCGCGGTCGGCCTTGCGGGGATCGGCCGGGTCGACGTTCATTTCCTCAAAGTACAGATAGGTCATGATGTCGGCAGCGCCGAGCGAACCGCCCGGATGGCCGGACTTGGCAGCGTGCACGCCGGTGACGATGCCCTTCCTTACCTCGTTGGCAACCTTTTTGAGCTCTTCGTCGCTCATTGTGCCTTCCTTTCATCCTCATTAGACAAAATGCGCACGGCACCGAAGGTAATCCCAACACAGCCGCAATGCACGTACGTCATTCATTATGCTGGAAACTGATGGCTTTACCAGAGTTTTTATCATTATTTGAACAATTTAGCAGGCAGAACCGCTGATGAAACGGTTTATCAATGTGAACGTCTTTTGGATGGAACGCGGTCGCCCCTACGCGCTAATGTCCTTGAATCCCTCGCCGAAGGCTTCCGTAACGTCAGCGACCGTCACAATGGCGTGAGGATCGCGCTCGCGCACGATCGTCTTGAGGGTATTGAGCTCTCGACGGCTCACGATGACCATAATCACCGGCTTCTCGGCACCCGAATACATGCCAGTCGCCTTAAACTTGGTGCAACCACGACCCAGACCATACATGATATCGGCAGCGATATCAGGGAACTTGTCCGAGATGATGAGTACCATACGACGTTTGTTGCCACCATCGACCACGGCATCGATCACGTAGCCGCTAATGACCATCGAAAGGCCTGCATACAGTGCGTTTTCGATTGAAAAGACCGGAGCCGATAGCGCGCATACGGCAACATCGATCGCCATGACGGTCGAGCCCACCGGCAGCGAGGTGTTACGCGAGATGATTTGGCCAATCGTGTCCGAGCCGCCGGTGTTGGCGCCGGCGCGCAACACCATGCCGTAACCGATGCCCGTAATAATGCCGCCCCACATGGCAGGGAGCATCAGGTCCGCATCCGCCAGAGGTGCTACAAACGGGGCGAACAGATCGGTAAAGAAGCCCAGCAGCACAAAGCCCGTCGCGGTCTGCACCACGTAGAACATGCCACCCTCGCGCATAACGACCAGCAACAGCAAGGCGTTCATCACGATCGTCTGAATGCCAACGGGAAGCGATAGGCCGCGCGATGCACCGACCGCCTGGATAATGGTGGCAAGGCCCGTAACGCCACCGGCAGCAAGGCCGTTGGGAATCAAAAACAGGTCGGTCGCAATAGCGGCCAGAGCGCACCCCAACATAATCTGGGGCAGGTCGTGAAAGAAGTTCATCGAAAGAATGCGCTTGATGTCCAGACGATATGCCATGCTGCCTCCCTCAAAAAAGCGCACCCCATCGGATGCGCTTCGAACTTCTTGCTGTATTCGATTCTACCGATTCGCCGGACAAAAACCACCCCTGCGCAGGGTTTGCTCTGGATACAAAACCACCCTGCTGGGAGGGTTTTAATCCATTTCCACATGAACCGGGCGGTTTATGCAGACGGGGTCTCCGCGTCAGCGTTGCCGGTAGCCCAACGGTGATAGCCAATAACAAACGGGTCCAGGTCGCCATCGTCAAGAACGGCCTCGACATTGCTGGTCTCCACACCCGAGCGCAGATCCTTGACCATCTGATACGGGTAGAGCACGTAGCTGCGAATCTGGTTGCCAAAACCAATCGTGGTCTTGGGTCCGCGAATCTCATCCAGGGCCTCGGCGCGCTTCTCGAGCTCAATCTCGTACAGGCGAGCCTTGAGGATCTGCATGCACGCGGCCTTGTTCTGGATCTGGCTGCGCTCGTTTTGGCAGGTGACCACAATGCCGCTGGGAAAATGCGTCACGCGCACGGCGGAGTCAGTGGTGTTGACGCCCTGACCGCCCGGGCCGCTCGCGTGGTACACGTCCACGCGGATGTCGTCGGGACTGATCTCGATGTCGATATCATCGGGTAGCACGGGGATGACCTCGACGCCGGCAAACGTGGTCTGGCGGCGCTTCTTGTCGTCGGTGGGGCTGATGCGCACCAAGCGGTGGACGCCGGCCTCGGCGCGCAGCATGCCAAATGCGTCCTTGCCCTCGACGGTAAAGGTCGCGCGGTCAATGCCGATGACCTCGGCCGCAGGACAGTCGTTGATGGTGACCTTCCAGCCGCGACGCTGGCAGTACTTCATGTACATCTTAAAGAGCATGAAGGTCCAGTCCTGGGCCTCCAGGCCACCCTGTCCGGGCTTGATAGTCACAATGGCATCGCCGTGATCGAACTCACCGGTAAACCAGCTCGAAAGCTCAAGCTCATCGATGGCACGGGCCAGGCGCTCAGCCGTGGCTGCAGCCTCCTCGCGAAGGGCGGCGGCGTCGGGGTCATCCCCCATCTCATCGGCAAGCTCCAGCGCGGCGCGGGCATCGGAAAGCTCGCCGCGCGCGGTGTCCACGGCAGCGATATCCTCCTTGTTGCGCGCAATCTCCTCCATGGTGGCACGGGCGGCGTCGGCGTCATCCCAAAAGCCAGGGGCAACACTTTTGGCCTCGAGCTCGGACACGCGGGTACGCTTCTCGTCCAGGTGGAGATACGACTCGACCTCACCGAGCCGGTCCGCAAACGCGTCCAGCTCGGCGGGCGTTACCTCTAAAGCCTCAGCCATTAACGATTCCTGCCGTGGCAGTACTTAAACTTCTTGCCGCTACCGCAGGGGCACGGGTCGTTGCGGCCCACGTTGACGTACGGATCGTCGCTCTCGGACTTGCGATAGGTGGTCACCTTGCCACCGTTGTTGACGGCAGCCGGACCACCCTGGACAGCCGTGCGGGCCTGCACCTGCGCCTGCTTGCGCAGCACCGAGCCGCCGTTGTCACCATCGACCTCGGCAGGACCGGAGAAGTGCGCACCCTCGAGCGCGGGCTCCTCCTTGTGCTCCACGGCACGCGGGGCAGCCTTGATCTCGATGCGCAGAACCGTACGCAGATAATCCTCGTACATGGTATCGACGAGTATCTGGAACGCGCCGTAGGCCTCGGTCTTGTACTCAACTAGCGGATCGCGCTGGCCAAAGCCGCGCAGGCCGATGCCGGTCTTGAGGTAGTCCATCTCCTGCAGGTAGTTCATCCAGCGGGTATCGATGACGCGCAGCATGACCTGGGTGTTGAGCTCGCGCATCAGGTCCTCGCCCAAGCGCTCGGCCTTCATGTTGTAGCACTTCTCTACGTAAGCCAGGACATCGGCAGCCAGGGCCTCATAATCCTCGTCGGGGAACTTCGGCGTATCGATGTGGCCGGTGAGCTCCACAACCCACTTGCGCAGACCCTCCAGGTCGCGCTCGCCATCGTGGCTGTCCTTGGTGCAGAACTCCTGCACGCAACGGTAGACGGTATCGTGCATGACCTCGGTGATGTGGTCGGTCAGGTCCTTGCCGTCAAGAATCTTATTGCGCTCGGCGTAGATGACCTGGCGCTGCTTGTTCATGACGTCGTCGTACTCAAGGACGCTCTTACGCATGGAGAAGTTGATGCTCTCGACCTTGTGCTGAGCGCTCTCGACGGCCTTGGAGATGATCTTGTGCTGGATGGGCATGTCGTCGCCCATGTCGGCCGTGACCATCATCTTGGAGACGCGGTCCATCTTGTCGCCACCGAACAGGCGCATGAGGTCGTCCTCGAGCGACAGGTAGAACTGGGTCTCGCCCGGATCGCCCTGACGGCCGGAGCGGCCGCGCAGCTGGTTGTCGATACGGCGGGACTCGTGGCGCTCGGTGCCGATAACGGTCAGGCCACCGGCGGCAAGCACGCGCTCGCGCTCGGCCTTGCAAGTCTCCTTGGCCTCGGCGTTAAACTGCTCGAGCTGCTCGGGCGTCACGTCCTCCATGGTCAGGCCCTCGTACTCCAGGCGCTCGCGCACCAACTCGTCGGGGTTGCCGCCCAGCAGGATGTCGGTACCACGACCGGCCATGTTGGTGGCGATGGTCACGGCGCCGTAGCGTCCGGCCTGGGCCACGATGTGGGCCTCGCGTTCATGGTGCTTGGCGTTGAGGACCTCGTGCGCGATGCCACGCTTGGTAAGGGCGGCGGACAGCTTCTCGGAGCTCTCGATGGAGACGGTACCTACCAGGACCGGTTGGCCCTTGGCATGACGACGCTCAACGTCGTCGGCAACGGCGTTGTACTTGGCCTGAATGGTGCGGTACACCAGGTCCTCGTGGTCCACGCGCTGCACTGGCTTGTTGGAGGGGATGACCTCGACAGGCAGCTTGTAGATCTCGCGGAACTCGGCATCCTCGGTAAGTGCCGTGCCGGTCATGCCAGAAAGCTTGTCATACAGACGGAAGTAGTTCTGCAGGGTGATGGTGGCCAGGGTCTGGTTCTCCTCGCGTACGAGCACGCCCTCTTTGGCCTCGATGGCCTGGTGCAGGCCCTCGGAATAGCGGCGGCCCTCCATGATGCGGCCGGTGAACTCGTCGACGATCTTGACCTCACCGTTGGTGACCACGTACTGCTTATCGCGGTGGAACATGTACTGGGCCTTCAGCGCTTGCTGCAGGTGGTTGACCAGCTGGCCGGAGAGATCGGCATAGATGTCATCGATACCCAGGCGGCGCTCGATTTTCTTAAGGCCGCGCTCGGTGGCGGCAATGGTGTGCTTGGCCTCGTCCATGACGTAGTCGCCCGTGGGCTCCACATCCTCGGTGGCAGTGAGCATGTCATGCGACACGTCCTCGCCGCGCTCAAGGCCACGCACGGCACGCGCGAAGTCCTTGTAGGTACTGGCGGACTTGGTGCCAGCGCCCGAGATGATCAGCGGGGTGCGGGCCTCATCGATCAGGATGGAGTCAACCTCGTCGACGATGGCGTAGTTGTGGCCGCGCTGCACGCGCTGCTCGGGACGGGTAACCATGTTGTCGCGCAGGTAATCAAAGCCGAACTCGGAGTTGGTACCGTAGGTAACGTCGGCCTGGTAGGCCGGGCGCTTGAGCTCGAGCGGCATGTTGTTCTGGAGCAGACCGACGGTCATGCCCAGATACTTATAGATGCGGCCCATCCACTCGGAGTCGCGCTTGGCAAGGTAATCATTGACAGTAACGACGTGCACGCCTTTGCCGGCAATAGCGTTGAGATAGCCGGCCAACGTGGAGACGAGGGTCTTACCTTCGCCAGTCTTCATCTCGGCAATGTGGCCCTCGTGCAGTGCCATAGCGCCAATGAGCTGCACGTCAAAGTGGCGCATACCCATGGTGCGCTTGGAAGCCTCACGCACGGTGGCAAAGGCCTCGGGAAGCATGTCGTCGAGCGACTCACCGTTGGCGTAACGCTCGCGGAACTTATCGGTCTGGGCGCGGAGTTCCTCCTCGGTCATCTTCTCAAACTGGGGCTCAAGACCGTTGATCTGGTCGACGATCTTGTAGTAGCGCTTAAGGTCCTTATCGGATCCAAAGGACAGCAGCTTTGACATGAATCCCATGTGGTTTTCCTTTTTTGGCCATCGCCCACGCCGTGCAGCTGCGGGCGAGTTAAACACAGATGATTGTACTTTAGCCAAACAAGGCGCGGCCTATACAGTCGAGCTCGACCGCCACGTAATAACTACGACCAACCTGCCACAATGGGACAAGTTAATTTTGGCAGGTCTATCTGGGCAAACGCTGCCTCTCTGCCATGTGGTGCCATGGGGACAGGTTAGTTTGCACTAATCAAAAAGAAAAGGGCCGCGCACCCAAATGGATGCACGCCCCTCATGCCATGAATGCGAGCGATTCCGCGGCGAGCTATTTACTCAGCAGCCTCGGTGGTCTCGGCCTCGGCAGCGGCCTCCTCGACGGGAGCCTCTGCGGGAGCCTCGGCGGCCTGCTTGGCAGCCTCCTCGGCAAACTTAGCAGCACGCTTGGCCTTCTCGGCAGCCTTAGCCTCAGCGGCGGCCTTGCGAGCGGCCTCGGCCTCAGCAGCCTTGGCAGCCTTGGCAGCCTTGGCCTCCTCGGCCTTCTTGAGCTGGGCGGCAGCGGCGCCACCGAACTTGTCGGCGAAGCGCTGGACGCGTCCACCGGTGTCGACGAACTTCTGCTGGCCGGTGTAGAACGGGTGGCACTCGTTGCAAAGCTCAACCTTCATCTCGGACACGGTAGCGTGCGTCTTGAAGGTGTTGCCGCAGGAGCACGTCACCGTGCACTCGACATACTGGGGATGGATACCCTGCTTCATGGTAGGACTCCTTATTGGTCAGGCGCTGGTTACCGATCAGCGCATAAGGCGTCTTGGTTTCCGACCAAGACAACAAACTCGGCTATGGTACCACGGCGCCGCGTGTCCCACAAAAGGTTCACGGTCTTTTCGGCACAACACGAGCTGGACCTTAAATATCAACTTCATCCGAACACTCCCCCACATTCATCCTTCGTATGTATCGAGGTATTCCTGCTTGAGCGTCTGCGAGGACGACTCGGTCTTTTTCACGAGCGTGCCGGACTCGATGAAGTAGAACGAGTCGGTGAGGTCTGCCAGGTCGTCGAGTAGATGGCTTGAAATGAGCACGCTGCGTCCCCGCGCCACTTCGCTGCGTATTGCGTCGCAGGAGGTTTTCCGTTTTCCCGGATCGAGGCCGTTCAGCGGTTCATCGAGGATGAGGTACGGGCAATCGGTCGCTATCGCCATGGCAAGCTT
>UQAU01000049.1 GCA_900539035.1 uncultured Collinsella sp. | reverse complement strand
GCGGCTGATCCGGTCCGACCGGGCCGCGCGGCAAGGAGATATATTGCCAGACCGGAGGGGCCCCGTGGGCGGGAATCTGGGCGTACACATTTCCCACACATCTTGTGATCTGACTAACGTTTGCCAGCCGTTACCTACCGCTCGCCGAGCATCTCTTTATATAAGGCAGTCTCATGGTTAAAGCGGATACGTCCCCCTAGCTAAAGCACAACCAGCATCGAGCAACTCATCACGTTCTTCCACCGAGAACCCCTCGGCGTAGACGCGCACCACTGGTTCGGTCCCGCTAGGACGGACCAGCAGCCACGTGTCATCCTCGAATGCCAAACGCAAGCCATCCATATGACTAACGTTTTGCGGCACCTTGCCACAAATCGACTTGGGGTTTACGCCCGGCAGCAGGGTTCGTAACGTTTCGGCATCTTCGGCCTCAAGGCGCAAATCGCGTCGACCGTAACTCGTCTTACCAAAACTGTCCTCGAGTTGGTCGACCAGAACGCCCAAAGGCGCGTCCGTCTTTGCCATAAGCTCACACAGAATCAGGCAGGCGAGGATGCCATCGCGCTCGGGCATATGCGCGGCGATGCCGATACCACCGGCTTCTTCGCCGCCTATGAGAACGCCGCCCTTCTTCATCTCCGCCGCTATATATTTGAAACCGACTGGTTTGACGGTCACGCGGCAGCCAAGCGCCTCGGCAATGCGACGCACAAGCGTCGAGCACGAAAGATTGACGACGACGCGCCCCTCCAAATTACGAAATTGAACCAAGTCGCCCAAAACGAGCGCCATGATCTGATGCGGATGTATATATCTGCCGCGCTCGTCAACCGCACCGATACGGTCGGCGTCGCCGTCGGTCACCAGGCCAGCGCAAGCTCCGTCATCGATAACCGTGCGCTCGCAAGCGTCCACCCAAGGCTCAACGGGGTCGGGGCAGATATCTTCTTGGTCAGACGCCTGCCCGGCGTGAATCTCGTGCACCTCAACGCCAAGCTCGCGCAGCAAGTCGGCTAGATAGCCCTGGGCTGCGCCGCCCATGGGATCGACAACCACGCGCAGGTGCGCGTCGCGGATGGCTTCGGCATCGACAAACGATGCCACCGCCTGCATATAGTCAGGAATGATATCCGCGGTGCGATATTGCCCCTCGATCCCCATTGGCTCGGGAGCCATGGTCTCTTCGAGCTCTTCGATGACATCCTGGTTGGCGGTTGAGCCATCACCCATGCGAATCTTGAGGCACAGATAACCCTGCGGATGATGGGACCCCGTCACCATGAGCGCGCCGCACGCCTCACCGTCATAAGCCGCCGCCCACGTAAGGGCAGGGGTCGGAACAGGTCGCGAAGCGAGCACGGCGTCCAGCCCGTGCGCTGCTAGCACGCCCGCCGCAAGCTCAGCGAACTCGCGCGCCAGGGGCCGGGTGTCGAACCCTATATATACCGTTTTGCCCGGATTGGTCTTTTGCCACAACTCGCCGACGGCATCGGCGATACGGGCAACGTTATCGGCAGTGAAGTCCTCATCGACGCGAGCGCGCCAACCGTCAGTTCCAAAATGAATTATCGCGCACACGCGCAGACACCTCACAGTGTTTGGATCATGGTACGCATGGGGTATACCCGCAACATGCACTCGGCAACCTGCCGGCACCAGCATTCACCATTTGGGCAAATGCTGCCGAGGACATGCAAGCAATAAAAAACCGCCCCGTATGGAGCGGTTTGCCCTTTATATATCGAGCGCCTCGGCCATCGCGGCCGTAGTGATTGCCGTGGTTCCACAGCAACTGCCCACCATTGCGGCACCGGCATGTCTCCATTCGATGCATGCGCGCGCGAAAGCTTCGGGGTTCTCGTGCCATACGGGGCCATCCTGAGTCTGGACCGGATCGCCTACGTTGGGACGCACCGTGACGGGAGTAGTCGCCGATGCAACCATCCTGGGCACCGCCGCGTTCGCGGCCGCAAACGAACAGCAATTAACACCAACCGAATTTGCGCCGTGTTTTTCGGCGTACAAAACGGCTGCCTCGATGTTGAGGCCATCGCCCAACAGGTCACCTTTATCGTCAACGACAAAACTCACCAGAACAGGCATGCCATCGGCGGCATCTCGGGCGCCGGCAAGCATGGGCTGCAAATTACGGATAGACGTCACCGTCTCGATCAGCAGACCGTCAACGCCGGCGTTGAGCAAGGTGTGCGCCTGTTCGCGCGCAATGCCTCGGATTTCACGATACTCGGCAGAGTCCTCGGCAAACCACTCAATACCGATCGGGCCCATCGAGCCTAGCAGCAGCTGAGGGTGCGCCTGGCGGGCATCGTCGACGGCCCCGCGATTGACCTCCGCCACGGACGGCGCAATCTGGTCGTGCTTGAGGGCATAGCTTGATGCCTGAAAGGTGTTGGTAATGAGCACCTGCGCGCCAGCGGCGACATACAGGCGATGGATACGAGAAACGGTCTGCGGCTCTGCCAGATTCCAAAAAGCCGGTGGAATATCGGCGGCATCGTACTCATTCAACAAAACACTGCCCATGGGGCCCTGCGCCAACAAGGTCTCGCTCGACAAGCGGCGCGTAAGTTCCTCGGCACCAAAGCGGTTGTAATAACTCGTATCCATATATATCCCGCTATTCCTCGACGCTGATTCCCTGCTTTTCGAGATAGGCGAGCCAGCGGCTCATCGTGTCCTCGGAAAGCGCATGCTCCATCATGCAGGCCTCGGAATCGGCTCGCTCAAATTCGACACCGAGCTCCTGAACCAAAAACGTGCGGATGAGGCGATGACGGTACCAGATAGCCGTGCCAACCTCGCGGCCGCGATCGGTCAGGACTACCTTGCCGTAGTGCGATTGCTCGACAAGTTCGGATGCTTTGAGCGCCGAAACCGCTTTATTGACCGATGCCTTGGAGACGCCAAGGCGCTGCGCGATGTCGACCGATCGCACGCCGTTGGTTTCCCCCTCTTCGCTTTCAATGCGAACCATGCACTCCAAGTAGTCTTCGTTCGCCACCGTCAGGTGTAGTTCGCGCGAGCTATTTGTCGTATCCATGATCTTCCGTCCCTTCTGCATTCAATGGCTGATTCTACCCCATCCAAGCGTCGCGGTATGCCGTGGCATACCGTGCTAGAGTTCTTGTTGCACACGACGACCAAGATTGGAGCGGTCTTTATGGAAAACACCACTACGAACCACGATGTCCTCGAGCGCTTTTTGCGCTACGTCCAGATCAACACGCAGTCCGAGGATGCAAACTGCGACCAGGTACCCTCGAGCGCCGTTCAGTTTGACCTTGCCAACGTGCTGGCTGAAGAGCTGCGCGAGCTTGGTGCGGAAGATGCCCACGTGACCGAGCACGCCTATGTCTGCGCGCATATCCCCGCAAGTGCGGGCGCTGAGGACAAGCCCGCCCTGGGCCTGATCGCCCATCTCGACACCACCGAAGTTGCACCGGGTGCCGGCGTGAAGCCGCACATCGTACACTACGAAGGCGGCGACCTGGTCTGCGGCACGGTTGACGGTAAGCCCGTTGCCATGAGTACCGCCAAGCTTCCCGCCCTGAACGACCTCGCGGGTGAGGACTTGGTCTGCAGCGATGGCACCACGCTGCTGGGCGCAGACGACAAGGCGGGCGTCGCTGAGATCATGTCGCTTGTCGCGCGTATCGCTCAGGACCCTTCTCTGCCCCATCCCGCACTCGGCATTTGCTTCTGCCCTGACGAGGAGATCGGCCACGGAGCCGAGCTGTTGGATATCGATACCTTTGGCTGCAAGTACGCCTACACGGTCGACGGCGGCCCCATCGGCGAACTGGAGTGGGAGTGCTTTAACGCCGCCGAGGCGACCGTCCGCTTTGAGGGCCAGTCCATCCACCCGGGCGACGCTAAGGGCCGTATGGTCAACGCAGGCAATCTGTTCTGCGACTTCAACGCGTTGCTCCCCTACGTGCAGCGCCCGGAGTATACGGAAGGCTACGAGGGCTTTTATCACCTTGAGGGTGTATCTGCGACCGTCGATCACGCCACAGCGCGCTATATCATCCGCGACCATGACGCCGCCAAGTTCCAGCAGAAACTCGACCTTATTGATGCCGCCGCTTCGATGCTCAACCAGCGTCTGGGTGAGGAGCGCGTGACAGTCGAGATTAAGCAGCAGTATCGAAATATGGCCGAGATCGTTCGTGACTATCCCGAGCTTATTAATGTTGCCAAGGAAGCCTACCTTGCCTGCGGCGTTGAGCCCCAAGTGCTGCCGATTCGTGGCGGCACCGACGGCGCCCAGCTGTCGTTCCGCGGTCTGCCCTGCCCCAACCTCTCGACGGGCGGCTACTGCTACCACGGCGTCAACGAGTTTATCCCGGTCAGCTCACTCGTCAAGATGACCGACGTGCTCCAGGAGCTCGTCGCCCGCTTTGCATAAGCCTGGCTGCACAAGTCCAAAAGACGAATCGCCCCGTCCTCAACCAAGAACGGGGCAATTTTTTTTGCTGCAATGAGAACAGGTTGACGCGCGCCAGCCTATTAACGCAAGGAGTGTCCCAAACTGCCGGCACAAAAGGAACGTCCCCAAGTGCCAAGTGTTCCGGCAACGCCGATGTTTTGGCAACGACAGCGAGCGGGTCGCATTTGAGACAAGGTGACGTGAAGCGAAAGGGCGCTGACCTTCTGGTCGCGCCCTTGAAGTTGAACGTCAGATTGTCCAAATGCGGCCCGCGCAGCGTCGAGTCGTTACGGCGTTTGGTAAAACGCCGTAACTCTAGTAGTTGGCTTCGTAGCCGTTGCCGTCGCCGGTGGGCTCTTCGTAGTAGTCCGAATCGCTCGAATCGCTTGAGTCATCGGAATCGTCAGAGCTGACCGATGAGGTTGCGGTACCGTTTGCGTAGTCGTCAGACGTGTTGTTGTTCAGGTCGCCAATCGTAGAGCTGGAACCGTCGGAAAGACCCATGGTGTTGGGACCCTTGGGATCCTTGCCGGCATCGACGCGCTCCATCATTTCCTTGAGCTCGTCCTCGTAGACAAAGACGTAGCTCACACCGTCGATCATGGTGCTGTCGTCGGCGTACGAGGGCAGGTTGGCCGAGTAGATACCGTCGACATCCATACCGCGCATGGCGTTGACCGTAGCCACGATATCCTGAACGCTCATATCGGTTACGAGCATATCGGACAGCGAATTCACCAGGCCAAAGATCTTCGTGGCATCGAAGTTATTGAGAATCTGGTTGGCAAGGGCGCCAAGCACCTGACGCTGGTGGCGCATGCGCGTGTAATCGCCGTCGGCATAGGTGTAGCGGCAGCGGGCATAGGTAAGGGCGGTGGCACCGTCCATATGCTGCTGGCCAGCGGTAATCTTAATATCCAGGTGCTCGGGGTCGTCAACATCATCGGTTGCGTTAATGTCGATACCGCCAACCGAATCAATCAGCGCCTGCATACCGTCGAAGCTGACCTCGGCATAGTGGGAAATCTGAACACCGCACAGCTCGTTGACCGCCTCGACCATGGCCTCGGCGCCGCCAACGGTATGGCAGGCGTTGATCTTCATGGTCTCGCCCTTGTACTCGACCTTGGTGTCGCGCGGAACGGAAATGAGCGTCGCCTGCTTTTGCGTGGGGTCGATGCGTGCCAGGATAATAGAGTCGGCACGATACGTATCCTCGCCCGGACGGCCGTCGGTGCCAAGAAGCAGCACGTAGAACGGATCCTTTGCCTCATCGGTGTCAACCAGAACCCGACGCAGATTGTCGGTAATGACACTAGAATCGCCGAGCTTGCCCATAATGGTGGCAAACCACAGGCCGGCAGCGGTAGTGGCACTCAGCAGCACACCAAGCACGACAATGAGTGCGACGTGACGAATCGTGTGGCTACGACGACGTTGACGAGCGCGCTCGGAATAGCGAGCCACGTTATCGCGACTGTAGATCTTGGCCTGCGCACCAGTTGAGGGTCTTCGGGCGGTGGTATCCGCGAGGGGCTTTTTATTAAACATAGGCAACCTGTATTAGTAGATGACGGGATCGGGGACGGTAGCATGCTCGACATGCGCGCCGAGTGCCTGCAGCTTTTCGACAAACCGCTCGTAGCCGCGCTTGATGTGATGAATGGCCGAAACCTCGGTCGTCCCGTCGGCGATCAAGCCCGCTACGACGAGGGCCGCTCCGCCACGCAGATCGGGCGAGGTAACCTGTGCACCCGAGAAGCCCTTGACGCCATGAATCATGGCATGATGGCTCTCAATACGAATGTCGGCACCCATGCGCACCAGCTCAGAGGCAAACATAAAGCGATTCTCGAAGATGTTCTCGGTAATAACGGAACTGCCGTCGGCGAGGGCGGAAAGCACCATAATTTGTGCCTGCATGTCGGTCGGGAAGCCGGGGAACGGAAGCGTCTGGATGTCGACCGGCTTGATGCGCTCGGCGCGATTCACGTGAACGCCGTCGTCGGTACGCTCGCAATCGATACCCATGAGCTCCATCTTCTTGAGCACCATGCCCAAGTGAATGGGGCAAAAGCCCGTGACATCGACACCGCGATCGTCGGCCATCAGCGCACCGGCGACGATAAAGGTACCGGCCTCGATGCGGTCGCCCACTACGCGATGGGTAACAGGATGCAGCTCTTCCACGCCCTCGATGGTCACGACAGGCGTACCGGCACCGACAATCTTAGCGCCCATCTCGTTGAGCATGTTGGCGAGATCGACGATCTCGGGCTCGCGGGCGGCATTGTCGATAACCGTGGTGCCCTGTGCGCGCACAGAGGCCATGATGAGGTTCTCGGTCGCACCGACGCTGGCGAACTCGAGCGTGACGGTGGTACCGCGCAGACCTTGGGGCGCATTAGCGTTGATGTAACCGTGGGCGGTATCGAACTCAACGCCCAGGGCCTCGAGACCAAGAATGTGCATATCGATCTTGCGAGCACCCAGGTTGCAGCCGCCCGGCATGGCAATCTTGGCGCGATGGAAGCGGCCCAGCAGGGGTCCCATGACGGCGGTGGAAGCACGCATCTTGGCAACGAGCTCGTAGGGGGCCTCCCAAGAATCGACCTGAGAGGTATCAATCTCGAGCGTGTGCTCGTCGAGAACATCGATCGTAGCGCCCATGCCCTTGAGCACCTTGCCCATCACGTGGACATCGGAAATATCGGGCACGTTCTGCAGCGTCGTCTTGCCCGGCGCCAGAAGCGTTGCCGCCATGAGTTTGAGCGCGGAGTTCTTGGCACCCGAGACGGGCACGGAGCCTCCGATGGCGTGGCCACCCTCAACGCGGATAATATCCAAGGTCTACCCTTTCAAAAAGCATGCCCGGGGTGGCTGGGCCATCCCGGGCATGATGTGTTCGCAAATGGTCGAACGCTAAATCGTTTGACTATTGGGCAAGCTTGAGCTTACACCATGCGATTTCATTATAGAGGTAGGCGCGGCGTGCATCATCCTCCGACAAATTACCCAGCTTCTCTTCAAAACCTTGAATATCAGCTTTAAGCTTGTCGGCATCGACGGTCGCCAAATCGCAAGCGCGCTCGGCGAGAACGGTCACGACATCGTCCGCAACCTGGGCATAGCCGCCGGCCACGGCAAACGTGTGGTCGACAGTGCCCATGGCCTTATCGGAAACGCGAACGTAACCGCGGTCGATCGTGCAGATCTCGCTGGAGTGAGCAGGCAGAACGCCAAACTCGCCATCCGTGGACGGAATCGACACAAACGCAGCGTCGCCCTCATAGGCGCAGCTCACGGGGCACACGATGCGGATACGCATAACCTACTTCTCCCCCATCTTGCGGGCGCGCTCACGCACGTCCTCAATCGTGGAAGCATAGCGGAAAGCCTGCTCGGGCAGGTCATCGGCCTTGCCGTCGACAATCTCGGCGAAAGAGCGGACGGTATCCTCGACGCGGACGTAGACACCGGGGTTGCCGGTGAACTTCTCGGCGACGTGGAAAGACTGCGAGAGGAACTGCTGAATCTTACGGGCACGGTTGACCGTAAGGCGCTGCTCCTCGGACAGCTCGTCCATACCCAGAATGGCGATGATGTCCTGAAGGTCGGAGTACTCCTGCAGGAGCTCCTGGACCTTGACGGCGACACGGTAGTGCTCCTCGCCGACGATCGAGGGATCGAGAGCGTCGGAGGAAGATGCGAGCGGGTCGATAGCCGGGAACAGGCCGAGCGACGAAATGCTACGCGAAAGAACCGTGGTGGCGTCGAGGTGCGTAAACGTCGTGGCAGGCGCCGGGTCGGTCAGGTCGTCCGCCGGGACATAGACCGCCTGTATGGAGGTAATGGAACCGCGGCGTGTACTTGCAATTCGTTCCTGCAAAAGCCCCATTTCCGTCGCCAGAGTCGGCTGATAGCCGACGGCCGACGGCATTCTTCCGAGCAAAGCCGAAACTTCGCTGCCCGCCTGAATATAACGATAAATATTATCGATAAACAACAAAACGTCGCGCCGCTTCACGTCACGGAAATATTCGGCGATCGTAAGCCCCGTAAACGCCGTGCGCATACGGCTCCCGGGAGGTTCGTTCATCTGCCCGTATACAAGCGCCGTATTGCCGATAACTCCGGATTCTTCCATATCCGAAATCATGTCGTTTCCTTCGCGCGACCGTTCGCCGACACCCGTAAATATGGAATAACCTCCGTGCTCTTTGGAGATATTGTGCATAAGCTCCATGATAAGGACGGTCTTACCAACGCCTGCGCCGCCGAACAGTCCGACCTTACCGCCTCTGGTATAAGGGCAGATGATGTCTATGACCTTGATACCCGTTTCAAGTATCTCCGTTTCGACCGACTGATCCTCATATGCGGGTGCGGGACGGTGGATTGACCACTTTTCACAGTTCTCGGGTGCGGGCATTTCGTCTACGGGTTCGCCGAGTACGTTGAAGATTCTGCCGAGAGTACCTCTGCCTACGGGAACTTTAATCGGGCTGCCCGTATCTACGGCTTCGGTTCCTCTGACAAGACCGTCCGTCGAGCTCATGGCGATACATCTCGCGACGCCGTCTCCCACATGAGCGGAAACCTCGACCACGAGACGCTTGCCCGAAAACTCTATCTCTACGGCGTTTAAAATATCCGGGAGATGCTCCTCGTCAAACCGCACGTCTACTACAGGACCGATGACCTGAGTAACATGACCGATATTTTTTTCGTTTGCCATTTATTCTTTCCTCTATATTTACTCTTAATTACGCGATTTAGGACATACAAACGAGAGAATTTTCTGCAAAGGAAATTCTCTGAGCTGGGGTGGTATTCTTCCATGCTAAGCTAAAGTATATCCCCAGCTAGGCGTTTGCTCCGGCCACGATTTCCGTTATCTCCTGCGTTATCGCGCCTTGTCTTGCT
>UQAU01000048.1 GCA_900539035.1 uncultured Collinsella sp. | reverse complement strand
CCTCCCGGTGGACCCGGTGGCCTTCGCAGCTGGTGCTTGAAACTTTATGTTGTTTGGTTGTTAGGGGGTTCTACGAACGGCTTAAGGGGTGTAGGCGCCCCTCAGTTCCGCCGTTCAAACGACGGGCGGACCAGTCGACGCTGCGCGGGCGCCAGAGCGACAACTTGTCATTCAAAGAGGACGGCATGACCAGAAGGTCTATGCCGTCCTCTTTTCATGCCAATTTGTTCGCTCTGGCGCCCGCTCGCTGGCATTGCCAAAACATCGACGTTACCGTGGTCCAAACTAGTCATTGGGGACGTTCTTGTTTGACTAGTCATTTAAGAACGTCCCCGATGACTATTTGAATTGCTAATTTGTGCGGGTTGTGGTTTTGTGACCTGCTGAAATTTAGGATACTGTACATCTGTACGTTAACTCATCTTCGTAGTATATTGCTACCCGCAAAACTCGATACCATTGTGCGCCGAGATGCTAAAGCGCCTACGTACAATGGTTGTCGATAGTACGATTCGATTCAACGACAGGATGGATGGTCCAAGCGTGAGTCTCGGCAGCAAACTATCCAACGCAAAGGTCTCCTTTGCGATATTGAAGCGCGACATTAAGCGACTGCTTTTGAACCCCGTCGCCTTGGTGGTTACCCTTGGCGTGTGCGTTATTCCCTCGCTGTATGCCTGGTACAACATCGTGGCTAACTGGGATCCGTACGGAAACACCCAGGGTATCAAGATTGCCATCGCCAACAACGATCGGGGCACCCAAAACGACTTGGTGGGCGAGCTCAACGCGGGCGACCAGGTTGTCGATCAGCTCAAGGAAAACGATCAGCTGGGCTGGACCTTCGTCGATTCGGCGGCCGACGCCAAGGAGGGCGTCGAGAGTGGTGAGTACTATGCGGCCATCGTGATCCCCAAGAACTTCTCGGATAACCTGGTCTCGATGCTCGACGGCAACTACCATCAGCCCAAGCTTACGTACTACGTCAATGAGAAGAAGAGCGCTATTGCGCCCAAGGTTACCGACACCGGTGCAAGCACCATCGAGGAGCAGATCAACTCGGAATTTGTCTCCACGGTGGGCGAGACCGTTGCCAGTATTGCCAAGGATGCCGGAGTCGATTTAAAGGACAAGGCAACCCAGACTCGGGATTCGTTGGCAAGTTCTGTCTCCGAGGCATCCGATACCTTGGGCGAGGTGCGCGATTCGATTGGCGACATGAATGCCGCCATCGATAAGACGGGTGGCGCTATCGCCTCGGCTGATGCGGCACTTGCCGGCATGCAGGGTCAGGCGCCGTCACTGACGCAAGCGATCTCTCAGGGCAACGACCTGCTGGGTGAAGCTCGCACCACGGCGGGCAACTCTATCGCCTCGCTCTCCAAGGCGCTCTCGGAAGGCAGCCTTGCGCTCACCAAGACGTCGGCCTCCGCGAACGCTGCCATCGGCAAGCTGACGGGCACGGTCACATCTACGACCACCCGTATCGACAACTCGCTCGAGTCTCTCCAAGCGACGATCGACCACAATAAGGCCGTTATCGGGCACTTGGAGATTCTCGCCAATGACACGTCGACAGGTTCCGAGGAAATTGACGCGCGCATTGTATCGACCATCGATTTGCTCCGTGAGCAGAACGAGAAGTTGCAGAGCATCAAGGACGGTCTGTCCGCGCAGTCGAGCGCCATGGCGAATGACGCCGCGGCTGTTTCGGGCGCCAGCGACGCTATCAATAACGCAATCCAGACCGGTGCGACCAACCTTGGCCAGGCCCAAACAAGCCTGGGCCAAAACGCGCTGCCGAAGGCCTCGAGCGCGCTCGATTCCTTTGCCGCCGTCTCGGGCGATCTGACGGGAATTGTATCTGGCCTCACGCCCACGATTGCAAGCGCGCGCGGTACGCTTTCGCAGCTTAACGCTACGCTCGGTCAGGCCAAGACCACGCTGTCCCAGACCGATTCCTCGCTTGCCAAGGTCCAGGACAAGCTTGCGACCGCAGCCAATGACATCGCGGCGCTGCAGACCTCTGAGTCTATGGGCGAGCTCGCCGACCTTATGGGCGTCGATGTCAATGACGTGGCAGATTTCATGGCCTCTCCGGTCGAGCTGACGTCCAAGTCGATCTATCCGGTCAAGAGCTTTGGCTCGGGCATCGCTCCCTTCTACACCAATCTGGCGCTTTGGGTGGGCGGCTACGTGCTTATCGCCATCTACAAGCTCGAGGTCGACCGCGAA
Source organism: uncultured Collinsella sp. (assembly GCA_900539035.1). Lineage (GTDB taxonomy): Bacteria > Actinomycetota > Coriobacteriia > Coriobacteriales > Coriobacteriaceae > Collinsella. Next base: position 7,578 of record UQAU01000048.1, on the reverse strand, counting down.
GGCATCGGCAGCTTTACGGCGCGCCAAGGCTACTTTGGCCGCTGGTTGCTCATGGTGATCCTGGGCGCGTTGCAGGCCATCATCGTTACGGTGGGTGATCTGGTCATTGGCGTACAGTGCGTCAACCCGCTGCTGTTCGTGCTGGGCGGCATCGCCATCTCGTTTACGTACGTCAACATCATTTACGCGCTGTCCACTACGTTTAAGCACATCGGCAAGGCAATCGGCGTCATTCTGGTTATCGTGCAGATTCCGGGTTCATCGGGCATGTACCCCATCGAGATGATGCCTGGCTTCTTCCAGTGGCTGCACCCACTGCTGCCCTTTACCTACGGCATCAATCTGCTGCGCGAGACGGTCGGCGGCATGTACTCGTTTAACTACCTGTTTAACCTGTGCATCCTGGGCGTGTTTCTGATCGTGGCGCTCTTTATCGGGTTGCAGCTTCGTCCGCTGCTGCTCAACCTTAACCTGCTCTTTGATAAGCAGCTTTCCACGACCGGTATGATGATCTGCGAGTCCAATGACCTGCCGCGCCAGCGCTACTCGCTGCGCACGGCCATGCGTGTCATGCTCGATTCCGATTCGTACCGTCGCGAGCTGCTCGACCATGCGGTGACTTTTGAGCACCGTTATCCGTACTACATCAAGGGCGGCTTTGCTGCCGTGGTGGGCGTTCAGGTGTTGCTCTTTGTGCTTTCGACGGTCCTTGACATCGACAACAACGGCAAGATCATCCTGCTGGTCATCTGGATTATCTCGGTCATCGCCATTTGCGGCTGGCTTATCAATATCGAGTACATCCGATCGAGCCTCAACACCCAGATGCGTATCTCGGCGCTTTCGGACGAGGACCTGCGCCGCGAGATGCGCGAGCACACAGCGGCGATCCCTGCCGCCCGCTACATGTTTGGCCTCAACGCCAGCGAGCGTGGTGCCAAGAGCGGCGATCAGTCCACGGGCCGCTTGCCGCATATAGGCTCGAACCATAAATCTCAGGACAGCGACAGCACAGCCATAAATGATGGAGATACCACTCCGCTTGGCAAGCACTCCAAAGGAGGTGAGGCATAAATGAAGAACATCCTGCATCTGTTTAAGCGTGATGTCCAAAATGTGTCTCGCTCCGTAATCGGCTTGGTTGTCGTGATGGGCCTCGTTATCGTACCGTGCCTGTACGCGTGGTTTAACATCGCCGGCAGCTGGGACCCGTACGGCAACACCGGCAATCTTAAGATCGCCGTGGTCAACACCGATGAGGGTTACGAGAGCGATCTGATCCCCGTTGAGGTCAACGTGGGTGAAAACGTGACCGCCACCCTGCGCGGCAACGAGAGCTTCGATTGGGTTGTACTCAACAATCGAGAAAAGGCCATCGAGGGCGTCAAATCGGGCGCATACTATGCGGCTGTTGTTATCCCTAAGACGTTTAGTGCCGATATGATGACGCTCTTTTCGACCGACGTGAAGCATGCCGATATCGAGTTCTACGAGAATCAGAAGGCCAACGCCATTGCCCAGATCGTGACCGAGAAAGGGTCGAGTGCCGTCCAGAGCCAAGTCAACGAGACCTTTACCAAGACCATCACGACCATCGGTCTTAAGACGGTGTCCAGCCTGCTCGATTACATGAGCACCGACCAGGTCAGCAACTTTATCGCCAACCTGTCCTCGACGCTTGGCGATTCGATCCAGGACCTGCGAGACGTTCAGGCCAGCGCAACATCGCTTGCGGGCATTTTGAGCTCCACGTCCGATTCGCTGACGTCGGCGAGCGGCATGCTCAAGCAGACCGGTGCCGTCGATGAGTCGACAAAGCAGCTCATGGAACATGCCAAAAGCGGTATCGATGATTCCAAAGAAGCGCTTAAGGCGGCAAACGATGCCATCGATGCCGCGATCGATGGAAGTGCGGGTTCGTTCGACAATGTGTCTGCCGAGCTCGCGAAGGCGTTCGATGCCGCGAACCAGCATGTCGACCTTACGGTGTCCCAACTCAACGATGCCGCTGCGGCCCTCAATGCGCGTGCCGACGATATCGATGCCACGGCCGACCAGCTCCGCAGCCTTGCCGAGCAGGTGAGTAACGAAAAGCTCCAGGAAAGCCTCAGATCTGTGGCAACATCGCTGGGCAGGATCGCGGTGGAGTATCGCAACAACGCCAAGGACCTGACGGCAACCGCTAAGTTCCTTTCTGACAGCATGGCAGAGGTCAACAGCACTCGTGCCGAGGTCGATCAGGCCATCGCCGATGCCAAGGCCGGCATCGCGGGCGCCAAATCCGATTACGATTCCACGTTCTCGGTTAAGGCCAAGGAGCTCAAGAAGACCGTCTCGGGTATCCTAGACTCGCTCGATGGTATCTCGGGCGATCTGGATAGCGCCGTAGACGGCCTGACCGACGCATCCGGTTCGCTGGCAAAGGGCCTCTCCAAGGCTGCAAAGCTGGTCAACAAGGCTTCTGATCAGCTGGGCGAGGCGTCGGACAAGATTAGCGCTTTCAAGGACGAGCTCGACGGCGCCTTGATGTCGGATGACCTCGCCACGATCAAGACGATGATTGGCAACGACCCCGAGGGTCTTGCCGCGTCGCTTTCCGGCCCCGTCGCGCTCGACCGCAAGCCGGTCTATCCGATCCGCAATTACGGCTCTGCCATGGCGCCGTTCTACACGATCCTGTCGCTCTGGGTCGGCTCGATCGTGCTGGCTGCCATGATGAAGGTTTCGGTCGACGATGAGCTCATCAACGAGCTCATCCCCGTGCGCTTGCACGAGATCTACCTGGGCCGTTACCTGTTCTTTGGCGGTCTGGCCCTGCTGCAGGCAACACTCGTATGCGCGGGCGACATCCTGTTCTTTGGCATCCAGTGCGACAACCCGCTGCAGTTTGTGCTGGCGGGCTGGGTCGCGAGCCTCGTGTTCTCCAATATCGTCTACACGCTTACGGTGTCGTTTGGCGATATCGGTAAGGCACTCGCTGTCGTGCTGTTGGTTATGCAGGTCGGTGGTTCGGGCGGCACGTTCCCCATCGAGATGACCGGCCCCGTGTTCCAGGCAATCTATCCGTTCCTGCCGTTTACCCACGGCATCAACGCCATGCATGCCGCCATGGCCGGTGCCTACCATATGGAGTACTGGATTGAGCTGGGCATTCTGACGAGCTATCTGATTCCGTCGCTGGCCCTGGGCGTGGTCTTCCGTCGCCCAGTCATCAAAGCCAACGACTGGATTATTGAAAAACTGGAGTCGACCAAATTGATTTAGCGCGGCAATGTGGCGTTGACGGAACATCGAGGCTTTCCTGCTCGATACTTTAGCGGGCTGGATTGCGATGCAGTGCTGGTTGTTGCTACAGTAGCGGGGCGTGCCGGGGGTCCGGTGCGCCCTGTTTTTATTTGACCATGAGGCGGCACGCAGCCATACGCGTGCGGACACCACGCCCAGTTTGAGTGTGAGGATGTTCCATGGCCCAATACGCTGCCAACGAAATCGAAAACATGCCCGATAGCCCTGTTGCTCGCGAGGACCTGGGTGCGGGCGGCACCTCCCGTGGTGCTGGTGCTCGTTCGCCGTTGTTCTGGAAAGTTCTACTGCTTTCGGTGGCGATTATCTGGGGCTACTCCTTTACCACTATGAAGGACGCGCTCGACACCATTCCGGTGTTCGAGCTGCTCTATATTCGTTTTCTTCCCGCGGCGCTGGTCATGCTTGTTATCTTTCGCAAGCGCATCGCCGCCCACCTTAACGCTCGCAATCTGATTGTCGGTCTGAGCATGGGCGCGCTCATGTGGGCAGCCTATGCCTTGCAGACGGTCGGTCTGGCTCAGACCACGGCGGGTAAGAACGCTTTTTTGACGGGCACCTATTGCATTTTGGTCCCGTTCGCGAGCTATTTCCTAAGCGGCGAAAAGCTCACTCGTTACAACTTGGGCGCCGCATTGCTCTGTCTGGCGGGCATTGGCCTGGTGGCGCTCGATAGCGTCGAGTTCAACATCGGTGATGCCATCACGCTGGGCGGTGCGGTCTTCTTTGCTATCCAGATGGCGGTGACCGCCAAGTACGGTCGCAAAATGGACATCAACGTCATCACGTTTTGGATGTTTGTGGGCAACGGCGTGCTGAGCCTGATCTCGTCGCTGCTATTCGAGACCCAAGCGCCTCTGTCTGTTTGGACGCCGAGCTTTATCAGTGTGATGGCGTTTCTCTCGGTGGGCTGCACATGCGTGGCTCTGCTCATCCAAAACGTCGGCCTGGCGCATGTCCCGGCCTCGACGGGCTCGCTGCTCCTTTCGATGGAGTCGCCCTCGGGTGTGCTGTTCTCGGTGCTGTTGATGGGGGAGGCGCTCACCTCGCGTCTGCTTGCCGGCTTCGCACTCATCTTCCTGTCGATTATCTTGAGCGAGACGCATTTCGATTTCTTGCGCCGAAAATCTCGCCCACAATTGTAAACAACTTGTTGCGCCGCCCTCCCAGGGCGGCATTTTTTATGTCATGCCCTTACAGTTGTGCCTTGCACTTTACGCTATCAAAGTGCGTGCTGCAAAAACGTTACTGGAGGGCATCTATGGCACCAGCTCTGTCCGATTTTCAACCGCAACCAGCGCCTCAGGCTACCACAGCGGCGCAGACCGCTATCGGCGATGGCCTGGTCAAAGAAGCCCAGGCATTTGCCGATGAGCTCGCTGCGTGGCGACACGATCTACACCAGATGCCCGAGCTCGGTAACAATCTTCCGCAGACGTCTGCCTATATCCAGGCACGTCTGGACGAGATGGACATCCCCCATACCACGCTCGTCGACGGTTCCTGCGTCGTTGGCCTGATCGGTTCCGGTGCGGCCGCGGCCGCCCAGGGCAATGGCACGTGCAAGGACGAGCAGGCTGGAACGGTCGTCATGCTCCGAGGTGATATGGATGCCCTTCCCGTTGCCGAGGAATCCGGCGAGCCCTTTGCATCCACCAATGGCTGCATGCATGCTTGCGGTCACGATATGCACGCGACGGCCCTGCTTGGTGCGGCGCGCCTGCTCAAGGCCCGCGAGGCCGAGCTCATCGACGCCAATGCCACCGTCAAACTGCTGTTCCAGCCGGGCGAGGAGACCTTCGAGGGCGCCCGCGCCGCCATCGCCGACGGCTTGCTCGAGAACCCGCGCCCTCAGGCGGCCTTTGCCATGCATGTCAACAGCCAGTCGCCGCTTGGCCTGGTGCTCTACGGCAGCCCGGCGCTCTCGGGCGTGTACGGTTTCCGTATCACGCTCCAGGGCAAGGGCGGCCATGGCTCGAGCCCCGAGATCTGCATCGACCCCATCACGGCAGGCGTGCATGTGCACCTGGCGCTCCAGGAGCTTATCTCCCGCGAGGTGCCGGCGGCCAAGGAAGTCGCGCTTACCGTTGGCAAGTTTGCCGGCGGCTTGGCGGCCAACGTCATCCCCGACACCTGCGTGCTCGAGGGAACGCTGCGCGGCTTTGATGTTGAGCTCATGGCTCACCTCAAGACCCGCATCGCGGAGGTCGTTAACGGCGTTGCCGCAACATATCGTACGCCGGCGACCATCGAGACGCTTTCGGATGTTCCGCCGCTTGTGCTCGACAGCGATATGACTCAGGCGTCGCTTGGCTACGTGGGCGCAGTGCTGCCCAAGGCGGCTTTCTTGCCGCTTTTCCATGCCATGGCGAGTGAAGACTTCGCGTTGATCTCGAGTAAGATTCCGAGTGCGTACTTTACCGTGGGCGCGGCCGTAACCGACACGGACGAACACTTTGCCCAGCACCATCCCAAGGCACGTTTTAACGATGCCGAGCTTCCCCTCGGTGCCGCGGCCTATGCCGCCGTCGCTTTGGGCTATATCGCCGACCACCGGTAGCACCCAACCTTGCCTTTCAAGCCTGCGGGCATGGCCGTAAGGCCTATGCCCTTGTCTTTCAAGGCAATCTTGGGCACTACCGGCGCCCGGCGCAGGCTATTCGTTTGTTAAATAAGGAGCAGTATGTCCCAGCAGCGTAAGTTCTTCCCCGGCTGGCTCGTGGTGACCTCCGGCTTTGTGATCATGGCCACGTGCTACACGATTTTCGTCAACTGCATGAGCCTGTTCCAGCCGCTGATCGTCAGTGACCTGGGCATTTCCCTTGCGCAGTACAACATCTCCAATGCCATCTCCACCGTGGTGAGCGTCGTGGGTTCGCTCGTTATCGGCCATGTTGCCGATAAGGTGAGTGGCCGCGTATTGGGCTCGCTCACCGTTATCGCTACCTCGGCGGTGCTTGCTGGCATGAGCTTTGTCGGTGAGCTTTGGCAGGTCTACGTGCTCTTTGCCGTTTCTGGCTGCTTCGCTGTGGCCTCGACCCGTCTGCTCATTAGCCTGGTGACCGCCAACTGGTTTACCGCCAAACGCGGCCTTGCCATTTCCATCGCACTTTCGGGTTCGGGCTTTGGCGGAGCCATTCTCTCGCCGATCGTGAGCTCGCTTATCGTGAGTGTGGGCTGGCGCTCTGCGTTCCTGGTACTCGCTGCCGTCTGCATTGTGGCGGCACTGCCCATCACGGCCTATTCCTTCCGCACCAAGCCTTCCGAGATCGGCCTTAAGCCGCTCGGCGAGAACCCGGGCGATCCGTCCGTCTCGACGGCTGGCGACAAGGACGAGCACACGGCGCCCGAGGTTAGCGTCGGCTGGTCTCGTATCAAGAAGAGCCCGGCGTTTTGGCTGCTTGTCGTCGCCTTCCTCTTTATGGGTCTCGTTAACGGCGCCATCTTGCCCAACCAGGTTACCAACATGACGAGCGTTACCGTCAACGGCGCCAAGATTGTCACGGGCGGCCACGATCCCATGTGGGCAGGTACCGTGCTTTCGGCCTACATGGTCACCGTCGTTATCGCCAAAATTTCGCTCGGTGTGATCTATGACCGCTTTGGCCTGCGCTTTGGCAATATCCTTGGCTCCGTTGCGTGCATTATCGCCTGCGTGGCGCTGTGCTTCCCGACGACGGACCTCGGTCCCATTGTCGCCGCTGTGAGCTTTGGTATCGGAACGTGCATGGGCACCATCACGCCTACCATCGCCGCGTCCAAGCAGTTTGGCATGGCCGACCTCGGCAAGGTTACGGGCACCATTACCTCGCTCGAGATGGTCGGCGGCACCGTGGGCGCCATTGTCTCGGGCGTGCTGTTCGATGCCACGGGCTCCTTTGCGAGCACCTGGATCGTGTGCCTGGTGTGCTCTGCGATTATGCTCGTGTTCCTGTTGGCGTCCGAGCCCATCGCTGCCAAGCTGCGCGCGAGCGTGGCAGGGGAGTAGACGTCAGTCGCTCTTTTCTGTTCGCCCCGTTCTGTCCGTGGCCGCCTTGGAAGCCGAATGGATGCTCGTACCATCATTCGGTTTCCAAGGCGGCCACGGGCCTACGAAATAATCCCTTTTCCTCCGTCCCCAAGGGATCACGTGATCCGAAGGGGGCGGAGGAAAAGGGATCACATACAGCGGCGGGGGGGGGGGGGGGGGGGGGGGGGGGGGGGGGGGGGGGGGGGGGGGGGGGGGGGGGGCGGCGCGGCGGCCGGCGCGCGGGGGGGGGGGGGGGGGGGGGGGGG
>UQAU01000047.1 GCA_900539035.1 uncultured Collinsella sp. | reverse complement strand
GCCGTGATGCGCGACAGGGTGCCCTACCGGGAGTAGCCCCGACGGTTGACAAAACTATAGGAACACCCAATGACTAGTCAAAAATGGGCCATGTGTCCCAGTTGTGGAGACTCCTTGAGCCGTCTGGGTATCGCGAAGGATCGCACACTCCCCCATCATCAAAAGTGACACACGCTACCTGTTGATGGGAGGCAGCCATGGGCTTCTTTGACAAGATGTTCGAGAAGAAAGAGTGCGCGATTTGCGGTACCGAGCTGGGACTTCTAGGTAAGACAAAAATCAATGAAGGCTACCTGTGCAAAGAGTGCGCCGGCAAGCTCTCCCCCTACTTTCACGGCTATCGCTCCAGCACCGCGGACGATATCCGTGAGCAACTCGCCTACCGCGAGGCCAACGCCGAGCGCCTGTCTTCGTTCAACCCCACGCGCACGCTTTCTGCCGGGCGCACCAATATTATGCTCGATGAGGACGCGGGCCTGCTGATCATCACTTCGCAGAGCCGCTGGCGCGACGCCAATCCCGACATCATCGAGTTTTCGCAGGTACTCGGCTGCGATATGGATATCGACGAGCAGCGCACCGAGATCTATCGCGAGACCAAGGACGGCGAGCGCGAGAGCTACAACCCGCCGCGCTACGACCTGGATTACGACTTTAATCTGACCATCCACGTCAACACGCCGTACTTTACCGAGATCAACCTGCGCGTGAACGACTCCACCATCGATCAGCGCGGCTCCATCGAATATCGCGAGGCCAAGCGCCAGGCAACCGAAGTCCGCGATGCGCTGGTGCAGCTGCGCCAGGAGACGCGCGACAGCGTCGTGGCCGCCAAGGCCCCCAAGACCGCGGTGACCTGCCCCTTCTGCGGAGCCACCACCATTCCCGATGCCAGCGGGCGCTGCGAATACTGCGGCGGCGCCATCGGCGCATAGCCTCCGGCAGCGAAAGGACCGATCATGGCCTTCGAGAGCGTCAACTATCAATGCCCCGCGTGTGGCGGCCCCCTTCACTTTGCCAGTGCCGAGCAAAAGCTCGTCTGCGACTACTGCGATTCTCGTTTTGAAATCGAAGAAGTCGAGGCCCTCTATCGCGAGCGCCAAGACAAGGCAGATGCCAAAGCCGATGCAGCAGCCGCAACGCCCAAGCCCGTCGCCGACGACGCGGTGCAGGAGCTCGCCCAAAACGCCGGCTACATCTGCTCGTCGTGCGGCGCCGAGCTCGTGTCCGACGGCACCGTCACCGTCACCACCTGCCCGTACTGCGGCAACTCCGCCGTGGCGCCCGGCCAGCTCTCTGGCGACTTCTCGCCCGACCTGGTGATTCCGTTTAAACTCGGGCGCGATGACGTCACGGCCGCACTCAAGGAACACTACAAGGGCAAAATCTTGCTGCCCAAGAGCTTTGTCACCGGCAACCACATCGACGAGGTCCAAGGTGTCTACGTGCCGTTTTGGCTCTACGGCGCCCGCGTTGACGGCGAAGTGTACTTTGACGCGACCAACGAGACCGTGACCGAGGAATCCGACCGCACCGTCACGACCACCGACCACTACGATGCCTATCGCAAGGGCAATATCTCGTTTAAGCGCGTGCCCGTCGACGGATCGTCCAAGATGCCCGACGGCCACATGGACGCCATCGAGCCGTTTGACTACGACGCACTGCGTCCGTTCTCGGTCGCATATATGCCCGGCTACATCGCCAACCGTTACGACGAGGACTGCGAGACTTGCAAGGCGCGCGCCGAGCGCCGCATGGAAGAAAGCACGATCTCGGCCCTGCGCGAGACCGTCGTCGACGAATACGACGATGCCACGGTCGAAAGCAAGCAGCTCGACTACACCTGGGAAGACAGCGACTACGCCCTGTTCCCCGTCTGGATGCTCTCCACCTCGTGGAACGGCAAGAGCTACCTGTTTGCCATGAATGGCCAGACCGGCCGCTTGGTCGGCGAGCTCCCCTGCTCCAAGCCCAAGCTCGCCATCGCCTCGGTGCTGTTCTTTATGATCGGATTTATCCTCTCCCAGATTCTCTTTATGGGGGAATACGCCTTCGACCCGGATTACCTCACCTTTGATATCGAGGGCATCCTCATCAACATCATCGCGCCGCTGATCATCGTAATCATCGGAGACGTGCTACTGGTAGGCCAGCTCAAGACGGCCAACGAAGCAACCTGTGCCGATGAGTATTGTGGCGAGCTCGACCTGACCGAGAAGCACGACACCTTCAGCCACACCGAGACCACCGTTGTCATGAAAGACGACAAGGACGACTAAGCAATCCAACCAATACCACCCGGCCTTTGACGAGAAAGGAAGATCACCATGGGACTCTTGAAAGCTGGATTGGGAGCTGCCGGCGGCGTCATGGCCGACCAGTGGAAGGAATTTATCTACTGCGAATCGATGCCTGCTGACGTCTTGGCCTGCAAGGGCAGCAAACGTACCGGTGGCCGCAGCTCCAACACGCGCGGCGAGGACAACGTCATCTCCAACGGCTCGGTCATCGCCGTCAACGACGGACAAGGCATGCTCGTGGTGCAAAACGGCAAGATCATCGAAGTCGCGCTGGAGCCCGGTGAGTTTGTCTTCGATACCGGCAGCGAGCCGAGCGTCTTTAGCGGCAACCTGGGCGATTCCATCAAGGAGACCTTCGCCAATATCGGCAGCCGCTTTACCTTTGGCGGCGACGCGGGCAAGGACCAGCGCGTCTACTTCATCAACACCAAGGAGATCATCGGCAACAAGTACGGCACCGCCTCGCCCGTGCCCTTCCGCGTGGTCGATAACAACATTGGCCTGGACGTCGACATCTCCGTGCGCTGCAACGGCGAGTATTCGTACCGCATCACCAACCCGCTGCTGTTCTACACCAACGTATGCGGCAACGTGACCGATAGCTACACGCGCGACAAGATCGACAGCCAGCTTAAGTCCGAGCTGCTCACCGCCCTGCAGCCCGCCTTTGCCAAGATCTCGGAGATGGGCATTCGTTACAGCGCCATCCCCGGTCACACCACCGAGCTCGCCCGCGCGCTCAACGAGGTCCTCTCGGCCGACTGGCGCGACCTGCGCGGCGTCGAGATCGTGAGCTTTGGCGTCAACTCCATCGCCGCCTCGCAAGAAGACGAGCAGATGATCAAGGACCTGCAGAAGGCCGCGGTCATGCGCGATCCCACCATGGCAGCCGCCAACATCGCCAGCGCCCAGAGCGATGCGATGCGCGCCGCGGCGGCCAACCCCAACGGCGCGATGGCAGGCTTTATGGGCATGGGCATGGCAGGTGGCATGGGCGGCATGAACGCTAGCCAGCTGTTCGCCGCCGGTCAGGCACAGCAGCAGGCTGCCCCGCAGCCGGCTCCGGCTCCCGCCCCCGCACCGGCTCCTGCCGCTGCCCCCGCGGCCGGCACGTGGACCTGCAGCTGCGGTGCCACCAACACCGGCAAGTTCTGCCCCGAGTGTGGCAGTCCCGCACCCGCCCCGGCACCGACCAAGTGGTTCTGCCCCAACTGCGGCAGCGAAAACGGCGGCAAGTTCTGCAGCAACTGCGGAACGCCCAGGCCCTAACCCCTCTATCTGGTAATTGGCGGGGGGGTCCGCCACCCCCGCATTTGCTTCTATGGGCTTCGTTCGATAAAGGAGGACACCATGAAGACAACGTTCAAAAAGTCCGTACTCGCATTTCTAACATGCGTCCTGGCGCTCGCCTTTGCCCTGACGGGCTGCAGCAGCGGCGGCAAAGACCCCAAGGCCAACTTCGTCGGCAGCTGGCAGTACTCGGGTGGAACCTTGGATGGCGAAGAGCTCACCGATGAGTACATGGATATGCTCGAAGAGTGGGGCGTCAACTGCATCCTGATCCTCGATGAGGACGGCACGGGCACCCTCGACCTGTTCCTTGAGGTTGTCGACCTTAAGTGGGAGGCCAAGGACGCCACCACCGCAACCGTCACCGCCGAAGATGAATCGCACGATCTGAAGCTCAAGGACGACAAGCTCGTCCTGGAGGTGGACGGCGACAAGTTTATCTTCACCAAGTCCGACAAGGATCTGTCCGGTACGGTAAAGAAGGATCGCGAGAACGCCGAGAAGGAAGAGGAGATCGATGAGGCCGTCGAAGACGACGACGTCCAGAGCATCGAAATCTCCCCCGCCGTCACCGTCGCCGATGACGACCTGTGCACCATCACCATCACCGAGAAGTTCAAGGACGACTGGGGCGACATCGGCTTTGTCGTTAACATCACCAACAAGAGCGACAAGGACCTGACCTTCTACGCTCCCTCCGGCAAGACCAATGTCAACGGCACTATGAAGGAACCCTGGTTCTCGGCTCACCTGATGCCCGGTACCAACGCCACCGAGGAATTCACGTTCTCGAACGGCGAGCTTGACAGCCTTGACGACCTGGTCAACACGACCATCGGCATCGACGCCTATCTGACCGATTCCTACGAGGACGTCGCCTCTTACACCGCGACCATCGCGTAACGACAGACACCGACAGCCGCGGATTGGCGGACATATCCGCGCACATGCCAGGCGGGGCCGCAGGAAATGATCCCGCGGCCCCGCCGCCTTGCGCCGACAGCACCGCTCGCACAAGCAGGCCGCCCGCCGTTTTCTGATGCAAAACGGCGGGCGGCCTATCTTTACGGCACCGGAACACGGGTGAGCGCGTCGATTACGGGCGCTCCATGTTGGGAACGATGCTGCCCTCGGTCACCTCATGCACGGCAAGGCGCATGATGTTGTCGTAGCCGGTCTTGCTTAGGATCTCCGAGATGCGGCGCTTGATGGTGCCCTCGCTCATAAACAGCTCGGCCGCGATCTCGCGGCGGCTCTTGCCCTCGCAGGCAAGGCGCAAAATCGACAGCTCGACATCGTCGAGCGCCGCCGTACCCGAAAAAATGCTCTCAGGCGGCTTGGGAAACGTGCAATAGCCCGCCAGCGTGGAGCGCATCACGGCGAACAGCTCGTCGATACCGACGTTCTTGTACACAAAGCTATCGACGCCCGCCTCGCGGGCCTGATCGACAAAGGTGATCTCGGGCATGCCGGTCATGATAATGATGCGGCACTCGGGCAGCTGCTCCTTGATGCGCGCCGCCGCCACGATGCCGTTGGAATCATGCTCGGTGCACACGTCCATCAGTATCATGTCCGGACGCTCCCTGAGCGCGACACCCAAAGCCTCGGAGGCATCGGCGATGGCGGAAACAACGGTCATATCGGGCTGGTCGCCAACGGAGCGCGCCAGGCTCTCGCGCAGGATGGCCTGGTCTTCGACTATAAGGACGCGAATCATGAGCTTCCCCTCCGAACAGCAGCGTTGGGCGTAAGCGGGATGGACACCGCAAGCGTAAAGGGCGGGGCGGCGTGGACCTCTAGGCTGCCACCCAGATCTTGCGCGACATGCCTCATACCTGGGATACCCGTTCCCTCGCGATACGATACGGGGGCCGGGGACCCGTCGTTAGAAATCGTCATGCGCGCGACGGCGCCAGCATCCGCCCCCTCCTGCCACAGACGCACGTGGACCCGATGCGCCTGCGCATGCTTGGTGGCATTGGTCGAGGCCTCACGGATAATCTGCAAAAATGCGGTGGCGACACGCGCGTCCTCAGGCAGCGCACCCTCAACATCGATCTGCACACTCACCAAACCAAAAGCATGGACGATATCACCCAGCTGTTCTGCAGGCTCGCTGGCACCGCCACCGCGCAGATCGGCAGCAATTGAGCGCAGCAACGGATCAATCTGCTCGATCGACTCATCGTCCAGACGCCCCTCCTCCAAATAGCGATGAAGAATGGACAGGCGCTGCCCGATCACGTCGTGCACGCGAGCGCGCATACGTAGGTAGGCCGCATTGTCAGCAACTTTTTTGACTTCTTCGATCTGGGCTTGGAGCTCTTGGCCCGCAAGCTCAAGCAGGTGGTTGGCTTGCGCCAAGCGGTCATGAGCATGCGCGTACTCTGTCACATCAAGACCGATAATGCGCTCGAACGAACGGCCCGAAACCATAACGCAATCGCGCACAAATAGGCGAATCTCAGCGGGAGAGACCTCGACCACCGCACGCGCCTCACCAAAGCGGTCCAGATTAATCCGCACACGGTTCCTACTGCTTTCGGGCATTTGCATGCTAAGCTTGCGCAGGTCGTTCCATGTGCTGCTCATGTCGCGTAGATCGGTTGGCATATGAAGTTCCACCAGGTTTTTGCGCATGCAGCGGTTCATGAGCAACGGACGGCCCCTCGGGTCTAGATACAGGATGCCCACGGGAATCACGTTGATGGTCTCGATCGTCGAGAACGTGGTGATATCCTCCTGGCGGTTACGGACGTCCATCAAGAGCGCCGCGATGGAACGGAACAGGAAGAACGCTCCCTCTGCGATAAGGACAACGGTCCACGCCGAGCCCATGGCAAAAACCACCGGTGGTGTAACGGCGACAACAAGCAGCAACTCGGCCAACATGACGGGGCGACGGTAGTGCACCATAAGTACCACACCATAGGCAAAGATCGCGGCATTGAGCCACAACGCTCCGCCCATTGCCCTGGCGCAAACGTCAAGCGGGGCCACCAGATACGAGCCAGACGACGCGAATAAGATGAGCGCCGAAATCATCAGGTGAAGCACAAGGCTCGCCTCGTAGGCGCAAATCACCTTACGGTTATAGGACGAGCGGCGCGATGCGATGAGCGGGACGTGGATCGTCTGCAGACACGCAGCCAGGGCAAAGACAACATCGAGCGCAACGATTTGGGGAAGGATGAGCGGGATCTGCATCGTCACTCACCCGCCCTTGGCATCAAGACGATCATGCGCAGCTGGCCGGGCTCGCCCTCAAGGCGGTATGCCACGTTGCGCCCTTGCAGAGCGCTTTCGAGCTCTTGCGCAGCGGGCGTCTGCGAAAGATCTTCATCATCGTTGGAAAAAAGTGTGGCGCGCAGCTCGACACTGCATCGGTCATGGTCGCCCAAGTGATACATAAGCGCCGGATGGTCGGTGGTGTAGGCAAAAAACGCAAAGTCATACACGCAGTCGTACAGGGCGCTTACCGTACTGGCGTGCAACGGGCGCCGTATGGCGATAATCGAGGCGCAATCGATATCGATGGTGCGCAGGTCACTTGCGAGCTCGTTGGCAATGAGTTGAATGCGGTCACGATCAAAACTGCTCTCCCCGTGCTGTGCCAACGTGAGCGACCCCTTGCGCTTGCAATAGGCGACGAGCATCTTGGCGCGCTGCAGCATGCGGTAACGCTCGTGCGAAGACGCTTCGTCGGTCAACGGCGGCAGCGAGCTCAGCAAGTCGTACATCCCTTCGAGCGCGCGGGCAAGCGCTTGGTCCACGTCTTGGACCAGCAAGGTCTCGGCCTCTTGATCTGCCAAATGCGTCTTAAGGTCGTAGTCGGCGGCGAGCAGCTCGTTTTGACGCTGCAGCTCCATGCGACGATGCGCCAGTTCGCGATTGAGTTCGTTGAGCTCCGACACGTCTTGGGCAAGCAAGGCCGATCCGCCCAGCAGTGGAAAGGCGCGGTACATCACATCGGGATCGGACGCCACGGCAAAGGCATGGGTGCGGCCGTGCTCCTGGGTCCGCAACTCCTCGCGCACGCCTACCGGCATTGGCTTTGACACCGGCGTGGCATAGGCCTCCTGCAAGTCGCGCGTTAGAACTTTGAGGTCGAGCGGCAAGGTGTCGAAGATGCCGGCGATGTCGTGATACGACGGAATGACACCGCAATCGAGACAGATTTCCATCGCCACCACGCACAGGACGCAATAGACGAGCGAGAAGTTGAGCCTCCATGCCCAGGGCACGCGCAGAGCATATGAGATGGCAAAGAATGCGCCGCCCAGCAGTACGAGCGCCGCCGTGCCCGAGAAACGCTGGATGCGAAAGGACGAGGACCGGCCAACCAGGATAAAAAAGGCCACGAAGTTAAAGGCCGTCCACACGAGGACGGCGAAATAACCCCAGCCGTACGTGTAGTCGTTGCTCCAGGTGTCGCTTGTGCGGTCAAAGCGGAAGACCTGCTGGTGAAAATCGTTGGTGAGCACAAATCCGATAAGCAGGATGGCCACAATCCACAGCGCAGCGCAGTAGCGGCGACCCAGGCGGTGTTGCTCCAGGCCCGCAAGGCGCAGACCACACAACTGGTAGAGCAGCGGAATGAGCGTCATGGGCACGTAGTACAGGTACCACAGCACGGTGGCATAGAACGGCGTGAACGACTTGTACTTGAGAATGACTTCGATCATCCACAGGGCGCAGATGGTGGCGATGGCAACAAGGCGGCGGCGCAACACATAGTCCAACAGCGCAGATAGACCGATACGCCCCAGATCGAAAATGCAATTGCGGCAACAAGCAACGGCAGAGAGCTCGAATGGACGAGCGCATCCACGACCTCTTCGGACACCTCGCTATAGGCGGGCACGGCGTTAGAAAGTTTGGGGTCGGAGGCAAACAGCGCCGGCAAGACTGCCAAAAGCATGAGGAACAGTGCGGTGATGGCGCCGGCGATAGCAAAGACGCGGTGACGATACGCCTGATGTGTTATGCCAACAAGGAATCGCGGCATGGCAAAGAGCGTGCCGCCCCTGGGATCCGCCACGGGAGCGGATCGGGCGGCCGCGTGGCCGATATGTCGCGTGCGGGTACCCATAGTGCTTTTAGTGTACCGACAGGTGGGCCCAAAAAGCGGGCCACATGTCCCAAAATCCGCAGACGGCAAGGCGCCCGGCAGCCTCCCCCGTCCGGCACTTCCCGATATCCGCCCGCCCCAAACCACCGCAAAGGGGACAGGCACCTTTGTGGTGGTTTGGGGCGATGCGCTAGTCCACGGCGATGTCGAGGTTCTTGCCGATGAGGCCTACGTAGCCGCCTTCGGCTGCCTTGGGGCTGTCGGCGTGGCAGAGGACCCACTTGTCGGCCTTCCAGTAGCAGTAGCTGTCACCGGTGGCAGGCATGTCGGCTGCGGCCTCGGGGCGCGGACCATTGGTGCCAGCGGGCAGCGCCACCATCACCTGGAAGCCGCCTTCGTCGACCATGCACGGCGTGTAGTGCAGCGTGGTGTTGAAGACCTCGACGACCGTACCCGCCGGCACGCGGAACGCCTTGACGCACGCGGTGTCGAGTTTGCCGTCCTCGATCTCCCAGCGATGCGCCACGAGCAGGATAAAGTCGCGCGCGCCCAAGTTGAACTCGCTGGCACGGTGATACTCCAGGCAGTTGAGACGCGTGTTGTGGCCGTTGCACCAGCCGAGCTGGAAGGGACGGCCACCAAACATGAGAAAGCCAAGCTTGTCGGCATCCTTGACGCTCTCGAGCTCCGGCGCACTTGCTACGTACTTGCTGCCCTCGGGAATGGGCGTGGCAGAGAGCGCCTCGAGTACGGGCGACGTGAGCTCGGACGGGACGTCATCCCAAACGTTGCCATAGGATTTGAACTCGGGATCGTTGACAGAGTAGATATGCATGTTCACTCCTGTTCGTAAATGTGACTATACGAACATTCTAGAACAAACATGAGCGATTTTGAACGCTCGTCCCGACCAATCAACAAAAAGGCGCCCCCGCATAAGCAAAGGCGCCCAATGCGCGCGTTTTGGGCGATAAAGCCCTTACGCCTGCTGATAGTGCAGGTGCTTCTCGTCGATATCGGCCAGGTCGCGGTCGAGGTAGCGGCGCGCAAGCCAGTTGGCCATGGGGAGGTTCTGGTCCAGGTAGTTACCGCATTCCTCGGGAGCGGCACCGGGAACATCGCCCTCAAAGTCGGCGACAAACTCGAACAGCTCACGCACGAGCGGCAGGATCTCCTCGCTCGTCACCTCGCCAAACACGACCAGGTAAAAGCCCGTGCGGCAGCCCATGGGGCCAAAGTAGACAATGCGGCCCGACCACTCGGCATGATTGCGAAGGAACGTCGCGCCCAGGTGCTCGATGGTGTGGCACTCGGCCGTGTTCATGACCGGCTCCTTGTTGGGCGTAGTCAGGCGCAGGTCAAACGTGGTGACGGCGGCACCGGTCGCCGGATCGCGGTCGATGCGGCTCACATACACGCCGGGCTCAAGCAGCAGATGATCAACGGAAAAGCTGGCGATGCGCTCCATGGCAGATCCTCTCGATAGTCAAATTGGGACAGGGCTCATTTAGCTGGTTTGAACGGTCGCACCAATCATACCAGTCAAAAAAGCCCCATTACAGTTTGAGTCGTCCGAAAGGGCGGCTCTTTTCCGTTGCACGGTTATACGATTGAGCCGTAC
>UQAU01000046.1 GCA_900539035.1 uncultured Collinsella sp. | reverse complement strand
CACCCCCGGGCGGGGGGCCCCTGCCAAAAAAATCCCTATAAAACCGGGCCGCTCAACCCCTTTCTTCATTGGCGCCTTTTTTTAAATAATTTGTGGCGGCTCGCGGGCCCGCGCAGCGTCGACTGGTCCGCCGTTCGTTAGAACGGCGGAACTGAGGGCAGCGTCGAGCCGTTACGCGGTTCGTAGAACCGCGTAACTACCTAACTACATCAAGTTGCAGACAGCTGCTGCGAAGGCCACGGGGTCCTCGGGGAGGATGCCCTCGACCAGCAGGGCCTGGTCATAGAGCAGACCGGAGTACTGCTTGATCTTGTTGGCGTCGCCTGCCTTCTGGGCAGCGACAAGCTTGGCAAAGACCGGGTGCTTGGCGTTGAGCTCGAGCACGCGCTGGCTCTTGGGCATACCATCGGGCGCTCCCTCGGGACCCTTCTGGAGCACCTTCTCCATCTCGAGCGAAAGCGGACCCTCGGTGGTGATGCACGCGGGAGCATCGGTCAGGCGCGCAGAGACGGCGACCTTCTCGACCTTGTCGCCGAGCGCCTCCTTCATGGCGCCAAAGAGGTCCTCGTTCTCCTTGGTGGCGTCCTCGGCCTCCTTCTTTTCGTCCTCGGTCGCCAGGTCAAGATCACCGGTCGCGACGTTCTTGAGCTCCAGATGACGATCCTCGACCTCGGGCTCGGCACCGTCGGCCACAGCCTTCTCGGCAGCCTCGCGGGCAGCGTCGTCCTCGTAAATCTTGGGCATATCGGCGGCAACGTACTCACGCATGGCCTGGAAGGTGAACTCATCCACATCCTGCGTCAGTAGCAGCACGTCATAGCCGCGGTCGAGCACGCCCTTTACCACGGGCATCTTGGCCAAGCGCTCACGCGAGTCACCGGCAGCGTAGTAGATGGCCTTCTGATCCTCGGGCATGCCCTTGGCATACTCGGCCAGCGTAATCATCTTCTGTTCCTTGGCAGACCAGAACAGCAACAGGTCGGCGAGCTCATCGGCCTTCATGCCATAGCTCGAGTAGATGCCGTACTTAAGGCCGCGGCCAAAGTTCTCAAAGAACTTCTCGTAGGCCTCGCGGTCGTTGTCACGCATATCCTCAAGATCGGCGGTAATCTTCTTTTCCACACGCTTGGCGATGGCCTTGAGCTGACGGTTCTGCTGCAGCGTCTCGCGCGAGATGTTGAGCGACACGTCGGCGGAATCCACGACGCCGCGGACAAAGTTGTAGTAGTCGGGCAGCAGGTCGTCGCACTTCTCCATGATCAGGACGTTGGAGCTGTAGAGCGCCAGACCCTTCTCGTAGTCCTTGCTGTACAGATCGAACGGGGCGCGGCCCGGCACAAACAGCAGGGCGTCGTACTCGAGCGTACCCTCGGCATGGAAGCTGATAGTGCGTGCCGGATCGTCAAAGTCGTGGAACGTGGACTTGTAGAACTCGTTGTAATCCTTCTGCTCGACATCGGAGCTGCGCTTCTTCCAGATCGGTGTCATGGAGTTGACGGTTTCGAGCTCCTGGTAGTCCTCGTACTCGGGCTTGTAATCGTCGCCGGCATCCTCGGGCTTGGGTTTCTGGCGGCTCTTGGACACCATCATCTGGATCGGGTAGCGCACATAGTTGCTGTACTGCTGAATCAGGCTCTTGAGGCCCCACTCGGTCAGGAAGCGATCGTAGGTCTCGGCTTCGCCGTCGGCATCGAGCTTCTCGTTCTCGCGCAGCGTCAGGATGACATCGGTACCGTGCTCGGCGCGCTCGCCGTCCTCGATGGTGTAGCCCTCAAGACCGTCGGATTCCCACACATGGGCAACATCCTCGCCATAGGCGCGGCTGACGACCTTCACATGGCTGGCGACCATAAAGGCCGAGTAGAAGCCCACGCCAAACTGACCGATGATGTCGACATCGGAGCCCTGCTGCTCGGCGTTCTCGGTCTTAAACTCCTCGGATCCGGAATGGGCGATAGTGCCCAGATTGCGCTCGAGCTCCTCGGCGGTCATGCCAATGCCGTTATCCGAGATGGTAATGGTGCGGGCGTCCTTATCAAAGGAGACGCGAATGGCCAGGTCGCCCTGGTCGATCTTGACGCTCGGATCCTGCAGGCTCTTAAAGTTGAGCTTGTCGACGGCGTCGCTCGCGTTAGAGATAAGCTCGCGCAGGAAGATTTCCTTATTGGTGTAGATGGAGTTGATCATGAGGTCGAGCAGTTTTTTGCTCTCGGTCTTAAATTGACGCATGTGCAGTCCTTTCGCGCTACCCCCGTCCGCAAAAACGGCCCGGTCGCCCGAGCCGCATCGCAGACCTGCTATGTTCAGACTTAGATTTTATAACCCAATAGCGCGCATATATACACACGGAATCGAAAAACTGTATGTCCGAGCGCTCCAATGCGTCAATTGCCAAGGAGTGTCCCCAGCTGCCGGCAGAAAAGGAACGTCCCTATCTGCCATCTACGCGCTTGGCCATCCAGACATGGGGTTGGCCCTCGTCTTCGTAGTCTACCGGGGCAATTTGCGTGTAGCCCGCCTTTGCATAGAGCGGCAGCACGTATTCCTGCGCATGCAGCTTAATAAGCTTAGCGCCTGCATCGCGTGCACACGCAGAACTGGCCTCGACGATCGCACTTGCCAGTCCGCGACGACGCATAGCCGGCAGCACAGCGACGCGCCCCATAATGTAGGTCTCCCCCGCCGCAACGCCTTCGTCCATGTCGCATGCCGGCAACACTGGGGCCTCTGCGTCAGCCACGCGCTCAAGCTCTTCGGGAAACGCGCGCGAGCAACCGGCAAGCTCGCCGTCTACATAGAGCGTCACATGAATGCAGTTCGGATCCTCGTCGATAGCGTCGAACTCATTCTCGTAGCCCTGCTCGTCCATAAAAACGACGCGGCGCACCAACGCCGCGTCATCAAAGAATCCCGTCTTAAGTTGGATATCCATGGCTGCCCTTTCATTCAATGCGAACGTTAGGGACTGATTTTAGCGAAAATGAGCTCCACGCACGCTAAACTTCGCGCGAGCCTTCGCCAGGCAGTCGTAATGACCCACGTTATGGGCATCGCTCGCGATGAAGCTGTACAGGTTCTGATCGAACAGGCGCTGTGCCGGCTTTTTCTCGCGACCAAAGCGACCGCCGGCAATAAAGTCCGCCGAAGCCTGCAGCTTGCAGCCCATATCGACCAGGCGCTCCGCCACGCTTACATCCTTTTGAACCGCACGATAGCGCTCAGGATGAGCGATGATCACCTGGTAGCCACGGCACTGCAAATCGTAAATCGTGTTCTCGTACTCTCTAAACGCATACGCATCGGCATGCGTCGAAAGCTCGAGCAGAAACTCGTTGGTCCCATCGAAATGCAAGTGCTCCGCGGCATCGATACCAAGCTCAACGAGCTTTCGATGGTTGACCTCGAAGCCCATCTGGAGCGGAAAACCGTCAGCGTTATCCCGCAGCAGTTCAAAGGCATCCCACATCTTGTCGTAATCAAAATAGGGATCACGGCAGTGAGGAGTGCAAACAATTCTGGTTACACCGGCCCGCTTGGCAGCCTCGAGCATCGCCAAGCTCTCATCGAGATCGGCGGCGCCGTCGTCTACACCCGGCAAGATATGGCAATGAATGTCACGCATAGGTCAGCCTTAATCAACTAAACGTTTGCTCGGTTGGTGAAGATGCCCTTTTTGGAAGTCCCCTGATCGTCGGAGCCCTTCTTCACCTTCTTACCGTCCTTGGTGTAGTAGGAGTAGTAGTACTCGCTGGTCTCGGTCTCGCAGTAGTTCATAACGGTACCGATGAGCTTGACCTTTTCGGACTTCTTAAGCTGGCCGATAGCGTTGAGCGCCTCCTCGCGCTTGGTGAAGTCCTCGCGCACCACGAACAGCGTGCCGTCGGTCAGGCTGGCAATCTCGGCAGCATCGATGAAGGTGCCTACCGGAGGAGCGTCGAAGATGACGTACTGGAACTTGGCAGACAGTGCCTTTACCAGCTTGGCAAAGCGGTGAGAGACGATGATGTCGGCAGGATTGGGAATATGCGGCTCGGCATCGAGGAAGTAGAAGTTCTTCTGACCCGTCTCGACAATTGCCTGGTCAATGGAGATCTGCTCGGAAAGGACCGCATAGAGTCCGCCGCGCGAACGAACGCCGAGCATATCGGAAAGAGACCTGCGGCGCATATCGGCCTCGACCAGGAGCACGGACTTGCCGCTGGTGGCGATAGCCTGAGCAAGGTTGATGGAAACCGTAGACTTGCCCTCGTTGGGAATCGAGGACGTAACGGTGATGGTGCGAATGGGGTCGTCCACGCTCGCAAAGCGGATGTTGGCCAGAAGGGTCTTGGCGGCATTCTGTACAACGAGCTTATCGGTGTTCTTTGCCTTAGCCATGCCTATTTACCACCTTTCATAGCCGGAATTCGGCCAACAACGGGAATGCCCAGGAGCTCTTCTGCCTCTTCGGCACCGCGGATGCGGGTATTGAGCATGTCTGCCAAAACGACATAGGCAACTGCGATAAAGATACCGGCGAGGAACGCGACGGCAATATACAGCGTGCGCTTGGGGCCGCTGGGGGCTTCGGGGGTCTTGGCCTCGTCGATAACGTTGATGCTCTGGGCAGCGCCGACGTTCTGAGCGACCGTACTCACCGAGCTGGCCATGGCCTTTGCGACCTTAGCCGTCTCCTTGGCATCGGTGCCGGTAACCGAAAGCGTAATGACACGCGTGGTGGTCTCGGAGGAAACAGACACCTTGTAGTCATCCAGATCGGTGAGGCCCAGTTCATTGGCGGCGCCGCTCTTAACGCTATCGCTATCCAGCAGCGTGGCGATATCGTTGGAAAGCATCTGGCTCGCCGAGAGATCGTTGTAGCTCATCTGACCGCTATCGTCGGTCTTGGCGAGAATGTACATGCTCGTCGTCGCGGTATAGGTGTTGTCCATCGCAACGAAGGACACGATGCCCATGGCGATCGCGCAGACCACCGGAAGGGTGATGACCAGCTGAAGGTGCTTCTTCAGCAGCTGGAACAGTTCGAGAAGGGTCATGCAGCTTGCCTTTCATTTCCCCAGTTCGGATTGACAAAACTGTCCGTATGTTATCGCATCTTTTTACCGAGACCAAACTCTATACATAAGAAACAGGCTCTCCTGTAAAAATGTCGGAAGCAATCGTAAAATTGCACAACAACGCCGCACCAGAAAGTCCGATGCGGCGTCTACATCAATATCTATGTTGTATCGCTATGCAAATGGCTCGTCCTGCTGTATGGGAAACGTCACCGTAATGGTGGTTCCCACGCCCAACTCGCTCGACAGATCGAGCGTGGCGTGATGATACAGGGCCGCATGCTTGACAATGGCAAGCCCCAGACCGGTTCCGCCGCGTGCCTTGGACCTACTCTTGTCCACGCGATAGAACCGCTCAAATACCTTGCCCTGTTCTTCAGGCGCGATACCGATTCCCGTGTCGGCGACCGCGAGGAACGGATGGCCTTCGTCGTTGGTGCCGCACTGCAGCGTAACCGTACCGCCGGGTCGATTGTAGCGGATGGCGTTGCTTGCCAAATTATAGATGAGCTCGTCGATCAAGCGCGACACGCCTTCGATGACCACAGGCTTGGTCTCATGGCTTATCGTCACATTCGCCTGACGGGCGACCTGTTCAAGACGCTGCTCAACCGCGCAGATGGCACGCGAGAGCTCAATAGGCTCCGTGGACCCAATGGGCACCGCCTCGCTCTCAGTTGCACGCTCGGCCTCGTCCAAGTTAGACAGCGTAAGGATGTCGTTGACAAGCGCTGCCAAGCGGCCCGCCTCACGATAGATGCGACCACCAAAGTTGCGCAGGTCGTCCTCGCCCTCGACCATGCCGTTTGCAATGAGCTCGGCATAGCCCGAAATCGCCGTAAGCGGCGTCTTGAGCTCATGGGTGATATTCGCCGTGAACTCGCGGCGCATACGGTCGTTGTCCGCTAGCACCGCCATTTGGCGCTTGAGTTCCTGGCGCTGCGACTCGATACGCTCAAGCATGGGGACCATCTCGGCATAGGCGTGCTCATAGCTACGGCGTGGGTGGTCCAAATCCACCTCTTGCAACGGCGCGATGATGGCACGGGACTCGCGGCGCGCCATAAAAAACGAGAGTACCGCACCCGCTGCTGCGATAAGTAGCATCGGCGCCACCATCGACAGCAAAATCGCCGCAACGCCAGGCTGGGCCTGCGCCAAGCGGACAACCTGGCCGTTATCAAGGGCGACGGCGCGATACAGCATAATCTCGTCGAGCGTAGAGCTTGCGCGCTCCGCGGAACCCAAACCACTCTCAAAGGCCTCGATGACCTCGGGGCGATCGCCATGGTTGGGCAGTGTGGAAGGCGACGCCTCGTTGTCGTAGGCAACCGATCCATCCTTGTTAATCAGCGTGATGCGCAAGTCCTCGCGATCGAGGCTACGCAAGAACGGGATGGGCTCCTGCTGCTCGTCGAGGGCGGCAGCAATGAGCTCGGTTTCCTGCGCCAGATTGGCACTCGTGGCATCCGCCAAGGTGTTTTGCACAAAGAACGCACCCAGCACCGTAAACGCCACGATAACCGCCATGGCGCAGACAAAGATCGTCACAAAAACGCGGTGCGACAGCGTATGTTTTCCCTGGGGGGCGAAGACCACGGGTTACTCCTCCGATGCGGTGGCCGCGGTGTCGTCACCTTCGGCACCATCACCGGCAGAAGGCTCGGCCAAGCGGTAGCCCACGCCGCGCACGGTCTCGATGGCGCTGGCATGCTCGCCCAGTTTTTGGCGAAGCGTCTGCACGTGCACGTCAACGGTGCGCGAACCGCCGTCGAAGTCCCAGCCCCACACGCTCTGCAGCAACGACTCGCGGGTAAAGACCACGCCGGGCTTGCGCATGAGGTACTCGAGCAGGTCGAACTCGCGCAGGGTGAGCTTAAGCGGCTCGCCGGCAACGGTCACCTCGCGATGGCTGGGCGAGAGCACAATGTCGCCCACGCTGAGCACATCGCTCGCCTGCTTGACCATGCCGCCGCGGCGCAGCAGCGCACGGCAACGGCTGGCGAGTTCCATGAGCGAAAACGGCTTAGTCAGGTAATCGTCGGCACCGCCATCGAGCGCCATCACCTTGTCGAGCTCGGTGTCCTTGGCGGTAAGCATCATGATGGGCACCGTCGCCGTCAGGCGATCGGCACGCAGGCGGCGCATAATCGCCAAGCCATCGGTATCGGGCAGCATGATGTCGAGCAGGACGGCATCGGGTACCCGTCGCGCCACGGCGGCCTTAAATTCACCGTCGCACGAAAAGCCTTCGGCCTCAATCCCCTGCTTGCGCAGCGCATAGACCGTCAAATCCCTGATGTTGTCATCGTCCTCGACGTAATAGATCATGTTGAACCCCTTTGCGGCCGGCATGACCGCATCTTAACCCTAAAGGTACCTTTACTAGATGGTATCAGCCAAAACGCCCCGTCAAATAATCCGCCGTGCGCGGATCGGACGGATTCTTGAAGAGTTGCGCGGTAGGCGCGTGCTCCACCAGCTCACCTAGCAAAAAGAATGCGACCGAATCGGAAATACGCGCGGCCTGCTGCATGTTGTGCGTCACGACCACCAGCGTGCAGGTCTCCTTGAGCTCGCAGGCAAGCTGCTCCACCACGAGCGTCGACACAGGGTCGAGTGCCGAGGTCGGCTCGTCCATCAGCAGAATGTCGGGCTGCACGGCCAGCGCACGGGCGATGCACAGACGCTGCTGCTGGCCGCCCGAAAGACCCAGACCCGATTCCTTGAGCTTGTCCTTGACTTCGTCCCACAGGGCAGCGCGACGCAGGGAGTCTTCGACCAGCTCGTCGAGCACGGCGCGATCGCGCACGCCCATGCCGCGCGGACCATACGCGACGTTGTCGTAGATGCTCATGGGAAACGGGTTGGGGCGCTGGAACACCATGCCCACGCGCTGGCGCAAACGGCAGATGTCGTAATCGCCCAGGATATCTTGACCATCGAGCGCAATCTTGCCCTCGATGCGGCAATCCTTGATGCCGTCGTTCATGCGGTTAAAGCAGCGCAGCAACGTGGACTTTCCGCAGCCCGATGGACCGATAAACGAGGTAATCTGCTTGTCGCGGATCTTGATATTCACGTCCTTGAGCGCATGATGGTCGCCATAGAACAGGTCGAGGCCTTCGACATCGATGCGCGTCGGCGAGGCGGCAAGATCCTCTGCCGTGGGGCGAGTCGCATCCCCAACCTCGCGCTCGTGCGCGGCCTCGGCCTGCGCTTTCATGAGTTCTTCAAGCTCCGTGGGCTCCACAGCCGCAGCAGCCGTCATACCGCATACCTCCACATCGATATCAATTCAGCAGTATCGATAGTAGAAATCGCGGCTCATATGCACGTGAGCGCATTGTCAAGTGTTTGTAAGGGCACGCTGGCTATGCGGCGGGCAGCTCGATGGTGAATATCGTGTGTTCGGGCGTCGATTCACATGCAACGGTACCGCCGTGTGCCGCGATGATCTCCTTGGCAATAGCAAGGCCCAGACCGGCACCACCGCGATTGGTCGCACGCGCCGCATCCAGGCGATAGAACTTCTCAAAGATCACCTTGAGCTTAGCCGCAGGGATAGGATCGCCCTGATTGATAAAGCGCACGCGCACGCCGCCATCGTCTTGGCGCCCGGCCTCAATCGTGATAGTCGAGCCCTCATAGCTATAGGCGACGGCGTTTTTCATGATGTTGTTGAACACGCGAGCCATCTTGTCGCCATCCACGAGCACCGTCAGGTCCTCGCGAATATCAACTTGGGCTTCCTTATGCTGCTCGTTGAGGATGGGATAGAACTCGTCAGCCACCTGAGCCAGCAGCAACCCCAGATCAACATAGCCGCGCGTGAGCACGATATCGTGGAAGTCAAAGCGCGTGATATCGAAGAACTCCTCGATGAGCGCATCGAGCCGGTGGGCCTTGTCGAGTGCCACGCCCGTAAAGCGCGCACGTTGCTCAACTGGCAACTCAGGAGCCTCTTGCAGCAGCGAAAGATAGCCCACCACACTGGCAAGCGGGGTGCGTAGGTCATGCGCCAAGTACGTGACCAGATCGTCCTTGCGATGCGACTCGTCACGCAGAGCTTGCTGCACCTTGCGCTCACGGTCACGCACGCGGTTAAGGGCGCCCTCGACCTCCAAGAAGTCGCCGTCAATGTTGTCCCAGGTGTCGGGGTGATCGATCAGGCGATCTTGAATACGAGCGGCCAGCACACAATCGGCATGCTGCTCGCCCTGCTCGTAGCCCTGGTAGTACAGGGCGCGGCCGCACAAGAACAGCACGCACACGGCAAGTGCCAGCACAAAGCCAAGCATGTTGAATACAAAGCCGGCATCGAACAGCACCGGCCCTTCGAAGCCGCCGAGCGCCATGGCGCCGATCGCCAACGTCATGGCCCACGCGGCGCCGCCAATCACCACGCAGCGGCGCACGATCTCAAATCGATCGATCAGCAAAAAGCCGACAAGCAGCACCGCCAAGATTCCAGCGATGTTATCGATGCCAATCAGCAGCAGGGTCAGCAAAAAGAGCAGCACCGTTGCAAGCGCGCGATTGTCGACGACCGACCTCACGTATTCAAAGAGTCGATCGGGCACCTCGAACGCTTGTCTATCGTCTTTTGTCATATCAAGATCCTCACAAGCGAAAAGCGTTATTCGATTATGTAGCCGACGCCCCAGACGTTTTTGATAAAGCGTGGCTTTTGTGCGTCGTCGCCGATCTTTTCGCGCAAGTGGCGAATATGCACCATCACCGTATTGTTGGAGCCGGGCATAAAGTCCTCGTTCCACACCGCGCGGAACAGGTCCTCCACGGCCGCCACGCTGCCGCGATGCTCGACCAGATACAGCAAGATTGAATACTCGGTGGGCGTGAGGCGAACCGGTGAACCGTCCACTGTCACGGAACGAGCATCGCGGTTGATCTCCAAGCCGTCGAGCTGAATGGTCAGCGACTCGGCCGCCTGTGCACGGCTACCGTAGCTGGTGTAGCGGCGAAGCTGAGCGTGCACGCGCGCGATGAGTTCCAGCGGGCGGAACGGCTTGACCACGTAATCGTCCGCGCCAAGCGAAAGGCCCTCGATCTTGTCTTGCTGGGCATCGCGCGCCGTCAGCATGATCACGGGATAGGTATGGCTGGAACGGATCGTACGCAGCAGCTCAAAGCCATCGATATCGGGCAGCATGACATCCAGCAGCGCCAGATCGAACTCCTGCTCCAAGATTGCCTTGGCAGCATCGGCCCCGCTATAGGCAATCTGGACGTCAAAGCCTTCTTTTGTAAGGTAGATGCCCACTAGGTCGGCAATGGCCTTCTCGTCATCAACTACCAGTATGCGCTCGTTCATGCGTGCTCCTCTCGCGCTCCATTATGCCCGAGGCGACACACGCCACACACAACAAGCGTGGGTGATTAAGTCGGCCTTAAGCACCCTTGTGCCCGTTCGGGTGCG
>UQAU01000045.1 GCA_900539035.1 uncultured Collinsella sp. | reverse complement strand
GCTCCTGGATGGACGGTTGGGAATCTACCAGTCTAGCAGGAGCCGGCAGGGGCCGCTCCACCGAACAAATACTCAAGATTTGGGACAAACGCTACGGATTCATTTGCCTCATATGGAGCTGCGGTGGTTGGGCGTGTGGGGCCATTTGACATTTCCCCAGATAAAACCTGCCAAAATAAACCTGTCCCTTTTTGGCAGGCTAATCGTGAGTTATTTCACCGCAACTTAGGGCACGGTTAGGAAGTGTGCACCTTAAAGAGTGGAGCCCTTGATTAGAGAGATTGCGCTCGTCTCTCTAAATGTCTCTTTAAAGAGAAGGTCAGTTAAAGAGATAACATTGGGCAATCTAACAGTGAATTCGATACATCTCTCTAAATGTCTCTCTAAAATAAGGTGCTTATCTCTCTAAAGTTAGAGAGATATACTATACTTTAGAGAGATAAATCTATCGTTTTAGAGAGACGGAATGTCAATGCTGCTGGATGAACCCCTTGGCCTTATCGTTGAGCGCCTTCGCAGGCGAGGGACTGATGACGCATCGGTAGAAGTTAAAGCCTGCACGAATAAATTGAGCGCAGACGTATGGGAGACAGTGAGCGCTTTTGCGAACACTGCGGGTGGGCTCATTATTTTGGGCCTGAACGAAGCCGAAGGATTTGTTCCTTCGGCTAACTTTGCTATCGATAGGGTGCGCGATCAGTTTGTTTCGGGTATCGGAGACGGAGGCTCAGCGGCAGTGGTGGCCCATGCGCCGCGGTACGAGCTTGATCGAGGCGAGGTCGACGGGCTCCAGGTGCTTCTGGTGCGCATCTTTGAACTTGAGCTTAAAGCGAAGCCTTGCTATATCGGTGCGCGCGGCGTGCAGAACGGTAGCTACAAGCGCGTGGATGATAAAGATATCAAGATGTCACCCGCTGAGCTATATGAGCTGCAGAGTGCGTTGCTTCCGAGCGATGCAGACGGCACGGTGGTTTCGGAGGCAACGGTCGAGGATTTGGATCCAGATGTCGTGCGGTCTATTATCGCAAATCGCCGGCTGCAGACCCCGCGCGTTTTGCGCGGGGCCGATACGCTGGAAAAGCAGCTGGTCAGACTCAATATCACTACAAAGGATGGTGCCGTGAAGCTCGCGGGGCTTCTGTCGGCGGGAATTTACCCCCAGCAGTTCTATCCCAAACTGATGATCGATGTCGCCGTTCATTCCGATGTGGAAAAATCTGCACCCGGGCAACCCCGGTTTATTGACCGCCAGTTGTGCGATGGCCCGATTCCGGCTTGCATCGAAGATGCCCTTGCCGCGATTGGACGAAACTTGCGCAAAGCGACGATAGTGCAAGGCGCTGGCAGAAGGGAGGATTGGGAAGTTCCCCAGGAGGTTTTGCGCGAGGCCTTGGCAAATGCCTGCATCCATCGAGAATATTCGCCCATGTTTGTGGGGCAGGCCGTGAGTGTCGATATCTATCCAGACAGAATAGAGATCAAAAACCCTGGCGGCCTTTGGGGCGGAAAGACGGTGGACAATCTTGCAGACGGGGAATCGCGCTGCCGAAACTCAAAGCTCATGAGCCTAATGGGGGCGACGCCGTTAGAGCATGCCGAGGGGGCCGTTGCGGAAAGCCAGGGATCTGGTATCCCGGCTATGATTCGCGAGATGGAGTCTCGTTCGCTTGGAAGGCCGAAATTTATCGTTAAGGCCGATTCGTTTACGGTGCTGCTTTCCCGGCACGGGGCGGAGCTTGCTGAAAACCGCACGTGGATTCAGAGCCATGTGGGCACCGAGCTGACGGATCGCGAGGAAACACTGCTCATGTTTATGCGGGAGCATGGGTGCGTATGCGATGTTCAAAAAATACGAGAGGCCCTGAAGTGGGATTCGGATGACATTCGCCTGATCTGCGGGAATCTTGTCGATAAACATGTCCTGTCAAAATGTGGCAAAGACACGTTTGAGATTATCGATATGAGCAGAGAATCGTCAGCTTCGACAGCGGATAGGATCCTGGAGGCTCTCAGCGCCGAAGTGGATATGACGGCGCGAGAAATAGCGGCTGCATCGGGGGTCAAAATTTCGTCCGTCCGCTACCATCTGCCAAAAATGGCGGATAAAGGGCTCATCGAAGTAATGGGTTCGTCGACGAGCCGCAACCGCCGCTATCGGAAGAAGTAGATGCAGCCGAGTCGCCCCTCTTGTGTCTCTCGAAGTGAGATGGGTGCTAGGGGGGCGACTGCCTCGCGATATTTCCCCAGATAAAACCTGCCAAAATAAACCTGTCCCTTTTTGGTAGGTCAGTTAACGCAGTCCAGGTTGAGCATATGCGAGCGAGCAGGCTCCGGGTGCGGTAAGGTGACGTGAAACAAGCGGGCGCTGACCTTTTGGTCGCGCCCGTGAAGTTGAACGTCAGATTGCCGTGCCCGGGGCCTGCGCAGCGCCGAGCAGTTACGCCGTTTGTAAAACGGCGTAACCTAAAGGTTCATGTTGCCGTGAATGTAGGGGGTGACCTCGGGGGAGATATGGTCGCAGCCCAGCTCGCGCAGCGCGGACTCGATAACGGCGGGCAGCGGGGTCTTGCCCTTGTCGTCGATGGCGGCACCGCCGAGGGCGGCAATCTTGGCAACATCTGCGGGTGCGGCCTCGATATGCATGCAGCCGCCGACCAAGCGCGCGCGTACCTGTGCCAAATCAAGATCGTGCAGGTAATCCTCGCAGGCGCGGATTAAATCGACCTTCTCGCGCGTAAGCTCCTCGCCCGTGGGGACGCGCGTGGCAAGACAGGCTCCCGCCGGCAGGTTCCAAACGGGATAACCCCATGCGCGCAGTAGCTCGCGCTCTTCGTCCTTGGTAAAGCCGACCTCCATAAGGGGTGAGCGTACGCCGAGCTCTTCTGTCGCACGCATGCCGGGGCGGTAGTCACCGCGATCGCTTGCGTTGCTGCCATCGATGACGGTGGAAAAGCCGAGCGACTTGGCGTGGTTGACGATGGCGGTAAAGCCAGCGTGCTTGCAGTGGTAGCAGCGATTGGCATCGTTGCAGGCTACTTGGGGGAGCTGCAGCTGATCCACCGAAAGATTGAGCACGGGGAGCCTAAAATGCGGCCCCTCATTGGCCTGTCCATCAACGGACTGCTCAAACGAAGTCTGTTCGGGCGTGCCGATGAGCGGCGTGGTGAGATGGACGAGGAGGGTATTGGTAGGCATGATGCGGGCGCAGACCGCGGCCAAAAAGCTGCTGTCGACACCACCGGAAAAGCCGATGGCGACGCGTCCGTATGCCAAAAGCAGCTGCTCGAGTGCTGCGAGTTTGTCCTGAAGCTCCTCTGCGGGTGCGGTGGTGTCTGAAAGCATGAAAGTTCCTTACAGTTATTAAAGCTCGGATGAAACTATAATCCCACCGAGCTGCTTGTCATAAGACTTCCAGCTATGTAACGAAAGTGCAATATGCTATATACGTTATATACAAGCTTGTAAAGTGCGGTAGAGTGGCAGTAATGCAATCCGGCGAGGGGGACCGATATGATCAAGGCTGTTATTTTTGACATGGATGGAACGCTGGTCGATACCGAGCGTTTGGGGATTAAGGCCTGGAAGGCAGGCGCCGCTGAGCTGGGGCTCGCGATTGATGAAGCGCTGATCCATCAGTTTATCGGCCGCACGCTGCCCGATGTTATGGACATCCTCGATAAGCATTATGGCAGCCACGAAACCACCGAGGCGATCTATCGTCGCCACAAGGAGATTCGCGACGAGATGGTCAAGACCGAACTGGAACTTAAGGCCGGTGCCGCCGAGTGCCTAGACGAGCTGCTGGCTGCGGGCTATCACGTTGGTCTAGCGACGTCGTCGCGCCTCGTTACGGCCGAGCGCAACCTTAAGATGGTTGGCCTCTTTGACAAGTTTGAAACGGTAACGTGTGGCGAGGACGTCGTGCACGGCAAGCCCGACCCCGAGATGTATCTGCTCGCCTGCGAGCGCGCGGGCTTTGCTCCTGAGGAATGTGCCGTGGTCGAGGATTCGCGCAACGGCTGCGTCTCGGGCATTACGGCCGGCTGCCACGTCTTTACCGTCCCCGATATTGTGCCGCTGCCGCAGGACGTGGTGGATGGCTGCGAGGCCGTGCTCGATACGCTGTTCGATCTGGCGGCGGCGGTCAAGGCCGTGCGCTAGACAATTGCGGTGTTGAAACGAGCAATTGCCCACGTTTGCGCTCAAGCAAAAGGGGTCCGGCAATGGTCGGGCCCCTTTTGCTTAAGCGGCGACTTAGCATACTCGCGGGCGTGCTATAGATACGCACCGAGGTTGATGGCCGTGGCGTCGGTCTGGCTGCTTGCCTGGGTGCTGGCGCGTTCCAGTAGGAACGGACGTACCAGTTCTTGGCGGTTGATGTCCTCCGCGGTGGTGGCTGCGGTGACGGTGCGCGCTGCAGAGCCGACGTGGATATGCTTGGTCTTTGTCGGGGCCTTGTTCTCGATTTGCTCCATGAGCAGTTGGACACCCTTGCGGCCAATCTCGTAGCCCGGGGGCGCTACCGTAGTGAGCGGGACCGATCCGCTCCAAGCGAGCGGGTTGCCGTCGCATCCGGCCACGCGAACCTGCTCGGGGACGGAGATGCCTTTGTCGACCAATGCCGAGATAACGCCCGAGGCCAGCACGTCGGTCAGGCCGACGACAAAATCGGGGCGTTCGTCGGCAGGGCGCCCGGCAATCTGAGCACCAATACTGTAGCCGTCGGCTGCGGTATTCCACTCTCCGGCGTCAATGACTTCAATTTTGATATCGGGATGCAGGGCGAGCGCCTTATGAATGCCGAGGACGCGCAGGGTGAGTTGCATAAATGCTGCTCGGCCGACGACGACAATATGGTGCGCGCCGCGGGCGATGGCGAGTTCGGCAATGATGCGACCCTGGGCCTCGTTGTCGGCCGCTACGTAGTAGCCGGGCTCGGAGCAATGGATGTCCAGATGGACGATCGGCACGGGCATCTTGGTCATGGCGGGGTGCCAGTCGGGGGATGCCATGGGCTGAACCATGACGCCGGACATCTGGGTGCCCATAAAGTAGCGCAGGTAATGGTCCTCGAGAATATCGTCGTTATCGGCGTTGGCGATGAGCAGGTCGTAGCCGTGCTTGCGGGCCTCGTTGTGGGCGCCGCTGGCGATTTGGAGTGAAAAGCCGTGATCGAGACGGGGGAGCACCAGGCCAAAGGACTTGGTGGCGCCGCCCGCGAGCTGACGGGCGCTTTGGTTGGGCAGGTAGCCAAGGCGACTGATGGTCTCGTTGATGAGCTTGAGGGTCTCGGGGCGCAGCTTTTCGGGGTGGTTGAGCGCGTTGGAAACCGTGCCCAACGAAACCCCGGCCTCGCGCGCGACGTCGCTGATTTTTACCTTTGCCATAGCGGCCCCTTTGATGCGTTTCAAGTACAAGCCAGATTGTAGCATCCCAAACCTACCAAAAAGGGACAGGTTTATTTTGGCAGGTTTATCTGGGGAAACGCCGTTGCCGGCGCAACCACCACGAAGGGGGCAGGTACCTTTGTGGTGGTATGGATCGGCTGGACGTGTGTGCATCGGGTGGTATCTAAGTTGAGATACCACTTCTGGTATATCAGCTTGTGCTTGCGTGAGTACAATACTCGAACGTTATACGTCTCAGCGCCCCTTGTGCGTGGACGTCTTGCAGTCACGCGAACGAAGGGATTTATCTTATGTGCGGAATCGTCGGCTACACCGGCTCTGATATTGCAAAGAACATCCTAGTCACGGGCCTCAAGCGTATGGAGTATCGCGGCTATGACTCCTCGGGCGTCGCGCTCGAGGTGGGCGAGGGCGCCGCGGCGCACCTCGATGTCATCCGCCGCGTGGGCAAGGTCGCGGGCTTGGAGAGCGAGCTTTCCAACATCGACAGCGACGCTACCTGCGGTATCGGCCACACCCGTTGGGCCACCCACGGCAAGCCCTCGGTCGTTAACGCTCACCCCCACACCAGCTGCGACGGTCGTATCGCCATCGTCCACAACGGCATCATCGAGAACTTCGCCGAGCTGCGCGAAGAGCTGGAGGGCCGCGGCCACCACTTTAAGAGCGAGACCGATACCGAGGTCTTCGCTCATCTGATCGAAGAGGCTTATGCCGAGACGCACGACCTGATGGCCTCCGTGCGCGAGGCTTGCACCCACGTGGTCGGTGCCTATGGTCTGGCCGCCGTGTGCGCTGACGAGCCCGGCGTGATCGCCGTGGCCCGCAAGGATTCCCCGATCGTGGTCGGCGCGGGCGAGACCGGCGCCTATGTTGCCTCCGATGTCATTGCGCTCATCGATGCCACCCGCGATGTCGTGGTGCTCGAGGACGGTCAGTTTGCCAAGCTCACGCCCGCAGGCGTCGAGTATACCGACGAGGTCGGCAACGTTATCGAGCCCAAGGTCACCCACATCGACTGGGACCTGGACATGGCAGAAAAGGGCGGTTATCCCGACTTTATGCTCAAGGAGATTCACGAGCAGCCGCGCGTCGTGCGCGACACGCTGGTCGGTCGTATGACGCCGGCCGGCGAGCTCGACATTGACGAGCTGGGCCTTTCCCTCGAGGAGCTCAACGACATCGACCGCGTCTACGTGATCGCTTGCGGCACCAGCTATCACGCTGGCCTCATTGCCAAGAATCTCATTGAGGGCTGGGCTCGCATCCCCACCGAGGTGGAGGCGGCCAGCGAGTTCCGTTATCGCAACCCCATCATCACGCCGACGACGCTTGTCGTTGCCGTGTCCCAGTCGGGCGAGACGGCCGATACCCTTGCCGCCATTCGCGACGCGCGCATCAAGGGTGCCAAGGTCTTCGGCATCACCAACGTGGTGGGCAGCCCCGTGGCGCGTGAGAGCGACGGCGTCATCTACACCAAGGCCAACAAGGAGATCGCGGTCGCCTCGACCAAGAGCTTCATCGGCCAGGTCGTGAGCCTTACGCTTTTGGCCCTGCTGCTGGCGCAGGTCAAGTACCGCTTGACCACCAAGCAGGCGCGCATGCTGTTCCGCGAGCTTTCCGATACGGCCGAGCAGATCCAGTGGATTTTGGACACGCAGACCGATGCCGTGCATGAGGCCGCCCTGCTGTGCAAGGATGCGCAGTCGGCGCTGTTCGTGGGCCGCGGCATGGGTGCCGCTATTTCCTACGAGGGTGCGCTCAAGCTCAAGGAGGTCAGCTACCTGCACGCCGAGGCCTACGCCGCCGGCGAGATGAAGCACGGCCCCATTGCCCTGATCGACCCGGGCTTC
Source organism: uncultured Collinsella sp. (assembly GCA_900539035.1). Classification (GTDB taxonomy): domain Bacteria; phylum Actinomycetota; class Coriobacteriia; order Coriobacteriales; family Coriobacteriaceae; genus Collinsella. The sequence continues at coordinate 4,550 of UQAU01000045.1, read as the reverse complement.
CCTGTCATCGCCGTGGCCACCAAGAGTGCCACCTACGACAAGACCGTGTCGAACCTTATGGAGTGCAAGGCGCGCGGCGCCAAGGTTATCGTCGTTGCCACCGAGGGCGACGAGGAGATCAACAAGATCGCCGACTGCATCATCCGCGTGCCGGCAGTCCGCGACGTGTTCAGCCCCATCACGGCGAGCGTTCCGCTGCAGCTGCTCGCCCGCGAGGTGGCCATCCTGCGCGGTTGCGACGTTGACCAACCTCGCAACCTGGCGAAAAGCGTTACTGTCGAGTAATCGAGTTCCGTCGTTCTAACAACTAAGGCCCGGCTCCGTTGTGGCGGAGTCGGGCCTTGTTTCATTTGACCAGATAAAACCTGCCAAAATGAACCTGTCCCTTTTTGGCAGGTTAGCGGAGCTTGCTGGTCTCGAAGTGCTCGGGGAACTGGTCCAGAACCTCGGTTTGGTTGCGGAACATCATGTGCAGGTGCTTGCTGACCAAAAAGCTCGCTTCGATGGGGTCGCGACCGGCGATAGCGCGGCGAATCTGCTTGTGTTCGTTCACGATGTCCTGATTGTCGAGAACCTGCGTGGCAGCGCGCAGCCAGCGGAAGCGCTCCAAGTCGGCATTGGTCTCTTCGAGCCACGACCACACGGTGCTGCGACATGCGATGCTGAAAATCATGTGATGCATGAGGTTGTCGCTCAAAAAGAAGCCGATGCGATCCTTTTCGGCCATGGCCTTTTCCTGCAGCGCGATGGCGCGGTCGAGCTGCTCGATGCCGGCCGACGTGGCGCGCGCACAGCATTCCACGATCACCTGCTTTTCCAGATGTTCGCGGATGTAACAGGCACTCTCGGCAAGGGTGAGGTTGATGGGTGAGACGTAGGTGCCGCTCTGGGGCACGGTGCGCACCAGGCCTTCCTGCGCCAAGCGAACCAAAGCCTCGCGCACGGGCGTGCGACCCATATCCAGGTCGTCGCAAAGTTGCTTGACGCCCAGCTTTTCGCCCGGCTTGTAGTCCAGGTAGACGATTTTGCGTCGAATGGTGTGGTAGGACTGGTCCTGTAGGCTCGTTTCCTGCTCGCCGACGTGCATCGATTCTTCCATAGCGCCTCGCAACTGTTCTATCAAACTCATATGTCAGTTGTTAATTATGCCGCGAATCAGCTCTCCGCGGTGGGTAATTCGGCTGTTGCCTGAGAACTATTGCGGCATCTTAGTCTGTGTTTGCGCAAGGCTGCGCTCAATGTTGCCGTATCATAAGCCGTCGCAAACGTGAAATAGAAAGAAGGAATCCCATATGCAACTGGCAAATATCGTACGCGAGCGCTGGAAAGGCGTCTTGTTCTGCCTGATCATCGCCATTCCCGCAACGTTGCTCGGCAAACAGATTGAGGTGGTCGGCGGTCCGGCATTTGCCATCCTCTTTGGCATGGTCCTGGCGCTCGTCTTTCCCAAGAATCGTCGCGAACAGCTCGCCGCCGGCGTTACCTATACGTCCAAAAAAGTCTTGCAGTACGCGGTTATCCTGCTTGGCTTTGGCATGAACCTCTCCCAGATTCTGTCCAAGGGCGCCCAGTCGTTGCCGATTATCGTGGCGACAATCTCGACATCGCTTGTCATTGCCTTTGTGCTCTGCCGCGTCATGAACGTGCCGGGCAAGATCGCGACGCTTGTGGGTGTGGGTTCGTCGATTTGCGGCGGTTCTGCCATCGCCGCGACCGCATCCGTCATCGATGCCGACGATCGCGAGATTGCCCAGGCTATTTCGGTCATCTTCCTGTTTAACGTTATCGCGGCGCTCGTGTTTCCGACGCTCGGCGGCATGCTCGGGCTGACCAACGAGGGCTTTGGCCTGTTTGCCGGTACCGCCATCAACGACACCTCGTCCGTAACGGCTGCGGCGAGCGCTTGGGACAGCATGCATCCCGGCGCCAATGTGCTCGAGAGCGCCACGGTGGTCAAGCTCACCAGGACGCTGGCCATTATTCCCATCACGTTGGTCCTCGCATGCTGGCAGATGCATCTGGCACGCAAGGCCGGTGGCGACGCTAAGAGCACGTTCTCGCTTAAACGCGCGTTTCCCATGTTTGTGCTGTTCTTTGTGCTGGCGAGCGTGATCACCACGGTGTTTCAGCTTCCTGTGTCCATCACGGCGCCCATCAAGGAGCTGTCGAAGTTCTTTATTGTGATGGCCATGGCGGCTATTGGTTTTAATACCGATATCGTCGAGCTGGTCAAAAAGGGCGGCAAGCCCATCGCGCTGGGCTTTTGCTGCTGGATTGGCATTGCGTGCATGAGTTTGGGAATGCAGCACGTGCTGGGAATCTGGTAGAGAAGTAGCTTATTTGCGTGCTGGTGAGCGCATGCCTGCGGTGGAGCGATAGGAGCTCTTGCGGGTATGGCTTGTCCGCAGGTTTATAAGTCCCGAAGAGCTCTTATCGCCCCGCCAGGATGGCGATGCGGGGCAACACCTATACTCGCAGGACGGCGCTTTCTGCCCTATAGTGTTTGGTGGGCAATATCGTTCAATTTTGAAACACTCGGTCGTACGACCGTCGGCGGTTGCACGTCGCCGCGGACAGGGGCAAATCATGGATAGCGATGCCAAGCTGAACATCTTGACCGATGCCCTAGCTGCTGCCGGGGCCTCGGCATTGGCAATCGATGCGCGTGGGGACGTCGCGATCTCGACCATGAATGACGCGGCGCTTGAGCGGGATGTGGCGACTTTTGTTGCCGAACGCCTCGACCGTATAGGAGACGGCGCGCGTCTTGTTATGGGGCGTGAGGGTACGCGCCTGAGCCTGACCGTTCGCCCCACCGACAAAGAGGGCGGGGGCCTTTGGGCCGTCGTGGTCCGCGAGGTGCGCGGTGCCGCGGCGCATGCGGGCATCGAGTGGCTCAACGCCGACGAAGTTGAGGCCCGCTACGAATCGAGCGCGTACGGCATCGTTGAGGGTGCCGCTGCGGTGGCTGCACCGGTTGCCGAGAGCTACGCGCGCGGTGTGCCCCTTATGCTCGAGGGTGAGCTGGGAGCGGGTCAGGTCGAGATCGCCAAGCGCCTCTATCTGGACGGTCCTTTTGCCGATCAGCCCTTTGTTTCCGTCGCGCTCGATGAACTCACCGAGCGCGGTTGGCGCCACGTGTTCAAAAGCTCCGAATCGCCGTTGTTCCAAACGGGGCTGACACTTTGCATTGAGGGCTGGAATGCGGTTGGCCCCCAGCGCCTCCGCGAGCTCGTTTCCACGATGGCCGACACCGCGTTGGCGACGCGCTGCCATGTGGTGCTGACGGCGAATGACATGCCGGGCGGCAGCGAAAGCGATCAGGCTGCTTTTGTGACCGAGCGCTTTGCCTGTGCGGTGAGCGTGGCGCCGGCAATCGCCGAGCAGGGAGCCGCGTCGACGAAGGTTGCGCGCTATTTGGAATATCTCGCTGACGCATTTGGGACGGCAGCGCCCACGCTGTCTGCCGCGGCGACGAAGACGCTCGATGCTTACCGCTGGCCGCGCAATTATCTGCAGCTCCGCGAGGTCTCGGAACGACTGTATATATTGGTGGGGGCGGGCACGGTGGACCGCGCCGTGGCGGAGGAAGTGCTCGCCCAAGAGGACGTGATTAAGACCGCAACCTTTGGCGCCCCGACGCTCGAAAGTGACCTGTATATCCTGCGACCGCTGGCCGATACCGAGCGAGATATCGCGCATCTGGTTGTAGACCATCTCCACGGCAACCGAACCCGTGCGGCGGAGGTGCTGGGCATAAGCCGTACAACGCTGTGGCGCTTGCTGAAGGACGATGACCGTTGAGCGAGGCGCCCGTGACCGCGCGCGACGCGTGTGCTACAGTCCAAAGCGTTATTGTTTCGATTTGGTTACGGCGTGCGAGGGCATATGGCTGAGACTTCAAAACCGAGCCGCAGAAGGCGGAGTGCCGCGCCGGTCAACCGACGCACAACATCGGTGACGTGGGGTAAACACGCCTCGGGGTTTGATGGCTCGTTCAAACGCACTAAATACGGCTATCCTTCGGCAAGCGCCCGCTTGGCCATGCAAGCCGAGTCCTCGTTGTGGGGCCGCAAACGCGTGGTAGGCTCAAAGCTCAAGCACGACGGCACGCTTGGTTACATCAGCCGCGGGGCGGCTCGCCGCAGTGGGCTCAATCCTGCTGGTTGGCATCGTTATGTGCCGGTCGTGGCCGTCGTTGTGGTGATCGTCATCGCGCTCGCAGCGCTCGGATATGCCGGCGGTGGCGCCAACTTGGACGCAGTGTTTAAATCGCCCGAGCTCGCGCATGCAGGCACAGAAGTTGTCGAGGGCGCTCAGACCCAGACAGGCGTTGCGCCCCAGCGCGGCATCGTCGCGGCGGCCTCCACCATCGCCGACGCGCAAAAGGACGAGGACGAACAAGGCAGCGAAGTCGAAACGGCCCAGACGAACGAAACGACGACAACGGCGACGTCAATATAAGTTGCGAGTGGGGTAGCTAAAATAGCCCCATTACAGTTTGAGTCGTCCGAAAGGGCGGCTCTTTTCCGTTGCACGGTTATACGATT
>UQAU01000044.1 GCA_900539035.1 uncultured Collinsella sp. | reverse complement strand
CCACGCCCCCACCACCCGCCGCCCACTAATGCGCCCCCCGGTGGTGACCCGCACTGTCCCCCCGCAACCTAACCCCCCGCCCCGGAGCCCAGCGGGCAACCCCTCCCTTGTGCTCTATCACGCTAAAGTGTATGATTCTGAACGTTACATGACTCACTTTACCTAACTAAAGTGCCACCAAGGGGGAATACCATGAATACCGATATGTCTCGTCGTCAGTTTGTTGGTCTAGCCGGCTCGTTTGCCACGGTGCTTGGCCTTGGTCTTGTCGGCTGCGGCGGTGGTGCCGGCAAGGGCTCCGCTGCTGGCTCTGCCGCGGCCAAGGATGTGAAGGGCGCTGCGGAGTCCAAGAAGCTCGTGGTGGGCTTTGATAAGTCCTATCCTCCGTACGGCTTTGTGGGCGACGATGGCGAGTACACCGGCTTTGATCTCGATCTGGCCAAGGCTGTTGCCGATAAGCAGGGCTGGGAGGTCAAATACGAGGCCATCGACTGGGATGCCAAGGATACGCTGCTTAACTCGGGCGCCATCAACTGCATCTGGAACGGCTTTACCATGGAGGGCCGCGAGGACGACTACACGTTCTCCGAGCCGTACATGCTCAACGAGCAGGTGCTGGTGGTCAAGAAGGATGCGGGCATCAAGAGCTGGGACGATCTTGCCGGCAAGACCGTGATTACCCAGACCGATTCCGCTGCGCAGGATGTGCTTGAGGGTGACCAGAAGGATCTGGCGGCGACGTTTGCCACGCTCGACACGATCGGCGAGTACAACACGGCCTTTATGCAGCTCGAGAGCGGCGCGGTCGATGCCGTGGCTTGCGACCTTTCGATTGCCCAGTATCAGCTTGCCGCCAAGCCCGATGCTTATACGCAGCTTGATGAGCCGCTGTCCAGCGAGCACTACGCCGTCGGCTTTAAGAAGGGCGACACCAAGTCGGCCGACGCCGTGACCGAGTCGCTCAAGGCGCTCTACGAGGACGGCACGGTCAAGGACCTCTGCGATAAATATTCAAGCTATGGTTTGTCTTTCGATAATTGGGTGCTCAAGTAATGTCTATTCAGGTCATGATGCAGATGCTTGGCCAGGGATTCTTGGTCAGTTTGCAGTTGTTTGTGCTGACGCTGCTCGGGTCGATTCCCCTGGGGATCCCCGTGGCGTTTATGCGCATGAGCAAGGTCGCGCCGCTGCGCTGGATTGCGCGCATCTACATTTCGGTCATGCGCGGTACGCCGCTCATGCTGCAGATGTTTGCCATCTACTTTGCCCCGTATTACGTGTTCGGCATTTCGCTTACGCCCGATTCCAAGTGGACGGCGTGCGTTGTGGCGTTCATCATCAACTACGCCGGCTACTTTGCCGAGATCTATCGCTCGGGCCTGCAGTCGATTCCGCGCGGTCAATATGAGGCCGCCGAGGTGCTGGGATACTCGCGCCTGCAGACGTTTTTGTACATCGTGATGCCGCAGGTTGCCAAGCGCATTTTGCCGGCGATGGGCAACGAGATTATCACGCTGGTCAAAGACACGTCGCTGGCGTTTGCCATCGGCGTGGGGGAAATGTTCTCGACGGCCAAGGCGCTGGTTGCCTCTCAAGTGAGTATGGTGCCGTTTGCAATTGCGGCACTGATCTACTGGGTCTTTAACTGTGTGGTCGAGATGCTGTTGGGTGCTGCCGAGAAAAAATTGGATTACTACCATGATTAATTCGGTAATGAATATATCGAACGCGCGTAAGGCGTTTGGCGGCAATGAGGTGCTCAAGGATATCTCGCTTGAGGTGAAGCGTGGCGAGGTCGTGGCGATTATCGGGCCTTCGGGTGGCGGCAAGTCCACGCTGCTGCGGTGTGCCACGCTGCTCGAGACACTCGACGGAGGCTCGCTCTCGTTTGGTGACCTTGCCGTTGCGACGGATGCGGGTTCGGGCGCGGTCTATGCGAAGGGCGATGTGCCCAAGCGGGCGCGCTCGCGATTCGGCCTGGTGTTCCAAAATTACAACCTGTTCCCGCACTATACCGTGATGAAAAACATCATCGATGCGCCGATTCGTGTGCTTAAGCGTCCGCGCGAGCAGGCGGAGGCCCGTGCACACGAGCTTATTACACAGATGGGGCTTACGGGTAACGAGAGTGAGGTGCCATGTGAGCTTTCGGGCGGTCAGCAGCAGCGCGTGAGTATTGCCCGCGCCCTGGCGCTCGATCCGGAAATCTTATTCTTTGACGAGCCGACCTCGGCACTCGATCCCGAGCTGACGGCCGAGGTGCTGCATGTCATTAAAGACCTTGCCGCGCAGAATATGACGATGGTGATCGTGACCCACGCAATGCAGTTTGCGCGCGATGTTGCCGACCGCGTGGTCTTTATGGATGGCGGTCGTATTGTCGAGGAGGGTCCTGCCGAGCAGGTCATCGACCATCCGCGCGAGCAGCGCACCCGTGAGTTCTTGAGCCGTATCGAGGGATAGGCTCAGGTATTTACTCAACTATTAATTGAGGCGAAGCCGCCGCAGGTCTTACGGTCTGTGGCGGCTTTTTGTTTGCATCGACGGGGTTCAATAATCGCCTCACAAGCTTGTCTCTTCCTCTCGCCGCCTGTATTCATACGTGTGCCGAAAGGTGTGCATGGACGGTCGCCCGTGAGGGTAGGGTGGTGGCATAGGACATTTGGAGGGTGAGTCGGCTCGGCTGCCGACCATGCTGCTCCCGGGATGGCACCGACCGCGAACTCTCCCCGTTGGCGTCGCGCATTGCGCGCGGCCCTGCAAGGAGGTCATCATGGGTGCTCCCAAGACCGGTAACGTAAGGAACGTGGTGCTCGTAGGCCAAGGCGGGGTGGGCAAGACTTCACTCGCCGAGGCCATGCTCCACCTTTCCGGTAAGACCGCCCGCCTGGGCGGCCACGACGGCACCAAGCCCACGCTCGACTATGACCCCGAAGAGGTCAAGCGTGCGTTTTCCATCTCGACGACCATTGCGCCGATCGACTGGAAGGGCGCGCGCATCAATGTGCTCGATGCCCCGTGCTACCCCGATTTTATCGGCGACGCCTTTGCCGCGATGAGCGTCTGCGAGACGGCTCTGTTTGTGGTCGACGCCGAGGCCGGCCCACAGCCTACGACGGTTAAGCTCTGGTATGCCGCCGAGGACCTGCGCCTGGCGCGTGCGGTGTTCGTAAACCGCCTGTCGCGCTCCGAGGCCAGCTTTGCGACCACGATGGACCTGCTGCAAGAGCGCTTTGGCACGCGCCTGGGCGCCGTGACCCTTCCCTGGGGCGAGGGCGAGGACTTTGACGGCATCATCGACCTGGTGCGCATGAAGGCGCGCCACTGCAACGGCACCGAAGCCGTTGAGTCGGAGATTCCCGAGGAGTATCGTGCCCAGGCCGAGGAAGCCCATGACCATCTGTGCGAGCTGGTGGCCGAGGCTGACGATGAGCTGATGATGAAGTACCTGGAAGGCGAGGAGACGCTGACGCAGGAGGAGCTTGAAGGCCTGCTGTCGAAGGCGATCGCCGAGCGCATCTTTGTGCCGGTCTTTGCGGGCGATTGCATTAAGGAGCAGGGCGTCAACTCGCTGATGGACGACATCGCCACGTACTTCCCGGCGCCGACGGACTACGGCGAGATGCCGCTCATCGACGGCGATTCGCTTAAGATTTCGAGTGACGATGACCGCCCGGTGGCGTTTGTGTTTAAGACCCTGGCCGATCCGCAGCAGGGTCGCATCAGCTTTATCAAGGTGCTGACGGGTACGCTTGAGCCGGGCCTTGAGCTGGTCAACGCGCGCACGCGCAAGGGCGACCGTCTGGCTCACCTGTATGTGATGTGCGGCCGCGATATGACCGAGGTTGGCCATGCCTATGCCGGCGACATTATCGTGGCGCCCAAGTTGGCGGCAGAGACGGGTGATACGCTCTCGATTACCGGCAAGGTCGAGGCTGCGGCGTTTAAGTTCCCCAACTCGCAGTACCGCATTGCCATCGAGGCCGAGAATCGCGGGGACGAAGAGAAGCTCTACACGTTTATCGAGAAGGCGTGCAAGGCTGATCCGACTATGAGCATCGACCGCGACGAGGAGACCGGCCAGACCATCATCTCCGCCGTGGGTGAGGCGCAGGTTTCGGTGTTGCTCAATCGCCTTGAGGATCGCACCAAGGTCGTGGCCAAAAGCGTGCCGATTCGCATCCCGTATCGCGAGACCATTCGCCGCACGGCGAGTGCCCAGGGCCGCCACAAGAAGCAGACTGGCGGTGCCGGTCAGTATGGCGACTGCTGGCTGCGCGTTGAGCCGCTCATTGGGCCCGACGGTACGAGCGACGGCTATGAGTTTGTTGACGAGGTCGTGGGTGGCCGCATCCCGCGCTCGCTCATCCCCGCCGTGGACAAGGGCGTCCAGGAGACCATGAAGGACGGTATTATTGCCGGCTATCCGCTCACGGGCATTCGCGTGGCTGTGTACGACGGCTCGTATCACAGCGTCGACTCCAACGAGATGGCGTTCCGCGCGGCGGCTCGCATCGGCCTGCGCAAGGCATGTGCCGATGCCGACCCGGTGGTGCTGGAGCCCATCGAGGAAATCACGGTGACTATTCCCGAGAGCTACGCCGGCGCCGTGATGGGCGACATCTCGGCCTCGCGCGGTCGCGTGACGGGTATGGAGACCGATGAGCGCGGCGATACCGTGGTCATTGCCCAGGCGCCGCTGGCAGAACTGACGGATTATTCGACGCGTCTACGTTCTATCACGCGCGGCACGGGCGACTTTACCATGAAGCCCGCTGGCTACGAGCAGGTGCCTTATGACGTTCAGGCCAAGCTCGTGGAGCGCTATGAGGAGGGCCGCGCCAAGTAGCGTGTGGCGTTGCCTGCAACATACATGCCGGTGCAAGGGCCGCTCTGGGCAATCCAGGGCGGCCCTTTTGATCCCCGGGGGACGGAGGAAAACGGATCATTTTAGGCTTTGGGGCAGCTTGGTCGGTCCTAGTCTCCCGAGGCCTGATTGCGGCCGGTGGCGTAGTCGATCTGCACGTGCGGCTGCAGGTTGTAGCAATATACGTGGAAGCAGAGGGTCTTGCCGTGGTCCTCGACCGATTGCGCCTCAAGGCGCACGCCACGGCAGACAAGTTCCTCTTCGTTATACATGGGCGTGACGCGGTAGAGCACATGGTTGCCCGTGTCGCGGATGTAGCCGAGAATCTGCTCCTCAAACGGCAGCATGCCCGTTTCGTTGAGATAGCGCGTGCCGGTGAGGAGATTTTTGCGGTTGGCGTTTTCGCCGCAGAGCGACCAGGCGATAAGGTGGCAGCGGTTGTAGAGGCTCTGGCCCGGAATAAAGTCGTAGCGCTGCTGGTGCCATCCGGCGGGATGGATACGCGAGATATCGCCGCGCTCGCCTTGACCGAGTGATTCGGGGCCCACGCAGGCGAGTGCTTTGCGGGTGCGGCCCAGGCTGTCGAGCTTGGAGAACTTCTTAAAGCAGCCCTCTTCGGTGGCGCGCTCGTATTCATCGAGCGTGAATGACGGTGTGCCGAGCGGGTGCGTGCTGTTGGCGCGAAGGGCAACGTAGGGGTTGCCGGCATAGTCGGGAATGCTGCTGAGATAAACACCGCGGGCGCGGTTGAGGTCGGGGTTTTCGACCTCGTCGATGGGGGCGGCGGCGCTGTCCGCGGAAGCGCCGTCGCCGGTGTCGGTTGCGGCGGAATCGGAGCCATCGCCAGAGTCTTGGCTATTTTGAGAGTCCGAGGAACTCGCTGTTCCCGATTCGAGCCGGGCGACCAGGTCCGCCTCGTCGTCGGTGCGGCTGGGACTCTCGTTTTGTTTCTCGGCCAGAGCTACCGCCTGCTCATCGCTTTGCGGCGACAACAGCTTGGGCGCCCCGTCGAGCGACCCTGTGAACAGCGCAAACCCCAGCACCACGGCGGTGCCGATGGAAAGTACTTGCTTGTAGGCGGGCTTGCGCGACATTGAGGCTCCTGGATGGACGGTTGGGAATCTACCAGTCTAGCAGGAGCCGGCAGGGGCCGTTCTGTCGAACAAATACTCAAGATTTGGGATAGACGCTACTGATTCATTTGTCCCGCGGTCTAGATCGAGGTGGAGTCGAGCCAGTTGAGCTTGCACTCGAGAATGCGCTGCTCGCCGGGTTCGCTGCTTCCGTCAAGTAGGGCGAGCAGCATCTCGGCTGCTTCGCGACCTTCTTGGTCGACGGGCTCGATGATGGTGGAGACGGTCGGTGTGGTGAGATTAGTCCAGTCTTCGCAGTTGAGTCCCAAAAGGCCGATTTGCTGCGGAAGCAGATGGGCCATTGGCTGAAGCGCCTTGTAGACACGGGGAAGTGCCCACTGATTTTGCACGAAGATAAGGGTTCGCTTGGCGGGATTGAACTTGAATTTAAAGTATTCGGTGAGCTCGTTGATTGACGGCTTGTTGTGATCGATGGGAATCGCTTTGTAGAGCTGCCCGTTCGCTGCCAGCGCCTCGGCATACCCCTGAAAACGCTCCATGCGGGTGCGCATCTCGGTCATGTTGGCGGCAATGGAAAAGAAATCTTCGTAGCCGGCGTCGAGGAGTGTCTGTGTGGCGTTGTACACGCCGTCGTAAAGGTTGGTTTTGATCCAGCTGGTACCTGGGCTATAGATGGCCGCATCGAAAAAGACGACCGGCTTGCCGGCGCGCCTAATGCGGTCATGCACGGCTTTGAAGTTTGCCGTGGGCTGGATGATAAAGCCATCGACGCCCAGCGAGAGCATCTTGTCGACGTACATGAGCTCGGTCTCGGGGTTAAAGTTGCTCGTGCAAACGACCGTCTGGTAGCCCGCGGGGAGCATGACCTGCTCCATGCCATTGAGAACGAGCCCCGCCCATTTGTTGGTGTTATCCAAAATGATGATGGCAATGACGTGGGTTTGCTTGCCGGTGAGCGTCTGCGCTTGGGCGTTGGGAACGTATCCGAGTTCCTTAATGACGCGCGCGATTTTGTTCTGCGTCTTCTCGCTAAGCTTTTCTCGTTTGTCGTTGAGGTAATACGAGACGCTTGCCGTCGAGGTTCCCGCCTCTCGAGCGACGTCTGCGATCGTAACGCGCTGTTTTGCCACAGCGACTCCTTCCGACAGATGAGCATTTTCCAACATGATGACTTTGAGTCTTGGTGAAGGATACGCTTCGGTGAGCGGCTTTTTCCTTTCATATGAGTATGCAACAAATGCGGCATACGGGTGGGGTCGAAATGTGTGACCGGCATGCGCATCTGCCGTCTACCGAGAAAATCAAATACTTCTTGACTTTTGAAATCGAGGGCAAAATCGCAGGATTCATTTTTGGTTAAACGCATAACTAAATCGCATAACCAACGCTCTGACCTGCGCGTTTACCGAAATAAGCTGGCATTAAGAAAAACGAGCACCTATATTGTTCTTGTCGAAAAGACAGCAAGTCCAAACGGCAGGGGATGCTCCGGAGGCCTCCGCAAACGGTGTCTTGCGCACGCAACTCTATGAAAAGAGGGAAGCAATGAAGATCGTAGGCGTTGCCGCCTGTACTGTGGGTATCGCCCACACGTATATGGCCCAGAAGGCGATTCAGGATGAATGCGCCGCCCGTGGCATCGAGTGCAAGGTCGAGGCTCAGGGTGGCCTGGGTATCGAGAATGAGCTCACGCAGGAAGACGTGGACTCCGCCGACCTGGTCCTGGAGTCCGTCGACGTGGGTGTCGAGAACGAGGACCGTTTTGAGCAGAAGATGGCCGAGGGCAAGTTCCTGAAGGTCGGCACCTCGGATGTAATCGCCGATCCGGTAAAGATCATCGACCAGGCCATTGAGATCATCAAGGCGACGGGTGGCGCCGTTGACGCGTCCAAGGCCGAGGCCAAGGCAGAGAAGAAGGCCGTCTCCGCTGCCCCGCAGGCCCCGACACCGGCGTCCAAGCAGTCTATCTTTGCCGATCCTGGCAAGACGCTGCTCAATGCATTCAATACCGGCGTTTCCTATTTTATCCCCATCGTCGTTATCGGCGGCGTGTTCCTCGCCTTCTCGCTGGCATCCGGTACCGCCGGCGCCAACGGCATGGAGGTTACGAACCCGCTGATGGTGAGCCTTAACACCATCGGCATGGCCGGCATCTCCATGATGATCCCGGTGCTTGCGGCATACATCTCCTACTCGATGGCCGGCAAGCCCGCGCTCGCCCCCGGTTTTGTCCTGGGCTACCTGGTCAACAACGCAGTCGTTACCCCTAACGGCAACAGCGTTTCGACCGGCTTCTTGGGCGCCATGATCATGGCGGTCATCTGCGGCTACTTTGTCCGCTGGATGAAGACCTGGAAGGTCAACAACACCATCCAGACCATCATGCCCATCCTGATCATCCCGATTCTGACCTCGCTTGTCCTGGGCATGGCCTATATCTACATCCTGGCCACGCCGCTTGGCTTTGTGATGGACTGGCTCACCGGCGTGCTCGGCAGCCTGCAGGGCGGTTCCGCAGTTGTCCTGGGTCTGGTCATTGGCGTTATGACCGCCTTCGATATGGGTGGCCCCATCAACAAGACCGCCTCGACCTTCACCATGGCCATCATGGCCTCCGGTATCTACGGTCCTAACGGTATGTTCCGCGTCGCCGTCGCCGTTCCCCCGATCGCCTGTGGCCTCGCTGCGCTCATCGCCAAGAACAAGTTCGATGACGCTGACCGCCAGATGGGCATCTCCGCGCTGTTCATGGGCTGCATCGGTATTACCGAGGGCGCTATCCCCTTCGCGGTCAAGGACCTCGGTCACACCCTGCCCGGCATTTGCATCGGCTCTGCCGTGGGTGCGGCACTTGCCGCCTTCCAGGGCATCGACTGCTACGTCCCGCACGGTGGCTTTATCGTCGCCCTTGCCACCAACAACGTCGCGCTGTTCTGCCTGGACATCGTGATTGGCGCCGTGGTCGCCGCTGCAATCCTGATTGCCATGAAGCCCACGCTCGACAAGCAGGCCAAGTAAACCTTTAAGGACTCCGGTTGTGCGGAGGGATGGATTTGACTCCGCACAACCGCCCCTACACAACAAAATCCATCCGTACTGATAGGGCCCACATCTGGGTCCCAGGGAACTTTTGTCAAAAATCCTCTGGAGAAGGAGAACAAAATGTCCAACCTCACCATCCGTCAGGCCGTTCAGGGCATGCTCAAGCTGCAGGATAGCGGCGATCACGCAACCATGGTCGGCATTGGCCCCATGAGCCCCAACCTGATTCAGGCCGTGTTCGAGCTTGCCAAGGACGAGGATTTCCCGCCCATGTTTATCGCCAGCCGCAACCAGGTCGATATGGACGAGATGGGCGCCGGCTACGTCAACGGTTGGGACCAGACGCGCTTTGCCGCCGACATCAAGAAGGTTGCCGACGAGGTGGGTTACACCGGTCCGTACTACCTGTGCCGCGATCACGGCGGTCCGTGGCAGCGCGACGAGGAGCGTAACGCCCACCTGCCCGAGGACGAGGCCATGGAGCTCGCCCGCAAGTCCTTCGTCGCCGACATGGAGGCGGGCTTTGACCTGCTGATGGTCGACCCCACCAAGGACCCCTATCAGATCGGCAAGGTTATTCCGCTCGACGTGGTGCTTCGCCGCACGATTGATCTTATCGACTACCTTGAGCAGTACCGTCGCGAGCATAACCTGCCCGAGGTTGCCTATGAGGTCGGTACCGAGGAGACCAATGGCGGCTTGACCTCTACCGATAAGTACGAGGAGTTCATTTCTCAGCTGCAGCCCGAGCTCGAGAAGCGCGGCTGCCCCATGCCCACCTTTATCGTCGGCCAGACCGGTACGCTCACCCGTTGGACCGAGCAGGTCGGCCATTACAACTTCAAGAATGCCCGCGAGCTCGCCGACATGGCTAAGCGCTACGGCGTGGGCCTGAAGGAGCACAACGCCGACTATCTGGACGACGCGACGCTGCTCGAGCACATCCCGGCACACGTGACCGCCTCCAACGTTGCTCCGCAGTATGGCACCGAGGAGACCCGCGCCTACCTCAAGCTCTGCGCCACCGAGCAGATCCTGGTCGACAACGGTCTGTGCGATGACCCCTCCGACCTGTATCACACCCTGCTGGTCAAGGCTATCAAGACCGAGCGCTGGCGCAAGTGGATGACTGGCGACGACGTCAACCTGCAGGTCGACGACATTCTTGCCGACGATGAGCTCAGCCTGAAGATCCTGGATGTCTCCGGTCACTATGCGTTCAACGATCCCGAGGTCAAGGAGCAGGTCGAGAAGCTCTACCGCAACCTCGCCGCTCAGGACATCGACGGCAAGCGCTTTGTCATCGAGCACATCAAGCGCCCGATCAAGCAGTACGTCGTCGGTCTTAACCTCAAGGGCGTCACGACCCGCATCGAGGCCGCTCTTGCCGAGTAAGTAGCTTTTCCTACGCGACGCCGGGCCTGGGGCATGTCCCAGCCGCAGGCCCGGCACATAGGACAAAGGGACATCCCCTTTGTCCTATTTTTTGAGTTTTGGATTCCTTCGAAGGAGTTTGCACCATGAAGTTCTTTATCGATACCGCCAATCTGGACGAGATCGCCGAGGCCAAGAGCTGGGGCTGCCTGGCCGGTGTTACCACCAACCCGTCCCTGTACGCCAAGACCGGCGGCAAGCTTGCCGACTTTGAGCCGCATATGCTCAAGATTGCCGAGCTCTGCGAGGGCCTGCCCGTTTCCGCCGAGTCTACCGCTACCACTGCCGAGGGTATGATCGAGGAGGGCAAGCGCCTTGCCGCCCTCGCCCCCAACATCGTGGTCAAGCTTCCCGTGTGCGAGGCCGGCCTTGCCGCCTGCCGTGCGCTGGCCGATGCTGGCGTGCGCGTCAACATGACGCTCGTCTTCTCGCCGACGCAGGCCCTTATGGCCGCCAATGCCGGTGCTCGCTACATCAGCCCGTTTGTCGGTCGTTTCGATGACATCGCCGAGGACGGTATCTCGCAGCTCGACAACGTCGTGACCTGCATTAAGAACTACGACTGGACGGGCAAGAACGTCGACGACACCGTCGAGATCATCACCGCCTCGGTTCGTACGCCCAACCACGTGACCCAGGCCGCGCTACTCGGTGCCGATATTGCGACCGTGCCCATGGCCGCTCTCAAGAAGTGCCTGCATCATCCGCTGACCGACCAGGGCCTCGCCTCTTTTGAGGCTGACTGGCAGAAGGTCGTCGCTCAGGCTTAACGAGTGGATTGCCCCGGCATCGCGTCATCCGGTGCCGGGGTTGTTCTCAAGAGAGGAATTCGTATGACCAACCAGGAGCTGGCGAAGGTCGCCAATGAGGTCAGGAAGGGTGTCGTGACTGCGGTTCACGCGGCCAAGTCGGGACACCCGGGTGGATCGCTCGGTGCTGCCGACATCATGGCGTATCTGTACTTTGAGGAAATGAATATCGATCCTGCCGACCCTCACAAGGCCGATCGCGATCGCTTTGTGCTCTCCAAGGGTCACGCGGCGCCGGGCCTGTATTCGGTGTTGGCAAATCGCGGCTATTTTCCCGTCGAAGAGCTCGAGACGCTGCGTCATATTGGCAGCCGACTGCAGGGCCATCCCAACATGAACGACGCCCCTGGCATCGATATGTCCACCGGATCGCTCGGTCAGGGCATCTCCGCCGCGGTTGGAATGGCACTCGCCGCAAAGCACTGGGGTGACAGCTACCGCGTCTACACGTTGCTGGGCGACGGCGAGTGCGAGGAGGGCCAGGTGTGGGAGGCGGCCATGTTTGCCGGCAACCATGCGCTCGACAATCTTGTTGCCGTCGTCGACCACAACGGCTTGCAGATTGACGGCACAATCGATGAAGTTAACTCGGCCATGCCGCTCGCTGACAAGTTCCGCGCCTTTAAGTGGCATGTGATTGAGCTCGCCGACGGTAATGACATGGCGCAGATTGAGGCGGCTTTCGCCGAGGCTCGCGAGGTGACCGGCACGCCCGTCGCTATCATCGCCGAGACGGTGAAGGGCAAAGGCGTCTCCTTTATGGAAAACCAGGTGGGCTGGCATGGCAAGGCGCCCAATGACGAGCAGTTTGAGCAGGCCATGGCCGAGCTCGCGGCAGCAGGAGAGGAGCTCTAATGGCAGAGGTCAAAAAAATCGCCACGCGCGCAAGCTACGGCGAGGCGCTCGTCGGGCTGGGCAATGAGCACGATGACTTTGTAGTGCTCGATGCCGACCTGGCCGCCGCTACGCAGACCGGTAAGTTTAAGGCCGCTCACCCTGAGCGCTTCTACGATGCCGGCATTGCCGAGAGCAACTTGATGGGGCTTGCCGCCGGCGTTGCAACCACGGGCCACGTCGCCTTTGCGAGCACCTTTGCGATGTTTGCCGCCGGTCGCGCCTACGAGCAGGTCCGCAATTCCATTGGCTACCCGCACCTCAACGTCAAGATTGGCGCTACCCATGCCGGCATTTCGGTCGGTGAAGACGGCGCCACGCACCAGTGCTGCGAGGATATCGCACTCATGCGCACGATTCCGGGTATGACGGTGGTCGTTCCCGCCGACGACGTCGAGGCTCGCGCCTGTGTGCGCGCCGCCTATGAGTTTGAGGGCCCGGTTTACATGCGCTTCGGCCGCCTGGCAACACCGGTCATCAACGATCACGAGGACTATGAGTTCAAGATTGGTCGCGGCGTGGTCGTGCGCGAGGGGTCCGATGTGACCATCATCGCTTGTGGCCTTATGGTCGCCGAGGCGCTTGAGGCTGCCGAGACGCTCGCTGCCGATGGCATCGATGCCGAGGTCATCAACATGCACACGATCAAGCCGCTCGATGAGCGCCTGGTGGTTGCCAGCGCCAAGAAGACCGGTCGCGTGGTCACTGCCGAGGAGCATTCGATTATCGGCGGTCTTGGCGAGGCCGTTGCCTCGGTGCTCGCGGAGCAGCATCCAGTGCCGATGCGTCGCGTCGGCGTGCACGATGTGTACGGCGAGTCCGGCCCTGCGGTCGATTTGCTGCATAAGTACGGTTTGGACGCCGACGGCATCGAAGCCGCGGTCAGGTCCGTGTTGTAAGGAGGGTTCTACATGGGATTTGTATCTGCCAACCAGGTGACGATTGGACATGCATCGGCCTCACGCGAGGACGCGCTGCATTATTTGTCCGAGCAGGCTGTTGAGCTTGGCTTTGCCGATGACGCGTCCGCTGTTGAAGCCGCGTTCATTGCTCGCGAAAACGAGGCCGAGACTGGCCTCGTCGCCGGGTTTGCCGTTCCGCATGCCAAGAGCGATGCGATTCATACGCCGGGTGTGGCCGTGCTCAAACTGGCCGAGCCCGTTGAATGGCCGAGCTTTGATGGCGTACCCGTCGATGTTGCGCTCGCGCTGTACGTGCCCGCCGGCGAGGCTGGAACCACGCACCTGCGTCTGCTCTCCAAGGCTGCCGTGATGCTGATGGACGCCGGCTTCCGTGACAAGGTGCGCGCGAGCACCGATCCCGTTGAAATTGCGGAGCTCATCAATAGCGGACTCGAAGACTAGAACGGTCGTCCCGTTCAATCAATCGATCCTTCTCCAAGGAAAAGGGCCACGACGCCATATGGGTGTCGCGGCCCTGTTTGCGTTTCCCCAGATAAAACCTACCAAAATAAACCTGTCCCTTTTTGGCGGGTCTGCTGGTCAATGCCCGCTAAACGAAGTTGCGGTGGAATAGTTCTTGTTTTTCGGCTTATGCCGCGGAAAAAAGATAAAATAAAACCCCCAAATTGTGGAGGTGTGGGTTTTTTGGGGTTTTATAGGGAGGGCCCGGGGTT
>UQAU01000043.1 GCA_900539035.1 uncultured Collinsella sp. | reverse complement strand
TTTTTTTCACAACCCCGCACGTTTTACGCCCCATAATCGTGGCTGTCGGCCTGAGACCCGCGTACAACAGAGCAAAAATCAAGCGGTCGGCCCCGGGCATGGCGACGGGATAGATTAACGAGCCGCCAAGATGGCGTCGATGAGCGTCAGTACGCCCCCGTCGTTGTTGCTCGGAATGCGCCACTTGGCGTGCGCGTTCATATGCTCCTCGGCGTTGTCCACGATAAAGCTGTGTCCGACGCGCTCAAGCATGGGGATGTCGTTGTAGGTGTCGCCCACGGCAGCGGCATCGGCGATATCGATGCCCAGGTGCTCGCACAGGTGCGCGACGCCGGCGCCCTTGTCGACACCCAGGTTCATAAAGTCGATCCACTCGCGCCCGGCGTTGGTGACGTAGAGCTTGTCCGAGAACTCGGGGCTATAGGTCTCGCGGAAAGCGGGCTCGGCGTCGTAGCCGGGGAAGAAGACCGAAATCTTGTTGGACTCGAAATCAATGCCCTCAAAGGTGTCGACGTAGTTGATCGTGTTGTAGTACACGCTGATCTCGTCGTGGTACTGATGGTCGCGGGCAAGCACGTAGAACTCGTCGTAGCAGCACAGGACGGGGACGGCGCGCGGGTCCTCCGAGGCACGAGCGAGCACCTGCTGATACAGCGCCACATCGATGTTGCTCTTATAGATATAGTTGCCGCGATAGATGACGCAGGCTCCGTTGTCGGGACAAAAGGCGAGGCGGTTCTTGATGCTCTCGAACATCTCCTCGAGCTTGGGGGCTGGACGTCCGCTGGCGGGGCAGAACACGATGCCGGCGTCGGCGAGCTTGTCCAGGCGCTCATCAAGACCCTGCGGTAACACGCGCTCGTCGGTGAGCAGCGTCTTGTCCATGTCGACGGCGAGAATCTTAATGTTTCCGATATTGGCGTCCGATTCGTAAGTTTGCATAAAAGCGAGCCTTTCGTTTCGAGATTGTTTCAGACGTTATAACCATCAACTCGTAGTCGGCCGTATTTTCGCAGGAACGGAGCGTATTTGCACCACGCTTCACAAAGTAATGAAAAAACTTTTCAGAAATTTGAATTTGTCGATTGTGCTGCGGGCACTTTAGCGTAATATAGCGAACATCGAAAACGGAGACGGAAAAACAACCGCTTACCGAGAAAAAAGGTACCGTTTGCGATATTTGAATTGCGCCCGGCGATAGGTGAAAGGAGAGGCAGATGCAGTTCGTAAAGATCATCACTACTGCAGACAATGCCATCCGACGCCAGCGCGCAATTTCCCGACGACGATAACAATCGTCTCTGTCCGCATGGGGCGAATTGCCTCAACAGAGTCATTTTGAGGTCGTTGGGTTTTATGCATGACATAGCCGCATGTTTCTAGGGCATGCCTGTGATGCATTCTGCTGAATAACCTGATATTGCACGGTTTTTGACCTCAAGGTGACTTGCAACTGACCGATGTTCTAACTAGCTACCAAGGGCGAAAGGAAACAGCCATGAGCAAGGAAAAAGTCGTTCTCGCATATTCCGGTGGTCTTGATACATCCGTATGTGTCAAGTGGCTCCAGGACGAGAAGAATCTCGATGTCGTTTGCGTCTGCGGCAACGTGGGCCAGGAGGAGACTGGCCTGGATGCCAAGAAGCAGAAGGCGCTTGACCTGGGCGTTCTCGATTGCCAGGTACTCGACCTGCGCGACGAGTTCTCCGATGAGTTCCTGACTAAGGCCATCGCCGCAAACTCCATGTACGAGAACAAGTATCCGCTGCTCTCCGCCCTGTCTCGCCCGCTGCTTGCCAAGAAGCTTGTCGAGGTCGCCCACGAGTTTGGCGCGACCTACGTCGCCCACGGCTGCACCGGTAAGGGTAACGACCAGGTCCGCTTCGAGGCTGCCGTCAAGGCCCTCGACCCCGAGCTCAAGGTTATCGCCCCGGTTCGCGAGTGGGACCTGAAGTGCCGTCCCGACGAGGTCGCCTATGCCCACGCCCACAAGGTGCCGGTTCCCGAGGGTGCCAATGACAACCCCTACTCCATCGACGACAACCTTTGGGGTCGCGCCATCGAGTGCGGCCACCTGGAGGATCCCTGGAACGAGCCGCTCGACGACGCTTGGGTTATGACCAAGAACCCCGAGGACACGCCCGACACCCCGACCTACACCGAAATCGAGTTTGAGGCCGGCAAGCCCGTCGCCGTCGACGGCAAGAAGATGAAGCTCTCCGAGATCGTCATCGCCCTCAACAAGATTTCGGGCGACAACGGCTTTGGCCGTCTCGACCTGGTTGAGGATCGTCTGGTGGGCCTCAAGAGCCGCGAGTGCTATGAGGTTCCCGGAGCCCTGACGCTCATCACTGCCCACAAGGCGCTCGAGGACATCTGCGTCGAGGGCGACCTGCTCAAGACCAAGATCAAGCTCGAGCAGGATTGGGCCACCGCCGTGTACAACGGCCAGTGGTACAGCCCGCTCAAGAACGCGCTCGACGCCTTTATGGCCGACACCCAGAAGTTCGTGACCGGCACCGTCCGCTTGAAGTTCTTTAAGGGCAACTGCCATGTCGTCGGCCGCAAGAGCCCCTTCAGCCTCTACGACTACGGCCTGGCTACCTACGACCGCGACACCACGTTTGACGAGAAGGCCAGCGCCGGCTTTATCGAGATCGATACGCTGTCGCTCAAGACGTGGGCCAAGGTCCAGGGTCCCAGCTCTGCCGCTGCCCAGGCTTAAGTCTTCCTTTCCTTGGTATCCGCGCGGCCCATCCGCGTGATACATAACGGGCGCATGGGGTCCCTACCTTTCGTTATGCTTGCTGACACTTCTTAACATCGGTGGCCCCTACGTTCCGCCCGCATATATGATGCCGCGACTGCGGCTGAGTCCGAGCCCCGCCGGGGTTGTCCGGCGGGGCTCCTTCTATCAATTTGGCGGCTCTGCGCCTATATATATGAGGAGTATCCATTATGTTCAATGCTATCGCGCATGCTTTGCTTGCCCTCGCGCCCGAGTTCGATGCTGTAAAGGTCGAGGACGTTCCTATGAGCCTGAAGGCCTGGATCGATGGTTCGCAGGGCAACATCCGGAGGGAGACTCTGGGCGCCAAGTGCATGGTGCGTCACTTCTTTGCAAATTAGCTATATGGCCTCGCGCACGGTGGGGAATATGCAAAACTAGCGGTTGAAAAATCGCTTTATCGACATGGCGCATTTCATTGGGCGCTTCGTTTGGTATTTGATGAAAGGGGACGATCCCATGGCTCTTTGGGGCGGTCGTTTTGAGGCGGGCGTGGCCGAGGTCACGCAGGAGTTTGGCGCGTCGCTGCCGGTCGACAAACATCTCTATAAGCAGGATATCGCCGGCTCTAAGGCGCATGCCAAGATGCTGGCCGCTCAGGGCATCATCAGTGCCGAGGACGAGCAGGCGATTGCCGAGGGCCTGACCGGAATCGAGCAGGATATCGATGCCGGCAACTTTACCTTCGATATCAACGACGAGGACATCCATATGTCTATCGAGAGCGAGCTGACGCGTCGCATCGGCGAGGCTGGCAAGCGCTTGCATACCGGACGTTCGCGCAACGACCAGGTGGCGACCGACACCCGCCTGGGCGTCAAGGCGCTGGCCAAGGAGCTCATGGAGGCCAATCTTGAGCTGCGCCATGTGCTGGTGGATGCGGCCAAGAAGTATGACAAGGTGATTCTGCCGGGCTACACGCACATGCAGCATGCTCAGCCCGTGCTGCTGTCGCATCATCTGCTGGCGTATTCCTGGATGTTCGCGCGCGACTTTACACGCTTGAAGGCCGCCTTTGATGCCGCCGACAACTGCCCGCTGGGTGCTGCCGCGCTTGCCGGTACGAGCTATCCGCTCGATCGCCAGATGACGGCTGCCGAACTTGGCTTTGCGGGCGTGATTCCCAACTCGCTCGATGCGGTTTCCGACCGTGATTTCCTGCTCGATCTGCATTATGCCGGCTCCGTCATGGCGATGCACCTGTCGCGTCTTTCCGAGGAGATCGTGCTGTGGTCGAGCTCCGAATTTGGCTTTATCACGCTTTCAGACTCCTACTCCACCGGCTCGTCCATCATGCCGCAGAAGAAGAACCCTGACTTTGCCGAGCTTATCCGCGGCAAGAGCGGTCGCGTGTACGGCAACCTGGTGCAGTTGCTCGTGACCATGAAGGGCTTGCCACTCGCCTATAACAAGGACTTGCAGGAGGACAAGGAGGGCGCGCTCGATACCGCCCATACGCTCATGCAGTGCCTGTCCGTTATGGCCGGAATGATTTCGACTTGGACCGTCAACGAGAATGCCATGGCGCGTGAGTGCGGCGTGGGGCACCTTGCCGCTACCGATGTTGCCGATTACCTGGCCAAGCGTGGTCTGCCGTTCCGCGAGGCACATGCCGTGGTGGGCCATCTGGTCCTGATGTGTGAGAAGCGTAGCTGCAATCTTGAGGACCTGCCGTTTGAGGTGTTCCAGGAGGCAAGCCCGCTTTTTGAGCGCGACATTACCGAGGCGCTCGATATCCCGTCGATTGTCGCCGCACGCACGACCGAGGGCGGCACCGCTCCTGCCGCCGTTGCCGTGCAGCTGCAGCGTGCCGAGGCACAGCTCGTGGCCGATGAGGGCGTGTTTGGATCGCTGACCAAGGTCGTCGAGATAGGTCACGGGGCAAAGTAGAGGTTTGGCTGAAGCCGCATTGTCCATTTATTGATAAATCGTTTTGCTTTTGCGGGCGTCTGCTGTTGCGGGCGCCCGTATTTTGTTGCTATGGGGGAGGGGCTTGTCGAGAACTTCTGTAGGACCTTTGGGCAGGTTGTGAAGGGGATACGTTCGCGGGTGGCAACCGACCGCCCGCTCTGTTCGATGCGGTTGATGGGCGGTCGGATGGTACTCTAATCGGGCTTCGAAACAGAAGTGACACATATGGAGCGCTTTAATAAATTGCAGCGTTTCAATATACAGCTTTTTGTTTAACTGCAGCTAAAACTCTGTTACGATGCAGTCCAGGCGGGTGCCGGAATGGGACTTGGGCACGCGCGAACCTACTTGAAAGGCTACCTTATGGCTATCGAGAAGACCTTCATCATGATTAAGCCCGACGCCGTGCGCGATCGCAAGATCGGCGAGATCGTTGCTCGTATTGAGCGCAGCGGCCTTGTCATCGAGCGCATGGAGATGACCACGCTCGAGCGCGCTACCGTCGAGGAGCACTACGCCCATCTGGCCGACAAGCCCTTCTTTGGCGGTCTCTGTGACTTTATGACGAGCGGTCCGGTCGTCAAGATGGTCGTTTCCGGTCTCTCCGCTGTTTCCAAGATGCGCACCCTTATGGGTGCTACCAACCCGCTTGATGCTGCCCCCGGCACCATTCGCGGCGACTTCGCTGTCGATGTCAACGCCAACGTGATCCACGGCTCCGACTGCCTGGAGAACGCCGAGATCGAGATCAAGCGCTTCTTTGGCTAAACCAGCTTTGACTCCTTAAAGCTGTTAGCGTGTGGCTTGGGCGCCGCGGAACTCCATCCGCGGCGCCCTTTTATTCCAAGTTTTATGAAGGGGCCCACTCGGACATGAGTTCCGAGCGGGCCCCTGCTGTTAGCTTGTGGCACTGAGTAGTTTAGGCTTCGTCGACGATCTTAAGGCCGCGCGTGTGGTCGATCTCGTTGAGGAGGTTAACGCGACGCTCGTGACGACCGCCCTCAAACTCGGCGTCGAGCCACTCGTCGACAATCATCTTGGCGAGCTCGGAGCCCACGACACGGGCGCCAAAGGCGAGCACGTTGGTGTTGTTGTGCATGCGGGAGAGCTTGGCGCTGAAGGGCTCGGAGCACACGACGGCGCGAACACCTTCGACCTTGTTGGCGGCCAGACTGATGCCGACGCCGGTACCGCAGATCAGGATACCCAGGTCGACGTCACCGTTGGCAACGGCCTTACCCACCTTGTAGCCGGCGATGGGGTAATCAAAGCTCTCGGAGGTGTCGGTTCCAAAGTTCACGACCTCGCAGCCGCGCTCCTTCAGGTGCTCGGAGATGATGTTCTTGAGCTCGACGGCGGCGTGGTCATTACCGATACCGATCTTCATGGATGGTTCCTCTCTGGTCCGTGCGGCGGAATTGCTAAAGGTTTTACCGCGTTCGACTGCATGATAGCGCGACTTTTGTGTAAACGCTCGGGCGTTTTTTGGTCAAACGCTTTAGCATGCAACAAGACTAGCTTTTCAGGAATGAATGCCGTCAGATTGCCCTTGAATGCCGTCCGTCGGAACCATGGTTGCGGTTTTTGATGCATTGTTATCAAATAAAAGAGCTAATTATTATCGAGAGCCCAGTCCGTTATGTAAGCAGGAGATATCTATGCCTACCGATTCCATCCGCGATGCCGCTTTTTGCGATGTCTTGAACCGCGAGCTTGTCTGCGCGCTCGGCTGCACCGAGCCCATTGCCGTTGCCTATGCGGCGGCACTCGCAAGTCAGACGCTTGGCTGCGAGCCCGAGCATATGGACGTTGCCTGTTCGGGCAATATCATCAAGAACGTTAAGAGCGTGACTGTGCCCAACTCGGGCGGCATGCACGGTATTGAAGCGGCGGCCGTGCTGGGTGCCGTGGGCGGTGACGCCAAGAGCGCGCTCGAGGTGCTCGAGAGCGTTGACGATGAAGACCGTGCTCGCGTGGCCGAGCTTCTCGCCGATGCCGGTTACTGCGATGTGTCGCTTGTCGAGGGTGTGCCCAACCTCTACATCAAGGTGACCGCCACGGCCGGGGGCCATACCGCGGTCGTCGAGATTACCGACCACCACACCAATGTCACGTGCCATACGCTCGACGGTATTCCAGTATGCGGCAAGTCGGCGGGGGAGTGTGCCGCCTGCGCCGAGCGCGTCGTGGCCGAGCGTGCGGCAGATAGCGCTGACACGCCCATGTCGATTGAGTCCATCATCGACTTTATCGAGGACGGCGACATTGAGGACGCCCGCGCTGCCGTTGAGCGTCAGATTGAGCTGAACGGCGCGATCAGTGCTGAGGGCCTTGCGCACGCTTGGGGTGCCGAGGTGGGCCGCACGCTGCTGGGTGCTCGTGCCGATGACGTCGCCTGCCGTGCCCGTGCCCGTGCAGCCGCTGGGTCCGACGCCCGCATGAACGGCTGCGCGCTGCCGGTCGCCATCGTGTGCGGCTCGGGCAATCAGGGCATTACTTGCGCGCTGCCTGTTATGGAGTATGCCGAGTACCTGCGCTGCGACCATGAGCGCCTGGTGCGCGCCGTGATGCTGTCCAATCTGATCGCCGTGCATATCAAGAGTTATATTGGTGCGCTCTCGGCGTTTTGCGGTGCCATTTGCGCCGCATGCGGTGCCGGTGCTGCCATTACCTGGCTGTGCGGCGGCACGCGCGAGCAGATCGGCGCGACGGTCTCGAACACGCTCGGCAACGTGGGTGGCATCGTGTGTGACGGCGCCAAGGCGAGTTGCGCCGCCAAGATTTCCGCCGCCGTTGATGCGGCGATTCTGGGCCACGATATGGCCATGCAGGGCCGCGGCTTCCGTGCCGGCGAGGGCCTGATCCAGGATACCGTTGAGCAGACAATCGCCAGCATGGGCTATGTGGGTCGTGTGGGTATGAAGGATACCGACATCGAGATCCTAAACATCATGATCGGCAAAACTCGAGTCTGTTAGGACAGTTCGTTGGCTATTTGGTGTTCGTAGAAGGCTTCGATAACGGCGTTGAAGTCGCGGGCGAAGTCTTCCATGGTGCCGTGCCAGGTGGCTCGGCCGGGTTTTCCCTGGCCAACATAGG
This sequence comes from uncultured Collinsella sp., assembly GCA_900539035.1. Classification (GTDB taxonomy): domain Bacteria; phylum Actinomycetota; class Coriobacteriia; order Coriobacteriales; family Coriobacteriaceae; genus Collinsella. The sequence continues at coordinate 6,011 of UQAU01000043.1, read as the reverse complement.
CGGTTTGAATGCCGCAGGCGGGGCTGGGGAAGTCGCGCTTGGGGTCGTTGCCCACCATGAGGACCTCGTGCGGCTCGAGCCCCATCACCTGAAGCTGCTCTAGATAGTAGGTGGCATCGGGCTTGCAGCGGGTGGTGTTTCCCATGTGCGTGACGAGCTCAAAGGGGGCGTCGGCCAGGTCGCCCCAACCCATGCGGCACTCGATGGCCCCCTGCGGAAAGCTGGGGTTGGTAAAGAGCGCGCAACGCAGTCCTGCATCCTGTACGGCCTGAAGCGCGGCGTGTGCGCCGGGCATGGCGTGGGCGTTGATGACATCGTCGTTCTTGTACGGCAGAACTTCTCGGTCGTAGTAGGTAAACGCTTCGTAGATGAGTGGGTCCGAAAGGCAAATGCCGCACCGGCGCTCAACCTCTTCTTGGTAGAACTCAAGATTGGTGCGATTATCCGTGCCGCTTCGGCGGTTGGCGTTGAGGTCGACCAAGATGGTGCCGAGGCGTGCCATAGTGCCGCCGCGGCTGCGTCGCCCGATGTCCGCGAGCATCGACGAGACATCCTTAAAATACCGAAGGATGAATGCGTTGAGGTTGATGCTAAGAAGCGTCTCGTCCATATCGAAAACGACTGCTTTGAGCACGCGGGCACCTTTCTCGATAAATCGTTCCAGAATCGTTGGCTCCGGATACTTTACCCCAAAGGCGTATGGGCAAACTGCTTATCGTCAAGTTGTGGAGACAGCTGTCCATAAGATTACGAAAAAGTCTTCACACGAGTAAAAAAACGCAGTTCACGCTTGAAATCGAACCCATTTCCCCGTAACCTATACGAACGTGATTGCATAAGCGTCACATTAGTATCTGTCGGCTCCCGAGTGTTCCTAAACGTTGTGTGCTTGTCGCACCCTTCTGTAGGTCCTAGCAATCGGGGCCCCGTAGTTCGAAAGGGGTCCACCTTTGAGTGAGATTCAGAACTCGTCCATTTTCTCTCTTGACGATGTCAACGAGGAGGAGATGAACAACCTCATCGACGGTACGATTACCGACTTTGATGAGGGCGATCTCGTTAACGGCACTGTCGTTAAGATCGAGCATGACGAGGTGCTCGTTGACATCGGATTCAAGTCCGAGGGCGTTATCCCGGTCCGCGAGCTGTCCATCCGTAAGGACGCTAACCCTGCAGACATCGTTGCACTTGGTGATCCCATCGAGGCCCTGGTTCTCCAGAAGGAGGACAAGGACGGTCGTCTGGTCCTGTCCAAGAAGCGTGCCGAGTACGAGCGTGCTTGGAACCGCATCGAGGAGAAGTTCAACTCCGGCGAGAACGTCGAGGGCGAGGTTATCGAGGTTGTCAAGGGCGGCCTGATCCTCGACATCGGCCTGCGTGGCTTCCTGCCCGCTTCCCTCGTCGACCTCCGTCGTGTCAAGGACCTCACCTCCTACATGGGCACCCGCATCGAGGCCCGCGTCATCGAGATGGACCGCAACCGCAACAACGTCGTCCTCTCCCGTCGCGTCGTGCTCGAGGAGTCCCGTAAGGCCGAGCGCTCCGAGATCCTGTCCAAGCTCAAGTCTGGCATGCGTCTCCAGGGCACCGTTTCCTCCATCGTCGACTTCGGCGCCTTCGTCGACCTCGGCGGTATCGACGGCCTCATCCACATCTCCGAGCTCTCCTGGAACCACGTCAACCATCCTTCCGAGGTTGTCAAGGTCGGCCAGGAGGTCGAGGTCGAGGTTCTCGACGTCGATCTCAACCGCGAGCGCATCTCCCTGGGTCTCAAGCAGACCACCGAGGATCCGTGGCGCGCACTGGTCAAGAAGTACCCCGTCGGCGCTATCGTCGAGGGCACTGTGACCAAGCTTGTCCCGTTCGGCGCTTTCGTCGACCTGGGCGAGGGCATCGAGGGCCTGGTGCACATCTCCGAGATGGCCAACAAGCACGTCGATCAGCCTTCTCAGGTCACCCACGTGGGCGACAAGGTTCAGGTCAAGGTCATGGAGATCGACCTCGACCGTCGTCGTATCTCCCTGTCCATGAAGTCTGCTGCTGAGACTCTGGGCGTCGAGATCGAGGTTACCCCGCTGCCTTCCGAGAAGAAGGACGAGGAGACCGACGCCGAGTAAATCGGTGTGACGATCACTTGTTTTAAGGGATCCGTCCGCAATGGACGGGTCCCTTTTTGCATTTGCTGCTGTGGTGCACGATGCTGTCCGTGCGCAATGCTGCCCGGGCTGTTCACAGGCTATTGGGTTGTCGTGCATGAAAAATGCCGACATCCCGCCTCGGGGAGGAGGCGGGAACGCACCGAGTAGACGGAGGGGTGCGGAGCGCGGTTGTGTCTCGACTGACGACGTTGCCCATCGACGACTCTATTGTACTGCATAGCGCGGTTCTTGGTTTATCGTGTCGAACGCTTGTGTTGTGCCATTGCCTGCGACAACGGTGTGCTACACTCTTGCACTGCTGAGTGGGCCAGACGGTCGCGCGATGTGCTGCTTGCGGCACGCGTGAGGAAAGTCCGGGCTCCAGAGGGCGGGATGCCGGCTAACGGCCGGGCGGAGTGATCCGACGGAAAGCGCCGCAGAAAAGAAGACTCCCACCTGCGCCGCAAGGCGTAAAGGGAAAAGCTGAAACGGTGGTGTAAGAGACCACCAGCGTCGTGGCAACACGGCGGCTTGGCAAGCCCCATCCGGAGCAAGCGCGAATAGGAACGCTATGGGCCGGCCCGGTCTGCGTTCGGGTAGCGTGCGTGGAGCTGCACGGTAACGTGCAGACAAGATAAATGACCGTTCACGACAGAACCCGGCTTACAAGCCCACTCAGCACTTTGTTGACGCTGCGAACCCGTCAGCGCGGCAATCTGCCTTTCAAGCCTTCGGGCATGACCATAAGGTCAATGCCCTCGTCTTTCAAGGCACCTTGCTCGCGCTGACGGGTTCTCGCCTTCGACGGCGTCAGCTGGCCGATTTGGCGCTCATTCGTCGGTCGCCGCCATAAGGCGTGCTCCCTCCTCTTTCGGGCCAAATCGACTCAGCTGACGCCGTCTCGCTGTTTTTGCCTGGTCATTGACGTTGCCGTTCTATTTACTGGGTTTATCGGTACGGCCTTTGCCGTATTATTGAGGCTGTTTGTTGCCGCGCTTTATTCTGTTGAGGGGCTTTGTTGGACAGCTATTTTACTCTGCAATCGAATATTGAGGCTTCGGGCGAGTTTGTGGACCGCAAGAGTCGGTTTATTGCCCAGCTGATCCATATTGAGTCCGAGGATGAGGCGAATGCCTTTATTGAGATGGTTCGCAAGCGTCATTACGACGCTCGACACAATGTTCCCGCGTGGATTTTGGTCGATGGACGCGAGCGCCAGAGCGATGATGGTGAGCCGAGCCGCACGAGCGGCATGCCGACGCTCGAGGTGCTGCGCGGTGCGGGGCTCAAAAATGTTTGCTGCGTGGTGACGCGCTATTTTGGTGGCACGCTGTTGGGGCCTGGTGGCTTGGTGCGCGCCTATACTGCGGCAACGCAGGCGGCGGTGGCCGCGGCTCAGGAGGCCGGGCAGATCGTCGAGATGACGAGTGTCGTGCCGGTTGACGTGCATGTGGCCTATCCGCAGTATGAGCAGGTGCTTCGCTTGGCACAGGATTCGGGTGCCAAGGTTTCGGATACCGATTACGCGGATGCCGTGACGATTCATTTGGTGTTTAAGGCGGGGGAGCAGGAGCCATTTTGCACTAAGATGCGCGAGCTTATGGCAGGGCGCGAGGAGATTGAGGTCGGCGCTCCCGAATTTGCCGAGTTCTAACGACGGCGGCCGGCGTGCTTTTAGATGAATCCCAAGCGCGCCGGCCGTCGTTTTACTGTTGCTGTCGATTACTCGGCGAGCTGCTTTAGCACATCACAGGCGATTTCGATGGCATCGTCGATGCAGCCGGGGCAGCTGCGGAGCGGACCCTTATCCGATCCGATGCCCTTGAGCGTGCCGCAGACGGTCGTCGTGTTCTTCTCGCCAAAACGCTTGGCGATTTCGTGCGACAGCTTGTAGGTCTGGCCCTTGGTCTTGGGGTTTTCCATGCCGTCGCTCATCACAAACCCCATGATGGCCACGGCGCCCGAGATGGCGCCGCAAGTCTCGGTCATGCCGCCCATGCCGGCGCCAAAGCCCTCGGTGAGGGTAAAGGCGACCTGGGGGTCGAGCCCGATGGCGGGCGCGAGCGTGCAGGCGACGGCCTGGGCGCAGTTAAAGCCACGGGCGTGGTATTCGGCAGCTTGAGCCTGACAGGCGGTGATGTCGAGCTGGGCCGTATCGATTTGCTTCATCGTTGTCTCCTTGGTCACGGTGTACCCGCCTATGGTACCCGTGACGGGGCATGTAATCATCGAGAGCTTCATGTATGCCTCGTTTTTATCTATCGAGCAAATGCCCAAGGCTTGAGATAAATACCCCTGATCAATTTTTCCCTTAACCTACCTTGGGGATGGGTTGAGAGGGGTACAGGGTAGCGGTATCGTGAACCGAATAAAACTAAAACCCAGGTAAGGGAGCTAGATATGAGCGAGCAGACCATCGGTACTACATGTGTTCAGGGCGGCTATCACCCGGGAGATGCCGAGCCGCGCCAGGTGCCCATCTACCAGTCCACCACGTGGAAGTACGACACGTCCGAGCACATGGGCAAGCTGTTTGACCTAGAGGAGTCGGGCTACTTCTACAGCCGTTTGCAGAACCCCACGTGCGATCTCGTTGCCGCCAAGATCTGCGAGATGGAGGGCGGCACCGCTGCGATGCTCACGAGCTCGGGCATGGCGGCGAATTTCCTCGCGATCTTTAACGTGGCCGGTGCCGGCGATCATGTGGTCGCGAGCTCTGCTATTTACGGCGGTACGTATAACCTGCTCGCCCACACCATGGGCCGCATGGGCGTGACCTGCACGTTCGTCGCCCCCGACTGCACCGATGAGGAGCTCGAGGCAGCCTTTGAGCCCAATACCAAGCTCGTCTTTGGCGAGACGATCGCAAACCCCGCCCTTGCCGTGCTCGATATTGAGCGCTTTGCCAAGGCCGCGCATGATCACGGTGTACCGCTGATGGTCGACAACACCTTCCCGACACCCGTGATGTGCCGTCCCTTTGAGTGGGGCGCCGACATCGTCACGCACTCCACCACCAAGTACATGGATGGACATGCTGCCTACCTGGGCGGCGTGATCGTCGACCACGGCCAGTTTGACTGGATGGCCCATGCGGACAAGTTCCCGGGTCTTACCACGCCCGATGAGAGCTATCACGGCGTGACCTATGCCGAGAAGTTCGGTCGTGAGGGCGCCTTCATTACCAAGGCAACCGCTCAGCTCATGCGCGACCTCGGCCCCATGCAGAACCCTCAGGCGGCCTTCTTCCTGAACAGCTCACTCGAGAGCCTGCATGTGCGCATGCCGCGTCATTGTGAGAACGGCCTGGCCGTTGCCAAGTTCCTGCAGAGTCATCCCAAGGTACGCTTCGTGAGCTATCCGGGCCTGGAGGGCGATAAGTACTATGACATCGCTCAGAAGTACATGCCCAACGGTACCTGCGGCGTTGTGAGCTTTGGCTTTAACGGTGGTCGCGCGGCGGCCGAGACCTTTATGAAGAGCCTCAAGCTCGTCCAGATCGCCACGCACGTGGCCGACGCCCGCACTTGCTGCCTGCATCCCGCTAATGCCACGCATCGCCAGATGAACGATGAGGAGCTCATCGCCTGTGGCATCTCCGCCGACATGGTGCGCCTGTCGTGCGGCCTCGAGGACACGGCCGATCTGATTGCCGACCTTGAGCAGGCACTCGAGCAGTGCTAGCCTAGCGTTCGTGTGAGGCGCCGATGCTGGCAGAAAGCTTTGGTGACCTTTAGTTCCGATTCCGTAGGCGGGAGCCCCCGCGCCGCGGGAAGTAGGGCGGGGGGGGGCCGGGGTTGGGGGGGGGGGGGCCGAACGGAGGAAAATGAGAAAGAAAGAAGGCACCGCCCGCCCCCGCCCCCCACCCCCCGC
>UQAU01000042.1 GCA_900539035.1 uncultured Collinsella sp. | reverse complement strand
AGTTTATCGCGAGTTCCGCACGCAAAGGAAAGCACTTAATGTGCTTTCCGTCTTGCGCAGGACTGTAGAGCAGGAAAGTTCATATGCGCCGCCCGGCTCCCGCGGCTCTCAGGGGCATCTCTCATGCAAAAACTGTCGTGGGGTAAAGTCCGAGGTCAGTGGCGTTTGATACCGAGAAATCCAAAAAAGTTGAAAATTCATTACAAATTTGCGTTGACTTTAGGTAACTAAAGTTTCATACTCCTTTTCAACCACTGGGGGATGTGAACACGCACGGATCGTTCACATCATGATCGAAGAGGATTTCTTAGACATGTTCACGCATCAGCTAAACATTATCAGCGTAGTAATTATCTGATGCGGGTTAGCACATACAGCTGGCCCGTACGATAACGGGCGGCTGATGAAGATGAGGGCCGTCGAGCGCAACCGACGGCCCTCATTTTTTATGTCTAGGAAGTTCTTTTTAGAGGAGGAAATGTAATGAACGGAGTTTTGCTCATGGTTGTGGCTGCGGCGGTGCTTGCCTGCGGCTATCTGGGCTATGGCCGATGGCTGGCCAACAAGTGGGGCGTTGACAAGGAGGCCCTCACGCCGGCCAAGCGCATGAAGGACGGCAAGAGCTTCTCGCCCGTCTCCGCCTTCACCGCGTTCTCGCACCAGTTCAGCTCGATCTGCGGTGCTGGCCCTGTCACGGGTACGATCGTCGCCATGGCCTTTGGCTGGCTGCCCGTCGTGCTCTGGGTCCTCGTCGGCGGCATCTTCTTTGGTGCCGTCCACGACTTTGGTGCCCTGTACGCTTCGATGAAGAACAACGGCAAGTCGCTCGCTCAGCTCATCGAGAAGTACATCGGCAAGACCGGCCGTCGCCTGTTCCTGCTGTTCTGCTGGCTGTTCTGCATCATCGTCATCGCCGCTTTCACCGACATGGTCTGCAAGACGTTCATGTTCACCCCGGCCGTTGACGCTTCTGGTGCTGCTACCGGTGCCATCGACTTCACCAAGTCCTATGCCGCCGGCTGCGCTGGTACCATCTCCATCCTGTTCACCTTCGTCGCTATCGCCTTTGGTTGGGCCCAGAAGAAGTTCAACCTCACCGGCGCTGCCGAGTTCGTCACCGGCGTGGTCCTCATGGTTCTCATGTTCGCCGTCGGTATGCAGTTCCCGGTCTACCTGGATAAGTTCCAGTGGTTCGCCGTCGTCATGGTCTACCTGGTCTTCGCTGGCGCTATGCCCATCCAGATGCTCAAGACCCCGCGTGACTACCTCACTTCCATCATGATGATCGTCATGATCGTCTGCGCTGTCCTCGGCATCGTCGTCCTGGGCGTCAACGGTCAGGCCACTATCACCGCTCCGGTCTTCACCGGCTTCTCCACTGCCTCCGGCATGATGTTCCCGGTCCTGTTCGTCTCCGTCGCTTGCGGTGCTCTCTCCGGTTTCCACAGCCTCGTTTCTTCCGGCACCTCTTCTAAGCAGGTCGAGAAGGAGCAGGACGCCGTCAAGGTCGGTTACGGCGCCATGATCGTCGAGTCCTTCGTCGGCATCCTTGCCATCATCGTCGCCGGCATCATGTTCTCCGACATGAACACCGCCGGTACCGGCGCCCTCAACGCTGGTGTCGCTTCCACCCCGTTCCAGATCTTCGCCGCTGGCATCTCCCGCGGTATGCAGGCCTTCGGTGTTGACGGCACGCTCGCTACCGTCTTTATGACCATGAACGTTTCCGCTCTGGCTCTGACCTCGCTCGACGCCGTCGCCCGCATTGCCCGCACCTCGTTCTCCGAGTTCTTTGCCCAGACCAACGATGCCCTGGCCATCGAGTCCAAGGCCGGCTACATGAAGGTCCTCGGCAACCCCTGGTTCGCCACGGTCGTTACCCTGCTTCCCGGTCTCGCCCTCGCTTTTGGTGGCTATGCCAACATCTGGCCGCTCTTTGGTGCTTCCAACCAGCTGCTCGGTGGCATGACCATGATCACCCTCGCCGTGTTCTGCAAGTGCACCGGCCGCAAGGGCTGGATGCTCTACGTGCCCGTCGCCTTCCTGCTCTGCTGCACCTTCACCTCGCTGGTCCAGAGTGCCATGGGCTGCATGACCGCCGTCCAGGCCTACGGTTTCTTCGGTACCATCCCGGCTACCGCCACCACGGCCGCCGTCTCCGTCGCCGCCACCAAGGGCCTGCAGCTCGTCTTTGCCGTCCTGCTGATGGTCCTGGGCCTCATCGTTGCCGTTAACTGCCTCAAGGAGTTCTTCGGCAAGGAGGCCGGTTCCATGCCCGACGAGGAGCCTGAGTGGTCCGAGATGGGCAAGGCCGAGTATGGCCGCACTGCTGCTGCCGAGGCTCCCGCCGACGCCGAGGCTGCCAAGGCCTAGCCAGCTTGATAGGCTAACCGTTCCATCCATATGACTCGGAAAGACCGGGTCCGCGACTGCGCGGGCTCGGTCTTTTTTCTTGTGAGAACGGGTGATGCAAGGGCGTTCTCGCAGATGTTTTGCGTGGATAGGCTCGCGCGTTGTACCATATAGACGTATATGTGTACATATGAAAGGGGCCCCGTGGCCAAGACGGTATATTCCGATAACCAAAATAATGTCGATGCCCTGGCTGAGCGTCTGAGCAGCCAGACGTCGCTTTCTGCCGAGCGCGCCAAGCTGGTTGCCTACGACCTGCTCTGCCGCAAGGCACTCAAAATCAAATCGAGCGCGCTGGCGCAGATTTTCCGCTCCGTCGATAAGGAATGCGACACCAAGGCGATGCGCGACGAACTCATCGCGGCAAAGATCGTTACCAAGATCGAGGGCAGCGGCATTAACGGGCGCCCGGCGTTCTATACCATTCATGCCGAGATAAGTGATGTCCAGGAGCAGCTTGCCGAGGCTGCCGAAGAGACCGTCGAGGACGTTGTCGAGGCGCCCGCTTCGGTGAAAACAGCTCCGCGCGAGCATGTCGATACCGACGAGCTGCTTGACGAGAGCGTCGTTCGAGCCTTTACGGCCAAGGCCGGCCGCGGCGGTTTTGGCGGGGGCGGCAAGCGCGATGCTCAGCGCCGTGCCCAGCAGGAGCGCTTCCGTCGCGCCGTTGCTCAAAAAGGTGAGACGGATGCCGAGGCTGTTGAGACCGAGGTTGCTGCCGAGTCGCAGAAGCCTACGAAGGAGCAAAAGCCCGTGGAGGCCCAAGAGCCCAAGCGCCGTCGCGGTGCTCACTTTAAGGCTGCACAGCAGGATGCCGCGCGTGAGGTTGAAGAGTCTTCTGAGGTTGCAGGCGATGTTGAGGAGTCTGCCAAGAAGGCTCCGGGTTCATGTCGTCCCGGACGTGGTTTTGCGGGACGCGCGTATCCCGTAAGGCGTCAGGAGAAGGGCGAGTCGGTTTCGACCACCCAGGACGAGAAGGCCGTTGAGCCGGCGGCTCGCGAACAGAAGCCTGTTGAGCCGCAGCTTGAGGTTGATGCCGAGGCCAAGGGCCAGCAGCCTACTGATGAGCAGACGGAGCCGGGCGCGTCGAGCAAGCCTCGCCGCCGTCGCCATCGTGGGGGCCGCAGTTCCCATGCCGAGACTGCGGCCGAGAAGACCACGCCGCAGGACGAAGATGCGAAGGTCGAGGTTTCTTCGGGGCAGCCTAAGCGCCAGCCGGCGAAGGAGAGCAAGTCCGATCGTCCGCAGAAGCAGACGTCTATGCCGAAGCGCGAGCGCAATCCCCAAGGCGATTCTAAGCGCAAGTCTCAGAAGAAGCCGGAGTCTGCCGCAGCAGATACTGCTGCCCAGCAGCCCAAGTCGGCCGTTCACGGCGAGGTCTCGGCGTTTGCCCTTGCCCGCGTTTTAGGCAGGCAGCTGCTCAAAGTTGTCCCTACGCCTACGGCGCTCTCTAAGATCAAGGAGCAGCAGACACAGATCGTAAAGGTCGAGGGCAAGGACGGCAAAAAGGCTCCGCAGCGCACTCAGCACAACGAGATGTCCAACCGCAAGATTGCCGAGGAAATCGCAATCATCCAGGCTTGGATCGAGCAGAACCGAGGTGCCGATACGCCGGTTGCCTCGCGCCGTCAGCGTGCCTACCAGATCTTTAACGACGAGAAGGCTTTTGACGGCAAGCACGGTGAGCGCCTGATCAGGCGTATGACCGAAAAGGGCATCAGCATGCAGGCGATCAAGGTCGCCCCCAATCGTCCCGTGCACTTTACGGGCTTCTTTACGCTGGGCGCCGACAAGCCGTTCATTATGGTCGAGAACCTGGACACCTACGACGAGATCGTCAAGCTGCTGCGCGGACGCAAACATGCCAAGCTCTTTGGTACCAAGGTGGGCGGCGTGATTTTTGGCGGCGGCTGCAAGGCGAGCGTCTCGCACGCACTGGATGATTATCTGGCTGAGATTGGCTATCGCTTTAACTACGTCTACTACGTGGGCGATATCGATCGCGAGGGCGCGCGCATCGTCGAGCAGGCTCGCAATGCCAATGTGGTTGAGATTCGCCTGCATGCCGGCATGTACCGCGCCATGCTCGCCGAGCATAAGCGTCGCATGAAGGCCGGCGGCGAGTGCGAGCCCGCGGCTGCCAACCAGGGCGTGCCGCAGAACCTGGCAGCGACGATCAAGGATCTGCCCATGGTTACGCGCGTGCAGTTCCGCAACGTGCTACGTGAAGGCGGGCGCATTCCGCAGGAGATTCTGATGACCGCAGACTATCGAGATGGTGACTCGGGAAGCTTCGACCGCATGCTGAACAACTAGATTCCGCCGGCCCCGGGAGAGCGGGGACACCGGCTTAGGTTTCCTGCTCTACAGTCCTGCTCACGACGGAGGCCACATTAAGTGGCCTCCTGTTCGTGCGGAACTCGCGATAAACTTAACCCCCGCCCCGGAGCCCAGCGGGCAATCATCGTTGTACCTATCACTGATACCAATAAACCGCTTGCATATCGTCTGTTGGCTTGACACGGTACAATGCTTGTAGCTTTAAATTTATAAATTAGTGGAGTTATTGATGGCAGAATCTCGTGCGGAGCGTAAGGCTCGTCGTGCTTTGATCGAGGCGGCTGAGGGGTCAGAGGAGAAAAAATCTTCTCAGAAATCCAAGTCGTCTCAGGACGCGAAGGGTAAATCGGCCAAGGGCAAGGCTAAGGCCAAGCGTCCCGGCTCTCGTCGGAACGAGGATAAGGCATCTCAGACTCGCTCCAAGCGCTCGCATAAAGATCGGGTTTCGTCTGCGCGTAAGGCTGTGGACCCCAAGTCCCCCTGTTCGATCATGAAAGCTTGCGGTGGGTGCACGACGCTCAATCGTCCTTATAAAAAGCAGTTGGCAGCTAAGCAGGCTGCTATGGAGGAGCTTTTTGCTTCGCTTTGTGAGCGTGAGGGCATTGCTGTAGATCCTATTCGTGGCATGGGTGTCACCCTGGGCGACCCGGGTAAATATCCTGCGCCGCGCGGTTTTCGTCATAAGGCTGCCACTCCCTTTGCTCCCGGTAAGGAGGGCGCCGTCCGTTGCGGTTTCTTTGAGCGCGGCACGCACAAGATCGTTGCCGTACCCGAATGCCCCGTCGAGGCACCGGGTGCCCGTCAGATTCTCAACGGCATCGCACGCGAAGCTGAGCGGTTGCATATTCCCGCCTTTAATGAGGACAAGCATCTTGGTTTGCTTCGCTATGCCGTCGTCCGCTGCGGTTGGCGTACCGACCAGGTCATGGTTACGCTCGTGACCGCTCAGCGCGACTTGCCGCATGCGCAGGAGTTCTTTGAGGCTGTCGCCGCACTCGATCCGCGCATCGTCACCGTCGCCCAAAACATCAACGGACGCCCCGGCAACGCCATCCTCGGCGAGGAAACCCGCATCGTGTATGGCGCCGAATGCATGCGCGACCAGCTGCTCGGCTGCGAATTCGACATCTCCCCCACCGCGTTTTATCAGACCAACCCGCAACAGACCGAGCTGCTCTATCAGCTCGCTATCGACGGCATGGATTTGCACCAGGGCGATGTGCTCATGGATGCCTACTGTGGCAGCGGTACCATCGGTCTTTGCGCAGCTAAAGATGCCCAGAACAAGGGTATCGGCATTATGCTGCTCGGCGTGGAGCGCAACCCGGCGGGCATTGCCGACGCACGCCGCAATGCCGAGCTCAACGGCCTCACCCGCAGCGCTTGGTTTATGGCCGACGATGCCACCGACTACATCCTAGATGCCGCCGACAACAACGAGCGGGTCGATGTCCTTTCCATCGATCCGCCGCGCGCCGGCTCTACCCCCGAGTTCCTCGAAGCTGCCTGCGCGCTTAAGCCGCGCCGCATCACCTATATCAGCTGCAACCCCGTGACTCAAGAGCGCGACCTGCATCAGCTCCTCGACGGAGGCTATCGCCTGCTCAAGATCACGCCCGTCGACATGTTCCCTCACACCGACCACACCGAAGCCGTAGCGGTCCTCGAACGCCGCTAACCAACCTCAGTAGATTTTTGGGACAAGAAAGGGGGCGACCCATCTGGGCCGCCCCCTTCGCTTGGTTTATAAACTCCGCTACATCCCATTGCGCAGGTCGCACACGCCGGCTGCCGCCATCTCGCGCAGCAGTGTCTCGCGATCGCGCGTCACGATCAGATCCAACGGGAAGTGAATCTCGTCGAGCATCTTGCGAGCGTAATCGAGCTTACCAATTGCCATGCCAATGTGCGCATCGGTCGAAACGCCAATGCCCACGCCCAGCTCGGCGCAACGCTCGGCGATCTTGCGGCATACAGCCCAATGCTCAGTGTCGACACCGTGTTCAAGACTATGGTTGTTGATCTCGATAATCTTGTGCTTGGCCTTAGCCGCCAACAGCACCTCGTCGATATCGAACGGCACGCCCGAGCGACCCGCGTGGCCCAGCATGAACACCTTGGGGTGTTCCAAGGCATTGATATACATCTCGGTCGTCTGGGCCAGCGTCGCGCCCTCAGCAATCTGCGGATTATGCACGCTTGCAACCAAATAATCCAAATTACGCGTAACCAAATCGAACAGCGAATGCTGACGGCTGTACGAATCGCCGGCAATATCGAGCGTGACAGGAGTGTCCTCGCCAAACAGGCTTCCGTCCAGCGAAACGATATCGGCCTCGGCACCACGCAGCACTAGCACGCCGCTCCAAATGCGCGGCCAGATATCCTGGTTGATAAAGAACTGGTAACTGCGCAGGTCATTGGGGCAAGCCGTAACCATAGAGCTCAGATGGTCGGCAGATCCGAGCACCTGCAGGCCACGCTCTGCCGCCCAGTACACATTCTCCTCAATGGTCGAATATGCATGCGCAGAGAACATCGTATGGGTATGAATGTCACAAGAAAGCAGGTAGGGCATCAGGTCTCCTTATCTGGCACGGCCGTCGCTTATATTCATTGTACGCATAGGCTTCGATAGTCGTAAAACCACTCCATCCCAAAGACACAACGTCCATGACAACGGGGTCCGGCTTAACACCAAACCCCGTTTCACGTAAAACATTGTAGGCAGAGCGCTTTACTTTTAACGATACTCGTCCGCCAACTGTTTCCAAGCGGGTAGCGAATTGACAATCGTTTCGTAGCTCACGCAATAGCCCAGGCGGAACCAACCCGGCATACCAAAGCTGTCCGAGGGAACCGCAAGCAACTCATACTTCTTTGCGCGCTCGCAAAACGGATTCGCATCGGGCTCGAGTGCCTTCACCCACAGGTAGAAAGCACCGTCTGGCTCAACATAGGTGTAACCGTACTCCGCTAGTGCGTCGGTAAGCGTGGTGCGGTTGCGTGCATAGGCCTCAACGTCACTCGGCTCATCGATGCAATCGATGATCACGCGCTGGAAGAGTGCCGGTGCGCATACAAAACCCAGCGTACGGGCAGCACCCGCAACAGCCGGCATCAGACGGGCAGCCTGCGGATTGGTGTTGGGAACCAAGATCCACCCCACGCGCTCACCCGGCAGCGACAGCGACTTGGAATACGAGTAGCACACGATGGTGTGCTTGTAAATCGAGGGCACCCAAGGCACCTCGGCACCGTACACGATTTCGCGGTACGGCTCATCCGAGATGAGCATAATCGGATTCTCGGGATCGCGCTGAGCGTTGGCCTCGCGCAGAACATTGGCCAGTCGCATCAGCGTGTCGCATGTATATACGGCACCGGTCGGATTGTTGGGAGAGTCGATGATGACGGCCGCCGTCTTATCGCTGATCGCCTTGAGCACGTTGTCCACGCTCAGCTGGAACGTATCTTCATCGGCGAGCGTCTCAACACACGTGCAGCCGGCCTTCTCAATCCAAACGCGATACTCCGGAAAGTACGGGGCGATAACAATAACCTCGTCGCCCGGGTTCGTAACGGCGTTGAGCGTGCAGGTGAGCGAAGCCGCGGCACCCACCGTCATAAAGACGTCTTTGCCCTCATAGCTCGTGCCAAAGCGGCGGTTGAGCGATTCGGCCACAGCGGCACGACATTGCGGCAGGCCCGGTGCGGGCGTGTAGCCGTGCAGCTGGTCGCTCGGCAGCTCCAGGGCCTTCTTAATCGACTCAGCCACGGCAGCGGGCGCTGGAACGCTCGGATTGCCCAGCGAAAAATCGAATACGTTTTCCGCACCGATCTGCGCCTTGCGCTCAAGGCCATAGCTAAAAATCTCACGGATGATGGAGCTTTCCGCACCGCGAGCATACATAGTTTCGTTGATCATCTGTTCCCCTTTCGCATAGGCGCTATTGTACGCTTTAGCCGAGCAAAGTGCCGCAGCAATGTTGATTGGAGACAGACTTAAATGCGTGAAAACGCTCATTTAAGTCTGTCCCCAATCAACAGACGGCCCCATATCGCTCAAAAGAAAAAGCCTCCGCAGGTTTCCCCGCGGAGGCTTTCGTTAGAAGGACTATTTGTCGGTGTCGGCATCGGCGTTGACGGCATGGCTATCGCCATCAACATCGGATGCGGCTTCAGCATCCTCCTGCATGGCCGCCTGCGCAAAGGCCGCGGCATCAGCCGCCAGCTCTTCCTCGCTCATGCGAGGCGCGCGCTTTTTGGTCGGCATGCCGGCCGCCTTGGCATTGCGCTCCTCCTTGGCCGCCAGGATATCGCCCTCGCGCTCAAGGTAGGCATCCCACTCGTTGTCGAGCAGGGCGCTCACGGCGTCGCCTTCGACGGTCTCGCGCTCAAGCAGCACCTTCGCCATCAGATCGAGCTGATCGCGACGGGCATCCAAAATCTCGACCGCTCGGCGATGGGCTTCGCGCATGATGCGCTGAACCTCAATATCGATGCGGCGCGCCGTCTCCTCGGAGTAATCCTGGTGATCGGCGTAATCGCGACCAAGGAACACCTGATGCTGCGCCTCGCCAAACACTTGCGTGCCCAGCTCCTCGCTCATACCCAGACGCGTAACCATCTCGCGCGCCATCTTGGTCGCGCGCTCCAGGTCGTTGCTCGCGCCCGACGTGATGTCATCGCACATGAGCTCCTCGGCAACGCGGCCGCCCAAGAACACGGCAAGCTCGTCGAGCATCTCGTTCTTGGTCTTGAGGAAGTGATCCTCCTGCGGAAGCTGCAACGTGTAGCCCAGAGCCTGGCCGCGGCTGACAATCGAAATCTTATGAACCGGATCGGAGTGCTCCAAGATGTGACCCACCAGGGCATGGCCGCTCTCATGGTAGGCAATCGTGGTGCGCTCGGCTTCGGTCATCACACGACCCTTGCGTTGCGGTCCGGCAATCACGCGCTCCATCGATTCCTCGACCTCGTCCATCGAGATCACGGAACGATGACGGCGAGCGGCCAGCAACGCAGACTCGTTGAGCAGATTTGCCAGATCGGCGCCGGTGAAGCCAACGGTCATCTGGGCGAGCTTCTCAAACTTAACGTCCTCGTCCATCGGCTTGTTCTCGGCATGCACGCGCAAGATCTGCTCGCGGCCCTTCACATCCGGACGGTCGACCGTAACCTGGCGGTCAAAACGGCCGGGACGCAGCAATGCCGGATCCAGGATGTCAGGACGGTTGGTCGCAGCGATCAGGATGACCGACTCGCTTTCCTCAAAGCCGTCCATCTCGACCAGCAGCTGGTTGAGCGTCTGCTCGCGCTCGTCGTGACCGCCGCCCAAGCCAGCTCCGCGTTGACGTCCCACGGCATCGATCTCGTCAATAAAGATGATCGACGGAGCCTGGGACTTGGCCTCCTTAAAGAGGTCGCGCACGCGGCTGGCGCCGACGCCCACGAACATCTCGACAAAGTCAGAACCCGAGATGCTAAAGAACGGCACGCCCGCCTCGCCGGCAACGGCCTTGGCCAGCAGTGTCTTACCGGTACCCGGAGGGCCAACCAGCAAAACGCCGCGCGGAATCTTGGCACCCAGCTTGCGATAGCGGTCCGGATCGCTCAGGAAGTCGCGGATCTCCTCGAGCTCCTCGACGGCCTCGTCCACGCCGGCAACGTCCTCGAACTTGACCTTGGGACGCGTAGCCTCGTTGGTCTTGGCATTGGTCTTGCCAAACTGCATGTTCCTATTATTGGCGCCCATCATCTGGCGCATAAAGTAGAACATGATGGCGATCAGGGCGATCGTCGGCAGCACGCTCATCGCCAGGTCGCCCCAAAAATCGGGGTCATTGGTGTTGACGATATACTTGGTGTCGGGGTGCTCCGCCATGAGCTCGGCAAGCGAATCGGAGCCGACATAGGTCGAGGAAAAGCTCTTGAGCTCGCTCGTATCGCCCTTGTCCTTTTTCGTCTTCCAGTAATGACCCGCCACGCTTCCGTCTTGAACCGTATAGGTCAAATCTTCGACGCGGTCCTGCTTAATGGCGCTGACCATCTCGCTCGTTGCGAGCTTAACGGTATTGCTGGAGTTGGCAAAGCCGGAGCCCATATTAAAGAAGGCATAGCCCAGAAGCGCGCAAGCCAAAAGAAAATACAGCCAGCCCGTACGCGTGGGCTTCTTGCCTCCGGGCATCCCCGGAATCTTTGGGTCCCGGGGAGCCTGGGAATTGTTGTCGTTACGGTCGTCGGGCATCTTACGAATAAACCTCCGGTTTCAAAATGCCCAGATACGGAAGGTTGCGATAGCGCTCGGCATAGTCGAGGCCGTAGCCCACCACAAAGGCATCGGGGCAATGGGTTCCAACATACTTGGGCGTGATGGCCGAGACGCGGTCCTCAACGTCCTTCCACAGGAAGGCGGCGACCTCCAGAGAAGCGGGCTTGCGGCTCTCGAGGTTCTTCATCAGGTACTTGAGGGTCAGGCCCGAGTCCAGAATGTCCTCGACGATCAGCACGTCGCGACCACGGATGTCGATATCCAGATCCTTAATGATACGCACGATGCCCGAAGACTTCACACCGTCGCCATAGCTCGAAACAGCCATGAAATCGATGTTGGTCGGTAGCTCAATCTTGCGCATCAGGTCGCCCATAAAGACCACGGCACCGCGCAGAACCGCGATCAGCACTAGATCCTTACCCGCGTAGTCGCGAGTGATCTCCTCGCCCAGGCGAGAAACGATGCCGTCGATATCCTCCTGCGTAAACAGAACCTTCTCGATATCCGGATGTTGAGAAGCCATGACAACCCTTTCTTGTGCTTAATCGCCCACACACCGCCGTATGGACGCGAACTACACATTCTAGCAGCGCACGGGGTATATTTTCCAGCCCGCGCACCATCAGCGCGGGAATACCGTCAACGCCGCACAGAACAGCTGGCGTGGGACGCTATTCCGCATCGATCACACGAAGCAGATACGCCACGCGCGTTGCGGCCGTGCATTTAAAACGCTCGTCGGCCCGAACGCCCGCGACCCACACTACGGCCCCTCCCGGAGCCGTTCTTACCACGGGTACGCCAGGGCGGTCTGAAACAGGAATGCGCGCCTCGTTCAACAGGTCTGACACTTTCTTGCTTCGGCCGTTCATCCCTAACGGGCACATTACATCTCCCGGCACAGGGCTATCCACCCACAGGCGAGCCGATCGTGCCTCGGCGGGAATCTCGCCACGCGAGCCCGCCAGGATCCGCTCACTATCGCTGTCGGCAAAACCCAGGGCAGCCGCGTCTACCAAAGCTGTCACTTCCCCGGCAGCCGCGAGCTCACGGGCGCGGCGCACGATATCGCATCCCGGCTCAACGGCCATCGGTTCTGTGACCAGCATACGTCCCCCGCCCAACGGCAAACGACCGGGTACGGTAACCCAGTCCGCGACCAGGCCCTCGCGAGCCGCCGGCGCCTTAAACGCCAGCATGCCAAACTCAATGCGTGCGTCAATCCCCGCCGGAAGCGTGACCGAGCCGGCACCCTCGGCAACGCAGGAAAGGACTCGCTCAACATGTCGCATCTCGGGACGAGCGTCCGGATCGATGCGCTTAATCGCCAGTCGCACGATGCGCCGAGCAATCACCACCTCGGCCGCGGCCAGTCGGCGAGCGTCAAGGACCAGCGCACCCGCCGCCTCCTTACGCAGGCAGCTTCGAAACGCCTGTGCCGAAAGCTGAGACAAAAACGCGTCCTCATCGCCTAAGATCTCGCAGGCGGCGCCAATCGTCTTGCAGACGCTCGCGTTGCGCTGCGCCACCACCGGCATCACTCGATGGCGCACGTAGTTTCGCAGATACGAGATATCCTCATTGCTCTCGTCTTCACGCCACGGCTGACCATGTACCTGTAGATAGCCCACGAGCTCGCCATGAGTTAGGTCGAGCAAGGGACGCACCACGATATTCCTCCGGCGAGGAATGCTCGATAGGCCAGCGGGCCCCGAACCCTTAATCGCGTTCATCAAAAACGTTTCCGCGCGATCCGAAGACGTGTGCGCGGTGCAGATACGAGCCGCCGTTCGCGGTGCCCCCGTCTGGGCGCAGAGCTCGCGAACATACCTCCGCGCCGCGGCATAGCGCACCTCGCGGGCCGCGGCCTCAATATTGCCCGACTCCCCATCAAAATAAGCGTGCTCCACGCACAGCGGTAAACCATATTTCGCGCAGAGCTCACGCACAAAGGCCTCGTCGCCATCGGACGCCTTGCCGCGCAGATGATGGTTTACATGCAGCACATGCAGGCGCTCGCGAGCAATGGGGGCAACACCGCGTCCGTCTTGGATATCCAGCTTTGATGTGCACGCCATAAGAAGCAGTGCCGTCGAGTCCGCGCCGCCTGATACCATGAGCACGACAGGAGCAGCCTGCTGCCTCGTCCGGGTCTCATCGACTGCCCCAGGCACGGCATGGTGTCCATAATGCTGAGATACCGTAGGCATTTGCTTCCTCCTCTATTCGTCCGCACCCATTGTATCCTTTGGAATCTTATGTCTCGTCTGCACCTTCATATCCTCGGCAGTGGCTCTAAAGGCAACTGCGCACTCATCGAGGGCCCGCAGGGGCTCATTATGGTCGATGACGGACTGTCTCGCCGCGAGACATTAAAGCGCATGGCAGAACTGGGGCTCTCGACAGACAACGTCTCGGCTCTTCTCATTACTCATGAGCACAGCGATCACATCAAGGGCCTCGATGTCTGGTGCAAGCACTGGCACGGCCCCCTCTTTGCCAGCAGGGGCACTCTTTCGAACAAAGAAAATCTTTCGCATCTGCCTGTCGAGGAATTCGATCCCGGCGACGACCTATCCATTGCCGGCATCCACGTGCAAACCTACTCAACATCACACGATGTCATCAATCCGGTCGGCTATCGATTCAATGTTCTCGATGATTCCATTGGGTTTGCCACCGACACCGGAGAGCTATCGAGCCAAGCCATGAAAACCCTCAAAGATTGTCGAGTCCTCGCACTCGAAAGCAACCACGATGTGACCATGCTGCGCGAGGGAGAATATCCCCGCTTTCTTCAGGAGCGCATCCTGTCTGCAAGGGGACACCTCTCCAACAGCCAAGCCGCCGAAGCCGCGCGCGAACTTGTTACCGATCGCACCGAACAGCTCATTGCCATGCATATCAGCCAAGATAACAATCGTCCGAGCCTTACCGTCAAAAGCTATGCCAAAGCTCTGGCCGCAACCCTGGATGACGAGGTCGGCAGCTCCGCAACCCTTCTCCGAGGATCGCGAAAACTCTCGATACGCCCTGCGAGTCAGTATCAGCCGGCAACCATTCAATAGACTGTCCTAGACAGCAAAAGGGGCCGAGAATCGCTTCCCAGCCCCTTTTGCTGTCTTTTAATAGCGCAGAACACCAACGAAGTTAGTCGATGGAGATCTTCGTAACGTTCTTCTTCTCGACGATCTTGGGAACCGTAACGGTCAGGATGCCGTCAGCGTACTTAGCCGAGAGGCCCTCGCTCGAAGCGTCCTTTAGATACACGCCACGCGTCGCGCTGTACGAGCTGAACTCCTTCTGCAGGAAGTTCTTGCCCTCGTTCTCCTCGTCTTCCTCAACATTCACGCTAATGGACAGACGGCCCTCGTTAAGCTCGACATCGATATCGTCCTTGGCGACGCCGGTCAGATAGGCCTTGACCTCATAGCCATCGCCCTTATCCTCAACGTCAACGGGGAACGCCTTGGAAGCAATCGAGTTGTTTGCAAGGTCGGTCATATCATCAAACAGATCGAACAGCGAGCTAGCAGAAGGACGAACGCCAAAAACCGAACGATAAGGAACCATGCTTGCCATGTTTACCACTCCTTTTAGGACTGCCGAGCCATCTTCTAGGTGACTGGGACTTCTTTTGACGCTCTTATATATGCCCACACAGTGCTTATATATACATCGACTATAAAGTTTTTTGAGTCCAGTACTATAAGCATATCTAAGTGTGTATGACTAAGGTTTTAGTAAGGTTAAGGTTCTTTGAACCAGAGCTTAAATAAGAAGTATGTTCGCAGCTACAAATAGCAAGGGGCTTACAATGAGCGCGTACACGTTGTTGGTAACGAGCTAAAGGGCATCATGGACGACCAAAACCAGAACAAAATGTTTATGCCGACGCAGGGGGAAGATACTTCCACGCAGCCGCCACAGTTCCATCGCCCCCACATCTCGCAAGAGCCCATTAATGATCCGGAGCCCGAGTATGTGACGAGAAATCGATATCAAACACTCGAGGATGCCCAAACGGGGCGTAAACATATGGGCGTCGCCTCGGGAGACCCTGTATATCTGAAAGACGCACCATTATCTAAAAACAGCGCAATCAATGACGACCCGACGAAAACGCCCATAGCTCGGCAGCAAAGAGGTCCCCGACCTAAGCAAACCTTAACGCATTCGGCTCGTTATCTCGAGACGCCAAAACAAGGAAAATCAATCTTCGTTTCGTCAAGTAAACGACGCAAGCAACATCGACTGGCAATCTTGCTTTTGATCATTGCGGCCATAGCAGTTGCCCTTGTTATTCGATTTATCTTCTTTAAATAAAGGCTCAATACCAAAAACGATAAGATCGTCTGGTGTAATAGAGTCATTTACGCCCCGTAAACGCAAAAAAGGGGGAGGCCGCGAGGCCTCCCCCTTCTCAGTTCAAGCGTACGGCTCGGTGCCGTCCACCGGTCAG
>UQAU01000041.1 GCA_900539035.1 uncultured Collinsella sp. | reverse complement strand
GTACGGCTCAATCGTATAACCGTGCAACGGAAAAGAGCCGCCCTTTCGGACGACTCAAACTGTAATGGGGCTATTTTGACTACAAGCTTACAGGGTAGTCAAAATAGCCCCGTCCCAAATTAGCTGCTTTTGAGTTGCGGTGATATACGGACTGTTTGAGGCTTCTGGCTTGTAAAACAGTCCGCATTTCACCGCAACTGCTGAGGGGATGGGTTAGCGCAGCAGGCCGGCTACTTCGCCGGCTAGGGTGATGGTGCCGGCTGCTACAAAGGGCTCGCCCGCGGCATCGAAGGCAGCGAGGGCCTCGGGCACGCTCGGGTATACGCCCGTGAGCTTATCGGCATCAACGAGGGCGGCGAGCTCCTCTGCCGGCAGGGCGCGATCGGAATTGGTCTGCGTCACGACCACACGGGGGAACGCCGGAACCAGAACATCGACAATACCGGCCACATCCTTGTCGGCCAGTGCGGCGCACAGCAGCGTGGGGCGATTTTCAACACACGGATCGATCTCGTCCAGCGCACTCACAAAGTTCTCGCAGCTCTGAGGGTTATGGCAGGCATCGATCAGCTTAAGCGGATCGGTCCCCAGCACGTCAAATCGGCCCGGCGTGGGGCAGCCCATAAGCGATGCGTCGAGCTTGTCATGATCGAGCTCGCGACCCAGATACCCCTCGCACAGCATAATCGCGCACGCGGCATTCTGCGGTTGATAGGCCGGCTTGACCATGCTCGACATATAGATCGCACGCGGCGTGGTGCAGCTAAACTCAACCGTGTCGCCCACATGCGCCGGTACCTTAGTCGTGGCATGACTCACCACGAGCGGCACGACACCGCACTCGCGACAACGAGCATCCATCACGCGCTGAACGCTCGCCTCGTGCGTGCCCTCGCCCAGTACAACCAGGCGTCCGGGCTTAATAACCGCAGCCTTCTCCCCCGCAATGGCCTCGAGCGTATCGCCCAGAATGCGTGTGTGATCGAGCCCAATGCCCGTAATGGCAACGGCAACGGGATCGGTCGCACTCGTGGCGTCCCAACGCCCGCCCATACCAACCTCGAGCACGGCGACATCCACGCGAGCCTCGGCAAACACTACAAGTGCGGCAGCCGTCAGCAGGTCAAACGGCGTGATGGTATAGGCGCGCTCCCCCGCCGCCACACGGTGCGCATTCACCCGACGCCCCGCCTCAACAGCGGCAGAAACGCCACGGGCAAACGCCTCATCGCTCACGACGCGTCCATCGACTTCCATGCGCTCGGGATAGCGCACCAGCTGCGGCGACGTATACAGCGCGGTCTTGAGCCCCTCACCACGAAGAATGGCAGCCGAAAAACGCGTAGTCGAAGTCTTGCCATTGGTACCGGCAACCTGAATGCAATCGAAATACTCGTCCGGACGCCCCAGCTCATCGAGCATATCGACAACCGTCTCAAGCAGAGGACCAGCATCCCCAGAAATCCGCCCCGTATCAGCAGCAAGCCCCACAGCCTCATCAAACGAAAGCAGCTCAAACGAGAAAGGAACGACATAAGACCCAGAACGCTTAGCCATAACCCAAAGTCCCCTCAACATAAAAAGAGGCCCGAATCAACAACGAGCCCCTCCCATTCAAAATATCAGCCAAACACCGCTTTGCAGCGACCTCAAGGCCACAACCCAGTGGCCCTAACATGCCGGGCGCAGACAACCACGTAAACGAACTGGGAGCGGTTTGGGGCTTTGCTCGATACAAGTTCCGCACGAGCCGAAGGCCACTTAATGTGGCCTTCGTGCGAGCAGGACTGTCCGCAGTAGCGAGCAATGCCCCAAACCGCGTCCCCCAGAAACGCCTACGAGAAGTCAGCAACCTGAGCAGTCAGCGCCGCCAGGATCTCCTTGAGCTCAGCTGCACGGTCCCTCTTCTTCTGCACCACCGCAGGTGCGGCCTTGGCCACAAAGCCCTCGTTGGCAAGCGTCTTCTCGCAGCCGGCGAGTTCCTTCTGCGCCGCGGCGATCTCCTTCTCCAGGCGCGCCTTCTCGGCCGAAAGGTCAACCTTGCCCTCGAGCACCACAAAGACCTCGACGCCGCTGTCGACCACGGCAATACTCGCAGCCGGCTTCTCGACGTCGGTACCCATGACCAGCGAGGCGGTGTTTGCCAGCGGCTCAATGGTCGAACGCAGGCTCTCAAGCTTCTCGATATCCTCGGCACCGGCGCGCACGACCACATCGAGCTCGGCCTTGGGGCTCAAGCGATAGCGCGAGCGCGTGGCACGGGCAGCGGAAACGACGGCGCGGCACAGCTCAAACGCGCGCTCGGCGTCCTCGTCAACATACTTGGCGTATTCGGCGGGCTCGGGCCACTTGGCGATCATGAGCGCCTCGGCACGGTCCACGTTGCCCTCGGCATCCAGGTCGAGCACGCTCGCCGGCATGTTGTCCCAAATCTCCTCGGTGACAAACGGCATAAGCGGGTGCATCAGGCGAATGGAAGTGTCGAGCACAAAGATCAGGTTGCGCTGCGCCTGCAGACGGCCCTCGCCCTTCAGGCGGGCCTTGGTGACCTCGACGTACCAGTCGCAGACCTCGTTCCAGAAGAACTGCTGCACGCCGCGGGCCATGTCACCAAAGGTGTAATTCTCAATGCCCTCGGTGACCATCTTCACGGCCTTGGCCAGGCGGCTGAACATCCAAGCGTCGGCCGGCGTCTCCACGACGGGCTCGCCGGGCGTGTAGCCCTCCATGTTCATAAGCAGGAAGCGGCTAGCGTTCCAGATCTTGGTCACAAAGCTCTTGGCCTGGTCGGTGCGCGGGCTGTCGATGAGCTTCTTGGTCTTCTTGTCGATGTTCGCGTCGAACTTGACGTCCTGATTGTTGGTGCACAGCGTGAGCAAGTTGAAGCGCATGGCGTCGGCGCCGTACATGCCAATGAGGTCCATGGGGTCAACGCCGTTGCCCTTGGACTTGGACATGCGGCTGCCGTCCTTGGCCAGAATCGTCGGGTAGATGACGACGTCCTTAAACGGCACCTCGTCCAGGAAGTACAGCGAGCTCATGACCATGCGGGCGACCCACAGCGCGATAATGTCGCGCGCGGTGACGAGCGCCGTCGTGGGGTGATGCCCCTCGAGCAGCTCCGGCTTTTGCGGCCAGCCTTGCGTGGCAAAGGTCCACAGCTGCGAGCTGAACCAGGTGTCCAGCACGTTCTCGTCCTGATGCACGTGATGGCCGCCGCACTTGGGGCACACGTCGGTGTCCTCGGTAAGGGCGTCCTCCCAGCCGCAGTCCTCGCAGTAGAACACGGGGATACGGTGGCCCCACCACAGCTGGCGGCTGATGCACCAGTCCTTAAGGTTCTCCATCCAAGTGGTGTAGGTCTGCGTCCAGCGCGCGGGGTGGAAGGTGACCTTGCCGGAATTGACGGCGTCGAGCGCCGGCCCCTTGAGCTTATCGACGGCCACAAACCACTGCTCGGACAGCCACGGCTCCAGCGCGGAGTCGCAACGGTAGCAGTGCATGACGGAGTGATCGAGGTCCTCGACGTGATCGAGCAGGTCGTGCTCCTCGAACCACTTGATGACGGCTTCGCGGCACTCGTCGCGGTTCATGCCCGTGAACTCGCCGTAGCCCTCAACGACCACCGCGTGCTCATCGAAGATATTGATTTGCGGCAGGTCGTGGTCCTGACCCATAGCGTAATCGTTGGGGTCGTGGGCCGGGGTGACCTTGACAAAGCCGGAGCCAAAGTTGGCATCGACATGCCAATCCTCAAAGATGGGGATCTCGCGGTCGACAATGGGAAGCTTGACGGTCTTGCCCACGAAGGCGGCCTTCTCGGGGTCCTTCGGGGAAACGGCAACGCCCGTGTCGCCGAGCATGGTCTCGGGGCGCGTGGTGGCGACGACGATGTAGTCCTGGCCGTTGACCGGCTCGGTCAGCGGGTAGCGCAGGTGCCACAGGTGGCCCTTCTCGTCCTTGTACTCGGCCTCGTCGTCCGAGATAGCGGTAGTGCAGTTGGGGCACCAGTTGACGATACGCTTGCCGCGGTAGATCAGGCCGTCGTGGTACCAGTCACAGAAGACCTTACGCACGGCCTGGGCGTAGTCCTCGTCCATGGTAAAGCGCTCGTTATCAAAGTCGACGGAGCAGCCCATGCGCTTGATCTGCTCGACGATGATGCCGCCGTACTCGTGGGTCCAATCCCAGCAAGCGTCGACAAACTTGTCGCGACCGATCTCCAGACGGCTGATGCCCTCGCTCTTGAGCTTCTTGTCGACCTTGGTCTGCGTGGCGATACCGGCGTGGTCGGTACCGAGCACCCAGCGCGTGGACTTGCCGCGCATGCGGGCCATACGGATGATGGCGTCCTGGATGGAGTCGTCGGTGGCGTGACCCATGTGGAGCTTGCCGGTCACGTTGGGAGGCGGAATGGTGACGGTGCAGTCGCCCACGCCCTCACGGCGCTTGTAGTAGCCGCCGTCGAGCCACTTCTGCAGAATCGCCGGCTCGTTGGTCGACGGATCGTAGTTCTTGGGCATTTCTTCCATATATCTCTCCCTTGCCCACCGGGGAGGAATGTAGGCCCGCCAGGGTCTGCATTCCTCCCCTTAGGTATCGATTACTTCAGTCTGAATGGACTTTGCTGAGACTTTAAACAAACACACAGAATAACACAGGTAGTTGGGGTTATTGCGTATATATAAAATAGCCTCCGACCGCGGATGGTCGGAGGCTATCGACAAAAACGTTTTGACAGGTTTTAACCGTAGATGCGCTGGGGCTGTTCTTCGCCCTTTACGGAGGCTTCGGTCACAACGACCTTGGAAACGCCCTCCTCACTGGGCAGATCGAACATTGTCTGCTGCAGCACGTCCTCGCAAATGGAACGCAGGCCGCGGGCGCCGGTCTTGCGAGCGAGCGCCATGCGGGCGATCTCGTGCAGGGCCGCATCCTCAAACTCAAGCTCAACGTCCTCGAGCTGGAACATCTTGCGGTACTGACGCACCACGGCGTTCTTGGGCTCGGTCAGGATCGACACCAAGTCGTCCTCGTCAAGCGCCTGCGTCTGGGTGACGACGGGCGTACGGCCCACGAACTCGGGGATCATGCCAAAAGCGTTGAGGTCCTGCGGGAGCACCTGACGCAGCAGATCGTTCTCGTCGACCGAGGTGGGGCCGGCGATCTCGGAGTTAAAGCCCACGCCCTTGTTACCCACGCGGTCGGCGATGATCTTGTCCAGACCAACGAAGGCACCGCCGCAGATAAACAGGATGTTGGTCGTGTCGATCTGCAGCAGCTCCTGCTGGGGATGCTTGCGGCCGCCGGTGGGCGGAACGCTGGCCACCGTGCCCTCAAGAATCTTAAGCAGCGCCTGCTGAACGCCCTCGCCCGAGACATCGCGGGTAATAGAGAGGTTCTCTGCCTTGCGGGCGATCTTGTCAATCTCGTCCACGTAGATAATGCCAACCTGCGCGCGCTCAATATCGCCATCGGCGGCATTGATGAGCTTGAGCAGGATATTCTCCACGTCCTCGCCCACGTAACCGGCCTCGGTAAGCGCGGTGGCGTCGGCGATGGCAAACGGCACCTCGAGGATGCGCGCGAGCGTCTGGGCGAGCAGGGTCTTACCGGTACCGGTGGGACCGAGCAGCAAAATGTTGGACTTGGCGAGCTCCACCTCGTCCATATCGTCGTCGAACTGCGAGCCCATGCCGTCGCCAAAGGCGGACACCGCGGCGCCGCCCTCGATCACGCGGCGGTAGTGGTTGTACACGGCCACCGACATGGCGCGCTTGGCGTCCTCCTGGCCCATGACATAGGCCGAAAGCTCGTCATAGATCTCGTGCGGCGTCGGCACGTGTGTGATGACTTGACGGTCGTCCTCGAGCTCAAAGCCCTCGGCCTCGGGGTCAACGGCAGGCTGGGACGCAGCCTGGCCGTGCTCGTTGAGGAAGCCCGGCAGCTTGCCGTTGCGGGCGGCGTCCATAAAGTCCGAAGCCAGCGACTCCTCCAAGATCTCGGAGCAGGCGGCGACGCACTCGTCACAGATAAAAATGTTGGTCGGACCCTTAACAAGGCGGCGAACCTGCCCCTGCTCTTTTCCGCAGAAGGAGCAGCGGATGGGGTTGCCGTTCTCGTCGAAGTTGTCCTGCATGTTTCCTGCCATCCTAGGCGTCCTTCGCGGCGAGATCGCGCGAGGTGACAATGCGGTCGATCAGACCGTAGTCGAGGGCCTCGGAAGCGGTCAGGTAGTTGTCGCGCTCGGTGTCGGCCTGGACCTTCTCGATGGGCTGGCCCGAGGCGTCGGACAGGATCTGGTTGAGCTCGCGGCGGGTCTTCTTGATCTCCTCGGCCACGATCTCAATCTCGGTCTGCTGGCCCTGGGCACCGCCACTGGGCTGGTGAATCATGACCTTGGAGTGCGGCAGGCAGAAGCGCTTGCCCTTAGCGCCGGCCGAAAGCAGCACGGCGGCCATGGACGCGGCCATACCGACGCAAATGGTCGAGACCTGCGGCTTGATGAAGTTCATGGTGTCAAGAATCGCCAGGCCGGAGTAGACCTCGCCACCGGGCGAATTGATGTAGAGCGAGATATCCTTCTCGGCATCCTGGCTCTCAAGATGCAGCAGCTGGGCAACGACCAGGTTGGCGCTGACGGAGTTGATCTCCTCGCCCAAGAAGATGATGCGGTCGTTGAGCAGGCGCGAATAGATATCGTAGCTGCGCTCGCCGCGCGGCGTCTGCTCGATAACGTATGGCACGAGGGCGGAATCGAACTTAGCGATCATACGCATCTCCATTTCTCTCTTGCGGACCAAATTGGTTCTAGATAAACGTACGGTGCCCGCATGCTATGCATTGGCTGGCACCGTACGAAGCAACCGGATAACCGGTGTATAACTTTACCCCATCACGGGCGCACGCATGCGCTCGCGGGCAAGGTGGCGAGAATTACTCAGCGTCCTTGGCAGTCTCGTCGACCTCGGTCACCTTGGCGTTCTCGACCAGGTGGTCGACGGCCTTGGAGCGACGGATGGACTCGCGGACGGCAGGCATGCGGCCATCGGCGATGAACTCGGCCTTGGAAGCCTCGACGTCCTTGACGCCGGCCTTCTCGAACTCGGCGTTGATGTCGTCCTCGGTGACCTCAATCTTGAGCTCGCGGGCAAGAGCGTCGAGAGCCAGGGACTCGCGGGCAACGTCGTTGGCCTGCTTGTGCAGGTCGCCGATGAACTGCTCCATGGTCAGGCCGGAAGCGGGCAACCAGGTGTCCAGCGTCATGCCGCGGGCAGCGAGGTTGGACAGGAAGTTCTGGCCGAGCTCCTCAAAGACGGACTGCTCGTAGTCGGCGTCCATCTCGTCGAGCTGCAGGCGCTCAGCGAGAGCGGAGACGCAACGGTTCTCCTTCTCGGCCGGGAGCCGGGAAGCCTTGTCCTGCTCAATCTCGATCTTGATGGCGTCGCGCATGGCGTCGATGCTGTCAAAGCCAAAGTCGGACTTGACGAGCTCGTCGGTGAGCTCGGGGGTGTTGCGGACCTTGATGCCCTTGACGGTGACCTCGACGGTGTGGGTCTCGGCCTCCTCGCCCTCCTCGACCTCGTCGGTCCAGGTAACGGTCTTGACGTCGTCAACGTTGGCGCCGATCAGGGCCTCGTTGAACTCCTTGGGGTTGCTGTCGCTACCGGCGATGAGCATGCGGCCCTCGGCGGCAAAGTTGTCGGCGTTCTCGACGGCCTTGAGGTCGACGGTGACGTAGTCCTCGGCCTCGACGGCGCGACCCTCGACGTCCTCGAAGGTGGCACGGTAGTTGAGGAGCATCTCGACCTGGTTGTTGATCTCGGACTCGGTGACCTCCGCAGGGGGCATCTCGATCTCGACAGCGTCAAAGGAGGAGAGCTCAGCGGCGGGACGCAGGGAGAACTCGACGGTGTAGGTGTAGTCCTCGTGATCCTTGGCGAGGTCGAGCTCCTTGTAGTCACCGTTCTTGGTGGGGACGATGTCCAGCTCGTTGAGGACGGCAGGCTCGTTGGCGGCGATCAGGTCGTTGGTGGCCTGAGCGAGGGTAGCCTCGGCGCCAAGAGCAGAGTCGATGACCGGACGGGGAGCCTTACCGGCACGGAAGCCCGGGAAGCGGTACTTCTTGGCGGTGTCCTTGTAGGCCTTCTTGATCGCGGCGTCGACGTCGGCGGCCGGGATGGTGACCGTAGCGGTGAGCTTGGCGTCCTTGACGTCAGAAGCGGTGATGTTCAACACGTTCCTCCTCATACTGCCCAGCTTATCTGAGGTGCTGGTACCTTTATGCAACAAGCGTCGCGAGGGCATAAGCCAACGCGGGTGCGTTGGTGCGGGCGAAAGGACTCGAACCTTCACGGGAATCCCACCAGAACCTAAATCTGGCGCGTCTACCAATTCCGCCACGCCCGCATGAGCGCACAGACTAGGAATGATAGCAGATACGAACGGCAAGCGCACGCACACGTTTTACAGGCTCACGACCTCACCACGAGTGCAAAAGGCGGGACGAGTTGCCCCGCCCCGCCAATTACGACTTGTTCGCCGACCCGCTACTCCCCCAGCAGGGCCTTCTCGGGCGTGATCGGCAGCGAGCGAACCTGATGGCCGGTGGCGTGCGCCACGGCCGAGGCCACGGCGGCGAGCGGCGTGTTGATGACGACCTCGCCGATCGACTTGGCGCCAAACGGGCCCGTCGGCTCGTAGCTCGGCTCAAAGGCCACGCGAATGCTGCCGATATCCAGGCGCGTGGGCAGCTTGTAGCTCATAAAGTTGCCGGTGCGCAAGCGGCCGCGGTCGTCGTGCTCGACGATCTCGTAGAGCGCGTGACCGATACCCTGGGCAATGCCGCCCTCGGCCTGGACGCGCGCGAGCGCCTCGTTGATCACGGTGCCGCAGTCCACAGCCGCTGCGTAGTCCACCACGGTCACTTTGCCGGTGGCCTTGTCGACCTCGACCTCGGCAATGCCGGCCATAAACGGCGGGGGCGAAACGGGCAGGCAGGCAGAGGCGTGCGACGTGAGCGCGTCGCCGCCCGCGATGTTCTTGACGCACAGGTTGGCAAAGTCGCGCAGCGTGAGGTAGCGGTTCTGCTCGCGCGCGGCGCGCTCGTCGGACAGACGCACGTACTGGCCATCGAAGACCACCTCGGCGGCATCTACGTCCCACATCCGGGCGGCCTTGGCGCAGATCTTCTCGCGCAGCTCGGTCGCGGCGTTCTTGGCGGCAAGACCCGTCACGTACGTACCCGAGCTCGCGTACGAGCCGGCGTCAAACGGCGACACATCGGTGTCCACGCCGCGCACCACGATCATCGAACTCTCCACGCCCAGCTCCTCGGCGGCAATCTGCGCCAGGATTGTATCGACGCCCATGCCGTTATCGGTGGCGCCGGTGCCGATGGTAATGAAGCCGTCCTCTTCCAGGCGCATGTCGATGCCGGCGATATCCACGCTGGAGATGCCCGAGCCCTGCATAGTGAGCGCGCAGCCCAGGGCGCGCACGCGGTCGCCCAGGTCCACGGCCAGCGGCTTGTCGCGCCAGCCGATCATGTCCATCGCGCGCAGCAGGCAGCGGTCGAGCGCGCAGGCGTTGAGCTTCTCGTTGTAGTACTGCGGCATGATCTCGCCCTCGCGCACGATGTTCTTAAGGCGCAGGTCGGCGGGGTCCATGTGCAGCATGTCGGCGAGCTCGTTGACGGCGCTCTCCACGGCAAACTGGCCCTGGGTGGCACCGTAGCCGCGATACGCGCCGCCGCGGTTGGTGTTGGTGTAGACGGCGTCCCAGCTAAAGCGGCTC
The DNA here is from genome assembly GCA_900539035.1 of uncultured Collinsella sp. GTDB lineage: Bacteria > Actinomycetota > Coriobacteriia > Coriobacteriales > Coriobacteriaceae > Collinsella. The sequence continues at coordinate 5,748 of UQAU01000041.1, read as the reverse complement.
GCCTTCACATGGTTGTAGATGGGCAGGCTCTTGTGGCCCGAAAGGCCAATCGTCGTGGTGGCATGCTCGCCGTACGCGCCAGCGTTGGACAGCGTGTGCAGGTCGATGGCCGTAATGGTGCCGTCGTTCATGGCGCCCAGCTTGACGGTCATCTGCATCTGGTGGCGCGAGTTGCCCGCGGTGATAGTCTCCTCGCGGGTGTAGCAGCAGTAGCTCGGGCGGCCGGTCTGCTGGGTGACGAACGCCACGAAGATCTCGCAGCAGCCCGTCTGCTTGGAGCCAAAGCCGCCACCGATACGCGGCTTAATGACCTGCACCTGCGACTGCGGAATGTCGAGCGACTGCGCGACCATGCGGCGCACGTGGAAGGGCACCTGCGTAGAGGTAGTCACCGAGATGCGGCCGAACGCGTCGGTCGTCGCGAAGGCGCGGAAGGTCTCCATGGGCGCGGTCTGCGTGGCCTGGCTGGTGTAGGTGCGCTCAAAGACGATGTCGCTCTGGGCGAACGCCTCATCAAGATCGCCAAAATCGCTGGTACCGCTGCACACCAGGTTGCGAGCAACGTCACCGCCCTGCGGAAACATAAAGGTCACGTCGCCCTCGGGGTGGACCACGATGTCGTTATCGAGCGCCTGGGTAAAGTCGAGTAGGGGCTCGAGCACCTCATAGTCGACCTTGATGAGCTTGAGTGCCTTGTCGGCGGCCTCCTCGGTCTCGGCGGCGACGATCGCCACCTCCTCGTTTTGGTAGCGAACCAGGTTCTCGAGGATCAGGCGGTCGTAGGGACTCGGCTGCGGATAGCTCTGACCGGCGATGGTAAAGCGGCGCTGGGGCACGTCCTCGTAGGTGTAGACGCCCACGACACCGGGCACTTTCAGGGCGCGCGACGTATCGATGGAGCGGATCTTGGCGCGGGCATACGGACTGCGCTTGAGCTTGACGATCAGGGCGCCGGCGGGCACCAGGTCGCCCGTGTAGACGGGACGTCCCTCGAGCAGGGCCTTCGAATCCTTCTTGGGCTGCTTGTGGGTGATCTGCTTATAGGAGACACCGTCGCAGCTGGTGTCGTTGGCCGGCAGCTCGGGCATCTCAAAGCCCACCTGCACGCCAGACTCGTTAAGGAAGCGCACGATGGCGCGCAGCTGGCTCTCGTAGCCGCTGCAACGGCAGAGGTTGCCGGCCAGCTGGCGCGAGAGCTCCTCGCGCGTAGCAACGAGGCTTGGGTCCTCCTTGGCAGCGCGGGCAAGCGCCAGTACGTTCATGATGAGGCCGGGGGCACAAAAACCGCACTGCTCAGCACCTTCGGCAGCCATCGCACGGGTGAGCGCCTCGGACTCGGCCTTGAGGCCCTCGAGCGTGGTGATGGTGTGGCCCTCAACACGGGCGGCGGGAACCGAGCAGCTCAGCACCGGGTCGCCATCGAGCCACACCGTGCACAGGCCGCAGTTGGTGGTCTCGCAGGCGCAGCGCACCGATGCACAACCCTGCTCACGCAAAAGCGAAAAAAGCATGGTGTCGGGGGCAATCTGAACCTTGATCTTGCGGCCGTTGAGCGTAAAGGAAAGATCGATGAGTTTGGCAGCCATTAGCGCACCTCGCTAGAATCGACGCCGGGCACGCGGCGGCAGGAATACTCGTCCGTGGCAAACTTAGGCACTTGCACGGTCTCGAGCTCGCGGGCAAGCGCGGCCGAAAGCTCGATGCCGGCGGCGCGGCGCACGGCCTGGACGGCAAGCGGGGCCGAGATGCGACGGCGGTAGTCGGCCGAGCCCCACATATTGGTGCCGTAGCTCAGCGCGCGTACGGACGTGGCCAGGGCGCGCAGCTCGTCCTCGGAAGGCTGCCTGCCGAAATGGCCACATGCCTCGCCCTGCAGCAGGGTCGCGCGCAGCGGACGGGCGCCCACGGTGACATGCCAGGTGTTGTCCCACCAGGCGGCGGTGACGTTCAGCGAGGGGAAGTCGGTCGCGGCCTTGCGCACGGCCTCGTAGCTCGCACGGTAATCGTGCTTGACGACCACGATGTGCTCGATAACGTCGCGCACGTAGCCCATGTCAACGAACTCCGCGAGCGGCACGCGGCCGGCGCCCGTCAGCTCAACATAGGAATCGAGCGCGAGGAAGGCGGAGAGCACGTCCGAGAAGCCAAAGCGACCATAGATGCTGCCGCCCACCGTGGCGGTGTTGCGCAGCTGCACGCCCACGATGTCGTGGACGGCGAACTCAAAGACATGGTTGACAAGCGCGTTGAGCCCGACATGGCGCTCGAGCTGGCGCAGGGTACACATGGCACCGATGCGAAACTCGGTCTCGGTCTCCTCGATCTGATCGAGTCCGCAGGCCGAAAGGTCAATCGCCGTCGCCACGCGACGCGAACCCAGGCGCATCCAAATGCCACCGCCCACAATCTTGTTGTTGCGGTTCTTCTGTAAGAGCTCATAGGCTTCGGCCGCGTTTCCAACACGGACGTAGGTACCGAACTTGAGCACGTTCTCCCCCATCTCTTCACTTGTCCAGTACCTTTTAGTGTACCAAACGAGGGGCCGCACACCGTTTTAGGACAAAATCCTCCCACCCATCCATAACTTGCGGTGATATACGGACTGATTAGTCGTCCTGGAACGCAAAACAGTCCGTATATCACCGCAAGTTATGAGGAGTCCTCCGGGATAGAAAAAGGCTCCCAGCCAGATAGCTGGGAGCCTCATCACATGCTATGTCGAGCGAAGATTTAGCAGACGCCCTGGGCGAGCATGGCGTCGGCAACCTTCAGGAAGCCGGCGATGTTGGCGCCCATGACAAAGTTGCCCTCCTGGCCATACTCCTTGGCGGTGTCGTCCACGTTGTGGAACATGCCGCGCATGAGCTGCTCGAGCTTGCCGTCGACCTCCTCGAAGGTCCAGGACAGGTGCTCGGCGTTCTGGCTCATTTCCAGGCCGGACACGAGCACGCCACCGGCGTTGGCAGCCTTACCGGGCATAAAGGCGACGCCGTTCTCCTGGAAGTAGGTCGTGGCCTCGATGGTCGTGGGCATGTTCGCTCCCTCGCCGACCACCTTGCAGCCGTTGGCGACGAGCGCCTGGGCGTCCTCGAGCAGCAGCGTGTTCTCGCGAGCGCAGGGCAGCGCGATATCGCAGGGAAGCTGCCACACGCCGCGGCCGTCGCCCTCGTGCCACACGGCGTTAGGCTTCTCGTCAACGTACATAGCGAGCGTAACGCCCTTGTCGTGGCCAGAGCGCTTCTTGTTGTAGATGTGCTCGAGCACGGTGTAGTCGATGCCGTCGGGATCCTCGACCCAGCCGTGGGTATCGGAGCAGGCGAGCACCTTGCCACCGAGCTGAGTGACCTTCTGGACCGCGTAGATAGCGACGTTGCCGGAGCCGTGAACGACGACGTTCTTGCCCTCGAAGGAGTCGCCGCGGCTCTTGAGGTACTCGTCCACAAAGTAGGCCAGACCGTAACCGGTGGCCTCGGTACGGGCGAGCGAGCCGCCAAAGGAGAGGCCCTTGCCGGTAAGGACGCCGGTCCACTCGTTGGTCAGGCGCTTGTACTGACCGAACAGGTAAGCAACCTCGCGGCCGCCAACACCCAGGTCGCCGGCGGGAACGTCGGTGTTGGGGCCAATGTGGCGATAGAGCTCGGTCATGAAGGACTGGCAGAAGTGCATGATCTCGTTGTTGGACTTGCCCTTAGGATCAAAGTCGGAGCCGCCCTTGCCGCCGCCCATGGGAAGGGTGGTCAGGCTGTTCTTGAGGATCTGCTCCAGACCCAGGAACTTGAGCATACCCAGGGTGACCGTCGGGTTAAAGCGCAGGCCGCCCTTGTAGGGTCCAATGGCAGAGTTGAACTCGACGCGGTAACCGCGGTTGACCTGAACCTTGCCCTGGTCGTCGACCCAAGGGACACGGAACATAACGATGCGCTCGGGCTCGACGAGGCGCTCCAGCAGGGCGGCCTCCTCGTACTCGGGGTGGGCGTCGAGCGCCGGCTGGATGGTGCCGAGGATCTCGGTCGCGGCCTGGATGAACTCAGGCTGCTCGGGATAGCGGGCCTTGAGCTCGTCGAGAACTTTCTGCGTGTAGCTCATGCTTCCTCCAATTGGTGGAAAAGAAAGGTGTCGTTCGCGGCGCCCCATGCGCCGCGAGCTTTATCGAGTATGGATAATATCGCACTGTTGCAGCAAAGTTACGCATAAGGCGACGAGCAGATGTTTCGTTTTGATTACGATGCAGGTAGAAGCGTTTTTGAGTGTCCGACGCGCAAAACCCGTGTTTCAAACCTGTTTCGTCCACGTGTTCCAAACCACCACATTGGGGACAGGCGCCTTTGTGGTGGTTTTGGTGGTTAGAGGACGAGCTGATGGTAGTCGGCGGGGGTTATGCGGCCTTCGGTGGCAGCGCGGAAGGCGGCGAGGGCGTCGCCCGAGAACGGCATGGCCCAGCACAGCCCGCAGCCGGCGGTAATGGAGCCGGGCAAAGGCATAATGCGCCCGGGCACGCCGGCATCCAGGCACAGCTGCTCGCATTCCATCACATCGAAGGTACTGTCGAACGAAACGATGATCTTGCGTTCATGGTCGAGAGCATCACCGGACGGGCCTTCGCGGTGTGCATCGCGATACGCCGCGGCGGCCGCTTCCTCTTCCGCAGTATGTCCACAGCCACCGCAACCGCAGGTACAGGGTTCGGACCCGTCGCAAGTGCAAGGTTCTCCCGTGTCGGGACAAATATCGTGAGACATGGCGACTCCAATCGTCTAGGCAAGTAACTCGGCGGCCGCAAACTCCTCGGGCGTATTGACGTTCTCGAAGCAGAGCGTCGAGCAGGCGACCGCGACAATCTGAGGCTCGTCCAAATACCCGGCGTTCACCCGGTCGATCAGGCAGCGGATTCGCTGACGGTCACCGGCGAGCAGCTCTTGGGCAACCGGCGCACACGCGTCACGGCGCCAGACGGCGCAAAGCGGCTCAATCCCCCGCTCCTCGCGCGGCACGCACACGTCGAGCGCCTCGGCCTCGACACAGCCAGCAAGGGCACCGATAAGCTCCGAAGAGACAAACGGCATATCACAGGCGACGATAGCAACGAGAGGCAGCCGGGCCGCAGTCAGCGAACTCGCGATGCCGCGCATGGCGCCCGCCGGCCCCTCAAGGTCCGACACTATTCGCGGCACCAGGCCGCCAAACGCGCGCTCCTCAAGGTAGACAAGCTCGCTGGGACGCGAAGTCGTCACGACCAACTCGCCGGCAACTGGCGCCAGCCGACCCAGCACGCGTTCGATGAGCGGCTCGCCGCAAAACGCCATGCGCGCCTTATCACAGCCCATGCGCGAGGACAGCCCACCCGCTTGGACGACACAAGAAAGATCGGCACGTCTTACGGTAGTCATACGGCAAAACACCTCCATCGGCATGCTCGAAACCCGGTGCACGAAGCTAAATACAGCCACCGAAATAGCAGCGCTACGAAAAGCTCGTGCAATAACAAAACAGCGCCTTTGCGGCACGCAGCAAGACCGCGAGCACAAAAGCGCTGGTAGCATATGGCGGGAACGTATGTGAATCGAACACATCCAAGACGTTTTGCACGCCTCGCAACGGTTTTGAGGACCGCGGAGCCCACCGGAGCCCATCCGTTCCCAAGTGCGGCGGTATTTTACCAAACTAGCAGGGTAGTCTTTTTGGGACGTGTCTCTATAGTTTTGTCAACCGCGTGCTTCGCGCCATTTCGGCATGACGCATCCGGGCGCC
>UQAU01000040.1 GCA_900539035.1 uncultured Collinsella sp. | reverse complement strand
AACCCGCGGTGGGCTTTTCTCTCGCCCCCCTTCCAATCGGGCCTCGTGAAAACCCCCCCCCGCCCCCCGTTTGGGGGTCTCTGGGGGTGGGGGGTCCCAATTTCGCCCACCCCCCCACCACTTTCACCCCAACCTCGGGCACCTGGGAAACCTTTACCAAGTTGCGGCGATAACACCGCCTTCATTTCCTGTAGTTGTTTTTGTCTCCGAAGGAGAACGACATGGAGAACAAGTACGTCTGCTCTGTCGATATCGGCGGAACTAAGATCGCGACTGCCATCATGGAGTACCCGGCTGACGGCGGTGTGCCCCATCCCGTTTTTGAGGCTGAGGTTCCCACCGAGGCCCAGGAGGGTGGCGAAGCGGTCTTCCAGCGCATCGAGGCGTCTATCAAGGCAGCTCTTGAAGCAAATCCCGATGTCGAGGTCCTCGGAGTTGGCATCGGCGCTGCCGGTGTCGTCGACCCCAAGACGGGCGCCATCGCGTATGCCAATGAGATTATGCCCGGCTGGTCCGGCGTTCAGTTGGGGCCGCGCCTGCGCGAGGACCTCGGCCTTCCCGTTGCCGTTGTAGGCGACGTGCAGGCTCATGCTCTGGGCGAGGCCCACTGGGGCGTCGGTAAGGGCAAGTTCTCCGTCTTGTGTTTGGGCATCGGTACGGGCATCGGCGGCGCATATGTCGAGAATGGCCGCGTGATGCAGGGCTTCCATGGTGCTGCCGGCCATATGGGCCACATCGAGTGCTCGGCTGCCGCCGGCATTCCCTGCGCCTGCGGGCGTTCCGGCCATCTGGAGTCGGTTGCTTCGGGCACTTCCATTGGTCGTATGTACGATGAGCGTTTTGGCCGCGTCGACCCCAGCCGTCCTTCGGTCGGCCGTGACGTGAACGACCTGTGCCGTGCGGGCGACGCAAAGGCGACCGAGGTCATCCATGACGCCGGCTTTGCGCTGGGTGCCAGCTTGGGCTCGCTCACTAACATCCTGGACCCCGAGGTCATCGTGCTTTCGGGCGGCGTGATTCACCAAGGTCCCGATTGGCGTTCACAGACGTGGAAGGACTCGGTGCACGAGGGCTATGCCAGCCAGGCGCTCGATCCGCTTCAGGACACGCCGATCCTCATCGGTTCTCTGGAGGGCGATGCTCCGCTCATCGGTGCCGCCGAACACCTTCTTGCGTCGTTGAAATAAACATAGCTACCAAGTGCGCCTTCTGAGGTGCCGCAGATTGACGTGAAAGAGGAGCGAAGCGTACTTCGGTACGCGAGCGACGGTTTGAACGTCAAGGTGCGGTGTCTCAGAAGGCTGTTTTTGAGAAAGGTTGAGTCGAACATGACCGTTGATCCTTTGATCCAGTCCCTGAAGGGTAAGCTCGTCGTGAGCGTTCAGGCGTATATGGGTGAGCCGCTTCGTACGCCCGAGACCATGGCTCAAATGTCCCGCGCTTGCGAGCTTGGCGGCGCCGCCGCCATTCGCTGCCAGGGCCTTGCCGACATTGCCGCCATTAAGGGCCGCTGCGAGGTTCCTGTTATCGGCCTGTGGAAGGATGGGCACGAGGGCGTTTACATCACGCCGACGCTGCGTCACGCTCGCGCCTGCGTTGCTGCCGGTGCCGATATCGTGGCGATCGACGCCACCGATCGTCCGCGCCCCGATGGTAAGACGGTCGAGGATACCTTCCGCCCGCTGCACGAGGAGGGCGTGCTCCTGATGGCCGACTGTGCCACCATCGAGGACATTCGCCGTGCTGTTGATATGGGCTTTGACCTGGTATCCACCACGCTTTCTCACGGCGTCGCCGCCATCGACTGCACCATGGCCGATGGTCCCGACCTGCCGCTCCTGCGTCAGGCGACCGAGGAATTTCCCGGCCTTCCCATCATTTGCGAGGGTCGCGTGCATACGCCCGAGGAGGCTCGCGCTGCAATCGACGCCGGCGCGTGGGCCGTTGTCGTCGGCACCGCTATTACGCACCCCACGAGTATTACAAGTTGGTTCAAGGCTGCGCTTGAGGCGTAAGACGGGCCTTGTATCCGCTTGGGGCGGTATACTCAATAAAGGCAATTGATCGCGCGGGATCCGCTGGCCGGGTCCCGCGCTTATTTTAGGAGGCGCACATGCAAAAGGGAGATGCCATGGATGCGGCGGAGCGCTCGGAGCGCATCCCCGATATCGTCATCATCACCGGAATGTCCGGATCGGGCCGAACGCAAGCCATGCATGTGTTTGAGGACATGGGCTATTTTTGTATCGATAACCTGCCCCCGCGCCTGATTGCCCAGCTTGCAGAGCTCGTTGGCATCAATACAGGCGTGGGCAGGCACCTTGCCGTCACCTGTGACCTTCGTAGCCAGGGCTTATTCGATGAACTGCTCGATGCTGTTGCCGCACTGGAAGAGCGCGAGATGAGCTGCGACATTGTGTTTCTCGAGGCGTCTGACGAGGTGCTGATTCGCCGGTATAGCGAAAACCGTCGCCGCCATCCCATTGCAAAGCCGGGGGAGACCACGGCCGACGCTATTCAGCGTGAACGTCTGCAGCTGCAGGGCGTTCGCGATCGAGCGGATATGATTATCGACACGAGCCGCTTGCGCACTTCTGCCTTACGTAACAAGCTTCGCATGGCTTTTTCCGAGCTGTCCGACCAGCAGCTTATGGACGTCCACGTGTTCTCGTTTGGCTTTAAGCATGGCATGCCCGTCGAGGCGGATATCATGATCGATGTTCGCTTCTTGCCCAATCCTTTCTACGATCCCGAGATGCGTACCATGACCGGTCTCGATAAGAAGGTCTCCGATTTTGTCTTGGACCACCCCAAGACCCAGGAGTTCTGGAAGGCCTGGACCCAGCTGCTCGATACGGTCATGCCGGGTTATATCGCAGAGGGCAAGCCGCAGCTTTCCATTGCTATCGGCTGCACAGGCGGACAGCACCGTAGCGTCGCCATTGCCGAGGCCACGGCCCGCTACCTGGAGGGTGCTCAATATCATGTGAGCATCTCCCACCGTGACCTGTCGCGTGCCAACACGAAGGCATAGGTTTACATGTCGTTTACCGCTGAGGTGCGTGACGAGCTTGCGCGCTGCGAACCAGAATGCGAATACTGCGATTTGTCGACGCTTGCTGCGCTAACGCGTGTGAGCGGCACGCTTTCGCTGGCGGGCTCGGGACGGTACCGCTTGACGGTCGCGACCGAGACGGGTGCTGTGGCGCGCACGATGATTGCGCTGACGCATCGTATCCTTAAGCTCAAGACCGAATTCACGGTTCGTAAGTCGGTCCTGCACAAGGTACGAAACTATCTCATCACCTTGCCCGATCAGCCCGATTTGGATAAGGCTCTGGTGCTGCTGGGCATTCTCGACCGTAGGGGAGGGCTCGTCGCGGGTGTGCCGCGCCACATCGTGGCCCGTCCTTGCTGCAGGCTCGCCTATATTCGCGGTGCGCTGATTGCCGGAGGCTTTGTTGCCGACCCGCGTGGCGATTTTCATTTGGAGATCGCGGTTCAGGGCGAGGAGTATGCAAAGGGACTTTGCGACCTTCTGGAGCAGATTGGAGTTCACGCCCGCGTCAATGCGCGTCGCGGCTCGTATGCCGTGTACATCAAGAGTGCCGAGGAGATTAAACGTCTGTTACAGCTGATTGGCGCCAAGCGCAGCGTTGCCGAGATTGAGGAGGCGCGCGCGGTCAAGTTGGTTAAGAACGATGTGAACCGTCGCGTGAATGCCGAGCTCGCCAACCAGACCAGAAGCGCCGGTGCTGCCCAACATCAGCTTGCGCTTATCGATGAGCTCGAGCAGCGTGGCCTTCGCGATGCGCTTCCGGATGCCTTGGCGGTCTTTTGCGACCTGCGCGAGCGCTATCCCGATCTGTCGTTGCGTGATTTGGGGGAGATGGCTGACCCTCCCTTGTCGAAGTCTGCCCTGTACCATCGCGTTTTGAGGCTTGAAAAGCTCATTGAAGCAAACAGGTAGTTTGAAGTATCGACTTATATACAGATTTAGCTGCTATTTTAGTCTTTAAAACGTTTTAACGTAAATTTGATTTTCAATTTCGAGCATTCTCGTGAAATTCAAGTCAAAAAAAAGGTATATTAGGCGAGTGGTTAGTTTGTGGGCCTCAACGGCGGGCGCTGTAGCTCGCGGGGGCCTTACGAAAGGAGACACAATGGCAGTAAAGGTTGCTATTAACGGCTTCGGTCGCATCGGTCGTCTGGCTTTCCGTCAGATGTTCGGTCATGAGGGCTCCGAGATCGTCGCTATCAACGACCTCACCTCTCCCGATATGCTCGCTTACCTGCTGAAGTACGACTCCACGCAGGGCAACTACGCTCGCGATCACGAGGTCGTTGCTGGCGAGGATTCCATCACCGTTGACGGCAAGGAGATCAAGATCTACAAGGAGGCCGACGCCAACAACCTGCCTTGGGGCGACCTTGACGTCGACGTCGTTCTCGAGTGCACCGGCTTCTACACCAGCAAGGCTAAGGCTCAGGCCCACATCAACGCTGGCGCCAAGAAGGTCGTCATCTCCGCTCCGGCCGGCAGCGATCTGCCCACCATCGTGTACAACGTCAACCATGAGACGCTGACCGCTGAGGACAACATCATCTCCGCTGCTTCCTGCACCACCAACTGCCTCGCCCCGATGGCCAAGGGTCTGAACGACTTCGCTCCCATCGTGTCCGGCATCATGACCACCATCCACGCCTTCACCGGCGACCAGATGCCGCTCGACGGCCCGCAGCGCAAGGGCAACTTCCGTCGCTCCCGCGCCTGCTCCGAGAACATCGTCCCGAACACCACGGGCGCTGCCAAGGCCATCGGCCTGGTTCTCCCCGAGCTCAACGGCAAGCTCATCGGTGCCGCCCAGCGCGTCCCGACGCCGACCGGCTCGCTGACCAACCTCTACGCCGTCGTTGACAAGAAGGTCACCGTCGACGAGGTCAACGCTGCCATGAAGGCCTACGCCGAGACCATCCCCGAGACCTTCGCCTACAACGAGGACCAGATCGTCTCCCGCGACATCGTCGGCGAGACCCACGGCTCCATCTTCGACGCCACTCAGACCATGTGCTCTGACCTCGGCAACGGCCAGACCCTCGTTCAGGTCACCTCTTGGTACGACAACGAGAACTCCTACACCTCTCAGATGGTCCGCACCATCAAGTACTTCGAGAAGTTCGTTGCTTAATTTAGCTTTTAGCGAATAGCTCGTTGAGCGTCTAAAGAAGGGCGCGGCCTTATAGGGCTTACACCCTAGGGTCGCGCCCTTTTTATAAGAAATCGTCTGCCGTAATGGGAGGCAGACACGTACGAAAGGTAGAAGCAAACATGGCCTTTACCAAGAAGACCGTCCGCGACATCGATGTCGACGGAAAGCGCGTTCTCGTCCGCGTTGACTTTAACGTGCCTATCAAGGATGGCGTCGTTGGCGACACCACCCGTATCAAGGCTGCCCTGCCCACCATCAACTACCTCGTTGAGCACAACGCTCGCGTCATCCTCATGAGCCACCTCGGCCGTCCCGAGGGCACCGGCTTCCAGCCCGAGCTGTCCCTCGAGCCCGTCGCCAAGAAGCTCGCTGAGCTCTCTGGTCTCGACGTTGCCTTTGTCGCTGACACCTACGGCGAGAAGGCTGCTGAGGCTGTCGCCGCCGTCGAGCCGGGTAAGGTCCTCGTTCTCGAGAACGTCCGTTTTGACAAGCGTGAGAAGAAGAACGATCCCGAGATCGCCAAGAAGCTCGCTTCCTATGGTGACGTCTTCGTTCTCGATGCCTTCGGCACCGCTCACCGCGCCCAGGGTTCCGTCGTGGGCCCCGCCGCTTACCTGCCTGCCGTCGCCGGCTTCTTGCTCGAGAAGGAGGTCGACACGCTGACCGGCATCTTCGCCGAGCCCGAGCGCCCCTTCGTCGCCATCGTCGGCGGTTCCAAGGTTTCCTCCAAGATCGGCGTTCTCGATCACCTCATCGACTCCGCTGACACCCTGATCATCGGTGGCGGCATGGCCTACACCTTCTTCCTGGCTCAGGGCCTGTCCGTTGGTCAGTCCCTCAAGGAAGAGGACTGGGTCGAGCGCGCCGGCGAGATGCTCAAGAAGGCCGAGGAGAAGGGTGTCAAGATCCTACTCCCCATCGACAACCGTGTTGCCGATCACTTTGGCGAGGACGCTGTCCCCGAGGTTGTTGCTTCCGACGCTATCCCCGACGATCGTGAGGGTATGGACATCGGTCCCAAGACCGAGGAGCTCTATGCCGAGGCTGTCAAGGGCGCCAAGACCGTGTTCTGGAACGGCCCCATGGGCGTCTTCGAGTTTGACAACTTTGCTCACGGCACCCAGGCTATCGCCGAGGCTCTCGCCGAGGCTGACTGCACCTCGATCATCGGCGGTGGTGACTCTGTCGCAGCTGTCAACAAGTTCAACCTGGCCGACAAGATGAGCTGGATCTCCACCGGTGGTGGCGCTTCCATGGAGCTCGTCGAGGGTAAGGCCCTGCCCGGAGTGGAGGCGCTTCTCGATGCCTAATCGCACCCTTCTTATCGCTGGTAACTGGAAGATGAACAACGACGTCGCCGAGGCCGCCAAGCTCGCCGACGAGCTGGCTCAGGCTCTGCCCGAGGTTCCGGCTGGCGTCGAGGTGCTCGTCTGCCCTCCGACCATCGACATCACCACGGTTCATGACCGCATTCAGGCTGCCCCCATCGCCCTCGGTGCACAGAACGTGTACTGGGAGGCCAAGGGTGCCTTCACCGGTGAGTCTTCTTGCGACATGCTCAAGTCCGCTGGCTGCACCTACTGCATCATCGGTCACTCCGAGCGTCGCGACTACTTCCACGAGACCGACGAGGATCAGAACAAGAAGGCTAAGGCTCTCGTTTCCGCCGGTCTTGTTCCCGTCTTCTGCTGCGGCGAGTCCCTCGAGGTCCGCGAGGCTGGCACCTATGTCGAGCACGTCGTGAACCAGGTCAAGGCTGGCCTTGCTGGCCTTGAGATCACCTGCCCCAAGCAGGTCGTCGTCGCCTACGAGCCCATCTGGGCCATCGGCACAGGCAAGACCGCTACCGCCGAGGACGCTCAGGAGGTCTGCGGCGCTATCCGTGAGACCCTCAAGGAGATGTTCGGCGAGGAGCTCGCCAACGGCATCCGCGTGCTGTATGGCGGTTCCGCCAAGCCCGGCAACATAGCCGAGCTCGTCGCCAAGCCCGACGTTGACGGCGCCCTCGTGGGCGGCGCTTCGCTCAAGGCTGCCGACTTCGCCTCTATGGTCGTCAAGGCAGGCGAGTAGGACATATGGCACAACGTCATCTTCCTGCACTCCTGATCATCATGGATGGTTGCGGCCTTGCTCCGGCCGATGGCGAGAACGCCGTCGCCGCTGCCAAGACGCCCTTCCTTGATAGCCTGTACGAGAAGTACCCCCACACCACGCTCGGCGCTTCGGGCGAGGACGTGGGCCTTCCCGACGGCCAGATGGGCAACTCCGAGGTGGGTCACCTCAACATCGGTGCCGGCCGCATCGTGTTCCAGGAGCTTTCGCGCATCAACAATGCCATCAAGGACGGCTCCATCGCCAAGAACGAGGTTTTTGTCAAGGCTATGGACGATGTCAAGGCTGACGGCAAGACTCTCCACCTCATGGGCCTTATGAGCCCTGGCGGTGTTCATTCTCATATGAACCACGTTGAGGCTCTGGTCAAGATGGCTGCCGAGCATGGCGTCAAGACCGTTCGTGTCCACGCCTTCATGGATGGCCGCGACGTCGACCCGCAGTCCGGTGCTGGCTACATGAGCGAGTTCTGCGCCTTCCTGGCCAAGATTTCCGAGGAGACCGGTTGCGACGCTCGCGTTGCCACCGTCTCGGGTCGTTATTGGGCAATGGACCGCGACAACCGTTGGGAGCGCATCCAGCGCGCCTACGACGTCATGGTCAACGCGTCCGATGCCGATGTCGACCCCGTTGCCGGTATCAAGGCCTACTACGAGAAGGACCCGCGCGGCGACGAGTTCGTCGAGCCCTTCGCTGCCCACAACGAGGGCATTCACGAGGGCGACGCGGCCATCTTCTTCAACTTCCGTCCCGACCGCGCTCGTCAGATGACCCGCGTGTTCACGGACAAGGAGTTCGACGGCTTTGAGCGCGAGCAGATCAAGCTTTCGCACTTTGTGACGATGACCGAGTACGATCCGACGTTTGACGTCGAGGTCGCCTTCCCCAAGACGTTCCCCGAGAACGTCCTGGCCGACGTTATCGCCGCCAATGGCCTGAAGCAGCTGCACACTGCCGAGACCGAGAAGTACGCCCACGTGACGTTCTTCCTCAACGGTGGCATCGAGGAGCCCAAGGAGGGCGAGGAGCGCGTGCTCGTCGCTTCCCCCAAGGTTGCTACCTACGATCTGCAGCCCGAGATGAGCGCTCCCGAGGTTACCGAGAAGCTCGTCGCCGCCATCAACGAGGATCGCGCTGATTTCTACATCGTGAACTTCGCGAACTGCGACATGGTTGGTCACACCGGTGTCTTCGACGCTGCCGTTAAGGCTGTCGAGGCTGTTGACGATGCCCTGTCCAAGGTTGTCCCGGCGATTCTCGCCAAGGGCGGCTTTGCACTGATTACCGCCGACCACGGCAACGCCGATCACATGTTTGACGTTGCTTCCGACGGTTCCAAGCATCCGTTTACGGCTCACACCACCAACCGCGTGCCGTTCATCATCGTTGATGAGAAGGCACAGCTCACCGGTATCGAGGACGGCCGTCTTTCCGATATCGCTCCGACCATGCTCACCATGGCTGGTATTGAGCCTTCCGCCGAGATGACGGGCCGCGTGCTCGCCACCGAGGCCTAAGAGAAAACAAATACCGTTTTCTAGTAAGGGGGTTGTCCACAACCGGACAACCCCCTTTTTGGTATTTCTGCCATTTCCACCCCGTCCTTGAGTGGCAGGTAGGGGAGAGCGGGGGATTGTGGTACAGTACTGGAGTTTGAACTGTTCTATTAAGGAGCTTATCTATGGGTCCGTTCCAGATTCTTCTGTTTGTCGTTTGGGCTGTCTCTGCCGTGGCGCTGACGATTCTCGTCCTGATGCATTCCGGTAAGGGCACCGGCGTTTCGGATATGATCGCTAGCTCGCTGTATAACTCCAGCTCTGCCACGGGCGTCATGGAGCAGAACCTCGATCGCCTGACGGTAATTATGGCCGTTGTTTTTGCCGTGTGCGTCGTCCTGTGCATGTTCTTCTTCCCGCAGGGCATCGTCGGCTACTAAGCATCGGCGTATATACGTTTGCAATGGGTCTCGCAGGTGCGGGACCCTTTTTGTTTACATATTTGTAACAGAGTCAAAATATCCCCACATACTTCGCCCAACTAAAGAAATTCTCGACCGTTAACCGGAATTAGCCCCAAATCGTGCATAAAATGCGCTACTGTATTGCAAAACGTTGGTCCGTTGTGCATAACCAGCCATAGCAGCGGGCGGCGTTTTGATGGTTCGGATCGGATTGTCTCGACATATGTCCGACTGAACATTTCTTTGTCCTATCTCATAAGGAGGATGGCATGGCTGATTCTATGTTCCACCAGCCCGTTATGGGTCGTCGCGCCTTTGTTGGCGGCACCCTCGCTGCGAGCTCCATGGCTTTTCTTGCCGCATGCGGCAAGAAGGGCGGCGACGCTTCCGGTTCTGAGTCCGGTTCGACGCTGAACTTCTACATCAACAACCCGGTCTGCATCGACCCCTACAATGTCCAGGAGGATCAGGGCACTCAGGTCGAGTACCAGCTCTTTGACGCTCTGACCTCTTATGACGCCGAGAAGGGCGAGATCGTTCCGCTGGCTTGCGAGTCCTTTGAGGCCAACGACGACGCCACCGAGTTTACCTTCAAGATCAAGAAGGCCAAGTTCCACAACGGTGACGACGTTACCTCCAAGTCCTTCAAGCTCGGTTGGGAGCGTCTGGTCAACACCAAGTCGGCCATCGCTACCGAGTATGGCCCTTCCGAGGTCTCCTATCACCTTTCCATGGTCGAGGGCTATGACGATCTGCTTGCCGGTAACGCTACTGAACTCAGCGGTGTTACCTGCCCCGACGATGAGACCCTCGTCGTCAAGCTGTCTTCCGCTTACGCCGACTTCCCCTTCGTCGCCTCTCACCCGGCTCTGGCCCCGGTTCCCGAGTGCGCCGAGTCCGATGCCAAGAGCTTCTACCTTGCACCGGTCGGTAACGGCCCGTTCATGATGGACGGCAAGTGGGAGGATGGTCAGGAGATCAACCTCAAGAAGTTCGACGATTACTATGGCGACAAGGCCAAGATCGATGGCATCCACTTCCAGGTCATCAAGGACATGGAGACCGCTTACAAGGAGTTCCAGGCCGGTAACCTCGATGTCTGCGACGTTCCCGTTGCTCAGATCGACGCCGCCAAGAAGGATCGCGGCGTGTCCAAGGACGGCTACACCATGGGTGACGGCGAGCGCATGCTGCTCGGCTCCGAGCCTTCCACCTACTACCTGACCTGCAACAACACGGCCGAGCCGTTCAACAACGCCGACCTGCGCAGGGGTATCTCCCTGGCCATCAACCGTGAGGCCATCTGCAAGACTATCTTCAAGGGTACCCGTACCCCCGCCGACGGCATTGTTCCTCCGGGCATCGATGGCTACAAGGAGGGCGCATGGGAGTTCTGCGCCTACGACGTCGACAAGGCTAACGAGTACCTGGACAAGGTTGCTCCCGCTGGCGCTAACGGCGATCGTGGCATTAACGTGACCCTTTCCTACAACCAGGATGGTGGCCACAAGGAGATCATGGAGTCCATCATCGGTGACCTCGCCAAGGTTGGCGTTACCGCAACTTCCGATACCCCTGAGTGGTCTGCCTTGCTCGAGCAGTACCAGAACTTTAACTATCAGTTCGGTCGTCTGGGTTGGATTGCCGACTACCCGATTATGGACAACTTCCTGTATCCGCTGTTCCACTCCGACTCCCTCGGTGGCGACAACCGCTCCGGTTACAACAACCCCGAGTTCGATGCCAAGGTCAACGAGGCTCGTACCACGGTTGACGACGAAGAGCGCGTCGCTAAGATGCAGGAGGCTGACGCTATGGTCGCTGCCGACTGCCCGGTCATCCCGGTGATGTTCTACACGCACACCATCGTCGGCTCCGATCGCATCAAGCACCTCTATGTCGATCCGCAGAAGCACGCCGAGCTGGGTACCGCTGAGCTCGCCTAAGAGTTTGCAGCTTCCGTGAGGGTCAAGTATTTACGTAGACCTCATGGGAAACATACAGTTCTCCCTAACCTGGGGTAAACTGGCTGATGGTAATTTTGGGATGCCGGTCTGGCGATCGGCATCCCATTTAGGTTAATCCCTAGATAGGGGAGTGGTATGGGTAAGTACATCGTTAAACGTGTGCTTCAGTTCATCCCGGTGTTTTTGGGCGTTACGCTGATTCTGTTCGCCCTCCAGAATATCGTGCCGGGAGATCCGATCAAGCTGATCGGTGGAGACAAGGCTCTGTCCCCCGAGGTGGAGCTTCAGCTTCGCGTCCGCTATCACCTGGTCCAGTCGGACGAGGACGGCAACGC
Organism: uncultured Collinsella sp.; assembly: GCA_900539035.1. Taxonomy (GTDB): domain Bacteria; phylum Actinomycetota; class Coriobacteriia; order Coriobacteriales; family Coriobacteriaceae; genus Collinsella. Next base: position 4,197 of record UQAU01000040.1, on the reverse strand, counting down.
GATCCTTGACGAGAACGGCGACCCCGTTCAAACGTCGCTCGTGGACCGTTACTTGTATTACATGAACGGCCTGCTTCATGGCGATCTGGGCAATTCGTATCAGCGCAAGCTGCCGGTTACGGAAATCTTTGCCCAGAAGTATCCGTATACGGTCAAACTTGCCGCGTGCGCCATCGTGCTCGAGGCAATCATGGGTATCGGTGCGGGTATCATTTCGGCGGTAAAGCGTTATTCCTTCTGGGATATTTTGGTAACGCTCACCACGTCGATCCTCGTTGCCGTCCCGGCCTTCTGGCTCGGTATGTTGCTGCAGCTGTTCTTTGGCGTCATCCTCAAGGACGCAACAGGCGGTGCATTCTCCATGCCGATCTCGGGTGCCGGCGGTGCCAGCTCTCAGTATCAGGATTGGATGCACTATGTGCTTCCGACCATTACGCTGGCTTCGGTTTCGACCGCTTACGCCGCCCGCATTATGCGCTCGCAGCTGCTTGACGTCATGAACCAGGATTACATCCGCACGGCAAAGGCCAAGGGTCTCTCCAATCGCGCGATCATCATCAAGCATGCGCTTAAGAATGCACTCATCCCCGTCGTTACCTATATTGGTGTCGACTTTGGTGGCATGCTTTCTGGTGCCATCCTGACCGAGACGGTCTTTAACTGGCCCGGTATCGGCTATGAGGTCTATCGCGCCATTAGCATGCGCGACTGGCCCATCGTTATGGGCGGCGTTACGCTCATCGTCGTCGTCGTCATGGTGATCAACCTGCTCGTCGACATTAGCTATGCATTCCTCGACCCGCGCATCCGCCTTGGCGGTCCGTCGGATAAGGCCTAAGGGAGGTACGTCTCATGCAGGAAACTGATTCTCAGTCTCAGGAGCAGGATACCGCCACCAAGGCCGCATCTGCTCCCGCCAAGTCCCGCACGCTGTGGGGCGACGCTTTTAAGCGTCTTCGCAAGAACAAGCTCGCCGTTATCGGTGTCTGCTGGATCATCATCGTCGTTTTGGTTGCCCTGACCGCAGATCTGTGGGCTAAGCCCTGGCTCGGTTCGCCGACGGCTTCCGACTCGACCACCATGGCCCAGACGTCGCTGCTGGCTCCGTGTGCCGAGCACCCGTTTGGCACCGACGCCCTTGGCCGTGACATTCTCGTCCGCGTTATCTACGGTGCACGCGTTTCGCTGTCCGTCGGCATTATGGCCACCGCGATCTCCACGGTGATCGGTCTGGTCATGGGCGCCCTTGCCGGTTTCTATGGCGGCATCTGGGATACGATTATCATGCGCTGTGCGGATATCTTCCTGGCGTTCCCGTACGTGCTGTTCGTTGTCGCCATGATCGCCGTTATCGGTCGTGGTCTTCAGAACGTCTTTATCGCTATCGGCATTCTCGGCTGGCCTTCGATTGCGCGCGTCTTCCGATCCGCGATCCTGACGGTCAAGGAAAACGACTATGTTGACGCTGCGCGCGCGATGGGTGCATCTGATGCTCGTATCGTCGTGCGTCACATCTTCCCGAACTCCGTTGCCTCCATCGTGGTCTACGCGACCATGAACATTGGTGGCGCCATTCTGACCGAGTCCGCTCTGTCCTTCCTCGGCATGGGCGTTATTCCGCCTACGCCTTCGTGGGGCTCCATGATTCAGGACGGTCAGCAGTATCTTCTGACTGCTCCCTGGATGATGATCATGCCCGGTCTGGCAATTCTCTCGACGGTGCTCGCTTTCACCCTGCTGGGTGACGGTCTGCGCGACGCCCTCGACGTCAAGATGAAGGACGCATAAGGATGAAGAAGAACAAGAACTATGTGGACCTGAAGGACCAGCCGGTTCCCGAGGGCCAGCATCTGCTCGAGGTCGATGACCTTAAGATGTATTTCCACACCGAGGATGGCGTTGTTCGCGCTGTCGACGGTGTCTCCTACACGCTCGATCGCGGCGAGACCCTGGGTGTCGTCGGTGAGTCCGGTTCCGGTAAGTCCGTGACCGCCATGACCATCATGGGCCTCATCTCGATGCCTCCGGGAAAGATCGAGGGCGGCGACGTTCGCTATCGCGGTCGTTCTATCCTCGAGATGACCGAGGAAGAGATGCAGCACATTCGCGGTAACGACATCGCGATGATCTTCCAGGATCCTATGACCTCCTTGAACCCGGTCTATAAGATCGGTAAGCAGGTGGGCGAGGGCCTTCGTCTGCACCGTGGCTACTCCAAGCAGGAGGCGCTCAAGCGCGCTACCGAGCTTTTGGACCTCGTGGGTATCCCCGAGCCCGAGAAGCGCGTCAATGAGTATCCGCACCAGTTCTCCGGCGGTATGCGTCAGCGTGTCATGATCGCTATGGCTCTTGCCTGCGATCCCGATATCCTGATTGCCGACGAGCCCACGACGGCTCTGGACGTTACCATTCAGGCTCAGATTATTGAGCTTATGCAGGAAATGCAGGAGAAGAACGGCAACGCCATCATCATGATCACCCATGACCTGGGCGTCGTTGCCGATATGGCCGACAAGATCATGGTTATGTACGCCGGCCGTCCCGTCGAGTTCGGTACTGCTGAGGAAATCTTCTACGAGAGCCGCCACCCCTACACCTGGGGCCTTATCCGCTCCATCCCGGAGCAGGCTATCGATGAGAAGAAGCCGCTTACGCCGATTCATGGCAACCCGCCTTCGCTCATGAACCTGCCCGAGGGCTGTGTCTTCTCTCCTCGCTGCCCCTATGCGACGGACAAGTGCCGCAAGCAGCGCCCCGAGCGTTTTGTTACCGAGTCTGGTCACTATTCTGCGTGCCACTACGCTGGCGACCCCGAGTTCCTCAAGAACGCTCCTGTGACGTCCCGTACGCGCAAGGATTCCAAGAAGGGAGGCGAGGCGTAATGGCAGATACCAACGAGCGTACTCCGCTGCTGAAGGTCGAGCACCTCTCTAAGGAGTTCCCCGCTGAGTCCGGCATGTTCGCCAAGCGCTTCTCCAAGCGTGTCGTCTCTGCTGTAAACGACATCTCTTTTGAGATTTATCCTGGCGAGACCTTCGGTCTGGTTGGCGAGTCTGGTTGCGGTAAGTCCACCACGGGCCGTACTATCATGCGCCTGACCAAGCCGACCGCCGGTAAGGTGTTCTTCCAGGGTAAAGATGTTGCCGAGATGAGCAAGCATGAGATCAAGGATATGCGTCGCGAGATGCAGTTCATCTTCCAGGATCCTTATGCTTCGCTCAACCCTCGTATGACTATCGGTGAGATCGTCTCCGAGCCCATGACCATTCACGGCGTGGGCACCAAGGAGGAGCGCATTGAGCGTGTCCGCGAGCTTCTCGACGTTGTCGGACTGAACCCCGAGCACATTAACCGCTATCCTCATGAGTTCTCCGGCGGTCAGCGTCAGCGTGTCGGCATTGCCCGTGCATTTGCGCTGAAGCCCAAGCTGATTATCTGCGACGAGCCGGTTTCCGCTCTGGATGTGTCCATTCAGGCCCAGGTTCTGAACCTGCTCAAGGAACTCCAGGACAAGTTCGGTACTGCATATTTGTTTATCGCCCACGACCTGTCTGTCGTGCAGCATATCTCCGATCGCGTTGCCGTTATGTATCTGGGCAAGATGGTCGAGGTTTCGGACTGGAAGACGCTCTACAGTGAGCCTCACCATCCGTACACGCAGTCGCTGCTGTCTGCTGTGCCGGTGCCCGATCCTGATATCCAGAAGACGCGCAAGCGCATCATCCTCGCTGGCGATCCGCCGTCACCGCTGGATCCGCCGACCGGTTGCCGTTTTCACACTCGCTGCCCGATCGCGCAGGGCATCTGCTCTGAGAAGCTTCCCGAGTTTAAGGAAGTCGCACCGGGTCACTGCTGCGCCTGCCACTTCGCGGAGCCGTTCCCGATCAAGGAATCGCACATCGACCTGTAGTCGGTTGTTATTGTCCGGGCCCGTGCTGGACTTAGTTTTCAGAACGTCCTCGACCATGGAAACCCCCTTATCCTGCTCCTTCGGAGCTGCGGATAAGGGGGTTTCCTGGTCTGACGCTCCTATATGGCAAGGTCTTTTTTAGAATCCATTTTTCGCTCGGCCTCGAAGGCCTGCCTGTCCCAATCGAGCGGGAGCCCCGCCTCGACCCAGGCCTCGTAGGCCCTCCTTATGGGCTTGAACTCCCTTTGGCCCCTCTCCAGCATCGAGATGTACTTCTCGCTGGTTCC
>UQAU01000039.1 GCA_900539035.1 uncultured Collinsella sp. | reverse complement strand
GGGTGTCGGGGTTGTAGAACTCGGTGGACGCCGGATCCATGGCGTACATGAAGTCAACGCCGGGCTTAAAGCCAGCCTTCTCGACGGCCTTGGTGATGTACTCGAACGGCTCGGCATTGGTCTTGAGGTTGGGCGCAAAGCCGCCCTCGTCGCCCACGCCGCCGCCCAGGCCGGCCTCGTGCAGCACACCCTTGAGGGTGTGGTAGACCTCGGCGCACCAGCGCAGGCCCTCGGCAAAGCTCGGGGCGCCCACCGGCATGATCATGAACTCCTGGAAGTCAACGTTGTTGTCGGCATGCACGCCGCCGTTGAGGATGTTCATCATAGGCGTGGGCAGCAGGTGGGCGTTAACGCCGCCCAGGTACTGGCACAGCGACAGGCCCGCCGACTTGGCAGCGGCGCGCGCGGTGGCCAGCGACACGCCCAGAATGGCGTTGGCGCCGAGCTTGGTTTTGTTGGGCGTACCGTCGGCGGCAATCAGTGCGGCATCGACGGCGCGCTGGTCGAAGGCGTCGAGGCCCACGACGGCGTTAGCGCACTCGTTGTTGACGTGCTCGACGGCCTGCGAAACGCCCTTGCCCAGGTAGCGACCCTTGTCTCCGTCGCGCAGCTCACATGCCTCAAAGGCGCCGGTCGAAGCACCCGAAGGCACCATTGCGCGGCCAAAGCTGCCGTCCTCGAGCACGACCTCGACCTCGACGGTGGGGTTGCCGCGGCTGTCGAGCACCTCGCGACCGTAGACGTCCAAAATATCGCTCATGTTGTCTCCCTCTCACTTGGAAACGTAGTGGATGCAAGCGACTGGCCGACCGTGCACCATCGGTGCGCCTCCGTAAGTTAGCCATGTCGCACTTTTTGCATTATGCCCTAAGTTAGCCGAGGGATACATATGAATTAGAGAAATCACTTTTTGAGGCGCTTGTTTTGCACCGAGCATTCATCTCTAGAGGTCGCCCCCCATTAAATTCTTCTATCGGCATACCGTCTTTACCTGGCTTACGAATGAAAGAGCCAATAATGTGCTTTTGCATCGTGCAAAGTTCTGGATATCGTGCAATTCTAAGGGTCTGAAGTTCTGGATATCGTGCATAATCAGGTTATAAAAGTTCTGGATATCGTGTACGAGGTAGCCATGCTTAAACGAAAAGCCTATGACAAACTACTAAAATGGAAGCATGAAAGCGCTGGTAAAACAGCACTTCTTATTGAAGGAGCCCGCCGCGTCGGCAAGAGCACGCTTGCCCGCACGTTTGGAGAAACCGAATACAAGTCCTGCCTTGTCATTGATTTCTTTCAAGCACCTGCAGAAGTTAAGCAATATTTTGAGGACTATCGCACTGACTTCGACTCGCTCTTCCTCTATCTCTCGGTTTTCTATAACGTCAAACTCTATGAACACGAGACGCTTATCGTCTTTGACGAGGTCCAGATGTACCCGCAAGCACGCGGACTCATCAAGTATCTCGTTGCAGACGGACGTTACGACTACATCGAAACTGGATCCCTGCTCAGCATCAAGCAGAACACTAAAGATATCGTCATCCCATCCGAGGAAGAGTCTCTGGAACTTGAGCCCCTCGACTTTGAGGAGTTTCTTTGGGGCATGGACGAAAAGGGGCTGGCCGATCTCATTCGCATGAGTTTTAACAAGATGAAGCCGCTCCCCGATGCCCTACATCGCAGAGCGCTCTCCCTTATGCGCGAATACATGCTCGTAGGCGGCATGCCTGAGCCGGTATCCATCTATGTTGAACAGCGCGCTTTTGCGCCCGTCGACGCTTCGAAGCGCCGAATCGTCCAGCTCTATCGCAACGATATCTCTCGTTTTGCAACCGGTTACGAATTCAAAGTCGTCTCCGTACTCGATGGCATCCCGGGTCAGCTCTCTAGGCACGAAAAACGATTCAAGCTTTCCTCACTTGATAAAAACGCACGCATGCGCACCTACGAAGAAGCCTTCTTTTGGCTGGCAGACGCGCGAATTGCCAATATCTGCTATGCCGCAAGCGAACCGAGCGTGGGCCTTTCACTCAGCATGGAGCAAACGGCCCTCAAGTGCTACATGGCAGACACCGGCCTGCTTGTAACGCTTGCCTTCTCTGACAACAACGATACCGATGAAGACGTTTACAGAGCCGTGCTTCGCGGCGACATCGGATTGAACGAAGGAATGCTTACCGAAAACTACGTTGCCCAATCCCTAAAGGCCAATGGACACAGGCTCTTCTTTTATTCCCAAAGCGGAAAGAAGGAGGGGGAGGAGCGCATGGAAATCGACTTCCTCGTTACCCGACCCTATGTCAATGCCGCCGGAAAGCCGCGCATCAGCCCCATCGAAGTTAAGTCGCCACGCAGATACGGAACCATCTCCCTCGACCGATTCCGCGCGCGCTTTAACAAGAAGATTGGGATGGCTTACGTGTTGCACCCTAAACAACTCGAGTGGGATGCCGAAGCGCAGCTGGCACATCTTCCGTTGTATATGGCTTTTTGCTTGTAGAGACCTCTCTACGAATGGATGCCATGAGAGACGCAGGCCTCACTCGCTTGCTTTTGCTTGGTCCCACAGGTCGTTGAGTTGAGCGGTTGAGCAGGCGGCGAGGTCATCGCCCGCCTCGTGCACGGCGGCCTCCATCGCGGCCCAGCGACGGCGGAACTTTGCCGTGCTGGCGCGCAGGGCACTCTCGGCGTCGATCCCCTCTTTGCGCGCGACGTTGACCAAGGCAAAGAGCAGGTCGCCAAACTCCATTTCGCGCTCGGGCGTTCCGGGGGCCTCGGCCTCAAACTCGGCACGCTCCTCGGCGACCTCGTCCCACACATCCTGGACCGTCTCCCACTCAAAGCCCACGGCAGCCGCCTTGCGCGACACCTTCTGAGCCTGCATCAGCGCCGGCAGATGCGTGGGCACACCGTCGAGCAGCCCCTCGGGAGCAGCCTCGCCTGCCGCCACGGCCTTGTCCTTGGCGGCCTTCTCGGCAAGCTTGACCTCGTCCCAAATCTTGAGCACCTCGTCGGAGTTATCGGCATCCGCATCGCCAAACACGTGCGGATGACGGCGGATGAGCTTGGCGTCGATATCGCGTGCCACATCGGCCAGCGTAAACTCACCGGCGTCCGCCGCAATCTGCGCATGCAACACTACCTGCATGAGCACGTCGCCCAGCTCCTCGCGCAGATGCGCCACGTCGTCCGCCTCGATGCAATCGAGCGCCTCGTAGGCTTCCTCGATCATGTTCTTGCCAATGCTTCGGTGCGTCTGCTCGCGGTCCCACGGGCAGCCGTCGGGCTGACGCAGGCGCCAGATGGTCTGCACCAGATGCTGCAGCTCGGCCGACGCGTCTACCAGCGTGGACAGATCGCGCGAACCCTCGGCATTTTGCTGAGCCATATGCTGCGCCATGGTTAGTCCTCCTCCATGATCACGTGGCGGAACGCACCGCCCTCGTAGATGCCGTAGCTGTGCGAGCCGTCCTTGGGGATGCTCACGCTGCCGGGGTTAAAGAGCCACAGGCCCGGGTGCGCGGCGCTCTCCTCGTTGACCTTGATGTGCGTATGGCCGTAGACGAGCGCGGAGCCCTCGGGCAGCGCGGGCGCGTGGTCGACGCTGTTGTGCATGCCGGCGCCAAAGACATGGCCGTGCGTCAGGAACAGCTCGCGGCCGGTCTCGTCGAACAGCGTGGCGTAGTCGGCCATGACGGGGAAGTCGAGCACCATCTGGTCGACCTCGGCGTCACAGTTGCCGCGCACCGCGATGATGCGGTCGGCCAGGGCGTTGAGCAGCGGAATCACGCGCTTGGGGGCGTAGTCGCGCGGCAGGTCGTTGCGCGGACCGTGATAGAGCAGGTCGCCCAGCAGGACGATGCGGTCGGGCTGCTCGGACTCGATGGCGGCGACCAGGCGCTCGGTCCAGTATGCCGAGCCGTGGATGTCGGAGGCGATGAGGTATTTCATGGTGGTCCTTTCGGTGGGGTTAATAGGGTTGGTGCGGCGCGTCGTTGGCCTGTGTCACTCAAATTGCAGAGCCGCGGCTTGTGCTGCCTGCATCACGCGCTGGAGCGGCACACCGTGCTCGCGGGCAAGGCGGGCGCAGTCCTCGTACTCGGGCGCCGCGCGCTCGCTGCCGTCGGGCAGGGTGGCCACTTTAACGGACACCTCGCCCCATGGCGTCGTTACGCGCTCAAAGCGGCGTGACAGGCAAACGCGCTCCATAACCTGGCGACGGATGCCGTTGGTCGTGGTTTCCAAGAAGATGATCGTCTGCAGGCGCTCGATATCCTCGTAGGTGCAGATTACCTGCAGCTGCCAGCCGGGGCGGCCTTTCTTACAATAGAGGGGCAGCCAGTGCACCTCGCGCGCACCCGCCTCGCGCAGGCGGTCGGCGGCGTAGGCGAGTACCTCAGGCGACGCGTCGTCGATGTCGCATTCCAGCTTGACGATGGTTTCGGGCGCATCGGTCTCGCGGGACAGCGGGGATGTGCTATCGCATGGCATACGGTCCGGCTCCTTTCCGCGCGGGCTCGTTTTGTTCATCCAAACGCTAGCACATCGGACGTGGCACAAGCGTGACTTTCGTCCGTCGCCGCCCTCGCCCCCATCCAAACGTGTACGTCAGCCTCCAAACATGTCATTATTTGTCGGTTTTGGAGGCTGACGTACACGTTTTGAGAGCAAGCGAGGCCGCACCACGCGCCGCGCAACCTTTCCAATCGATTTCGATCCCCGGCGTGCCCGGCGTGTTGAGAGCTGCGCCATTACAATGAAGCGGATTCGCTTGACGCAAAGGAGCCGCCATGCCTGCTTGCCCGCTGGTCGATTGCCATACCCACACCTCGTTTTCGGACGGGCACGCCTCGTTTGAGGACAACGTTCGCGCCGCTGCTGCGGCCGGGTGCCGCGTCATGGTCTCGACTGACCACCTCACCCTACCCGCCAGCATGGACGCCAACTGCGAAGTGCAGGTTGTCGAGGGCGACCTGCCGGCACATCGCTTGGCTTTTGAGGACGCCCGCAAGCTTGCCGCGCAGATTGCGCCGGAGCTCGAGCTTATCTATGGCTTTGAATGCGATTGGTACGAAGGTTGCGAGCCCTTGGTAGAGCGCTGGTCCCAGGGCGCCGTGGTGCGCTTGGGCAGCGTGCACTGGATTGGCGACCCCGGCGATATCATGGCCGGTGCCGCGGGTACGGCGGGAACGGAAAACGTCGCTCGTCCCGACACGCCCGCTTCGAGCTGCGGTTGGATCGACGATGACACCAACCTGCACGTTTGGGAAAACCTGGGCGTGCGCGGCGTGTGGGAGCGCTACGTCGATGACTGGTGCCGCGCCTGTGAAAGCCCGCTTAACTTTGATGTAATGGCCCACCCCGACCTGGTCATGCGCTTTTCGAAGGAAGGCTTTGCGCCCGACTTTGACCCCGCGCCATTCTGGGAGCAGATGGCCGAGTGCACGCACGATACGGGCCGCCGCGTTGAGGTCTCGACGGCCGCGCCGCGCAAGGGGCTCGACGACTACTACCCCGCGACCGGTCTTTTGCGTTGCTTTGCCCATGCCGAGGTGCCCATTACCTTTGGCTCGGACGCGCACCGCGCCTGCGATATCTGCTGGAACATCCGCGAGGCCCAGGCCCACGCCTACGACTGCGGCTATCGAACCTTCGACATCCCCCACCTCACCGGAGAATGGGAGTCCACACCCCTCGCCTAACTAGTCGTTTAAGAACGTCCCCAATGACTAGTGGCGGCGGGCGTTGAGTTCGCCGGCAAGCTCGTCGAGGGTGATACCGTAGCGCTCAAGGGTTACGAGCAGGTGGTAGACCAGGTCGCCGGCCTCGTAGCGGATGTGATCGTGATCGTTATCCTTGCAGGCCATGATCACCTCGCTCGACTCCTCGGCAAGCTTCTTGAGCAGCTCATCCTCGACGTCGGTCAGCAGACGCGCGGTATAGCTCTCCTGCGGCGATGCATCACGACGACCGTGAATCACCTCGGCCAGACCTGTCAGCGTCTCACCGATATTTCCATCCTGAATGTTTGCGGTGCGCACACCCATAGTTCAATCCTTTCTGGTGGCCGAGCGTCTAATCGAGCGCCCGCCTTACGCGAGTTTCTTAAAGAAGCAGGTACGGTTGCCGGTGTGGCAAGCCGGGCCCGGAGAGTCAACCTTGACCAGCAGCGTATCGCTATCGCAGTCGGCCCAGAGTTCCTTGACCTCCTGCATATTGCCGCTCGTCGCGCCCTTATTCCAGAGCTCCTGACGGCTGCGGCTCCAAAACCACGTGGTACCGGTCTTGAGCGTCAGCCCCACCGACTCCTCGTTCATCCAAGCAACCATAAGCACCTCGCCGGTGTCATATTGCTGAACCACACAAGGAATCAGCCCACGGGCGTCGTACGTAAGATCAGACGCTTCTATTACCTCAGTCATCATTTCTCCCAAGTCATAAACGAAACCCCACAGGTCGGCGAGGGTTGTCCAGGTGCCGCAGGTTGCCGCGAAAGAGGAGCGACGCGTACTTTGGTACGCGAGCGACGGTTTGAGCGGCAAGATGCGGTGCCTGGGCAAGCCGCAGCATTAGAAGTCCAACCTCACAGGAATACCTTGAGATGCCATGTACTCTTTGACTTCGCGAATGCTGAACGTCCCAAAGTGAAAGACGCTGGCCGCCAGTACGGCGTCGGCTTCGCCCTCGATCACGCCCTCGGCGAAATGCTCGAGCGTGCCCACGCCGCCGCTCGCGATGACGGGAATCGGCACCGCGCGCGCCACAGCACGGGTGAGCGCCAGGTCAAAGCCGGCCTTGGTGCCGTCGCGATCCATACTGGTGAGCAAGATCTCGCCGGCGCCGCGACGAGCCGCCTCCTCGGCCCACGCCACCGCGTCGATGCCCGTGGCGTTGCGGCCGCCCGCCGTGAAGACCTCCCACTTGTCGGCACCAGATGCGCCGGGCAAACCGACGCGCTTGGCATCAATCGCCACGACCACGGCCTGGCTACCAAACGCCGCGGCAGCCTGGCTAATCAGCGACGGGTCGCGTACGGCGGCAGAGTTGAGCGACACCTTGTCGGCGCCGGCGGCAACCATGGTCCGCATGCCCGCCAAGTCGCGAAAGCCGCCGCCCACGGTATAGGGAATAGCGAGCTCCTCGGCTGCATGCGCCGCCATCTCGATAGTCGTCGCACGGTTGTCGCTCGTGGCGGTAATGTCCAGGAAGACGACCTCGTCCGCACCCTCGCGGTCATAGGCACGCGCCAGCTCCACCGGATCGCCCGCATCGCGTAAGCTCACAAAGTTGACGCCCTTGACCACACGGCCGTCCTTGACGTCCAGGCAGGGAATCACGCGCTTGGTAAGCATGGGCTACTCCTCCCCTCGGGCGGCGGCCAGCGCCTGTGCCAGCGTAAAGTTGCCTTCGTAGAGCGCACGGCCGGTAATGGCGCCTTCAATCGCGACCTCGCCCACCGCGGCCAGTGCGCGGATGTCGTCGAGCGTCGAGATACCGCCCGAAGCCACGACGGGAAAGCCCGCGACCTCGGCCACATGGCGATACGCCGCCACATCGATGCCCGTCTGCATGCCGTCGCGCGCGATATCGGTATAGACCAGGTGCTTAAAGCCCAGCTCGGAAAGCTGCGCCACGGCATCGTCGAGCGCCATACCCGCGCCGTCGCGCCAGCCGTTCACCTTGACCTGGCCGTCGCGCGCGGCGATGTCTGCCACCAGTAGCTCACCAAAGCCTTGGGCTGCCACCTCGGCAAAACCCGGCTCGGTCACCAGCACGGTACCCAGTGCAATGCGGCGAGCGCCATAGCCGGCCAGCTCGTCGATGCGCGCGAGCGAGCGAACGCCGCCGCCCACATCCACGGACAGACCATCGACGCCGCAGATGGCCTCGATCGCTGCCGAGTTGGCAGCGCACGCGTCCTCGTCCTCGCCAAAGGCAGCGGACAGGTCGACGACGTGCACCCAGCTCGCACCCTGCTCGGCAAACGAGCGGGCGACTGCCACGGGGTCGTCGGAATATACCTTGCAGCGGCTGCGGTCGCCGCGCTCCAGGCGCACGACCTTGCCGCCGATCAGATCGATTGCGGGAAACAGGATCATCGGCCAACCTCCTCGACGATGTTGACGAAGTTCTTAAGGATGCGCTGACCCAGCGCGGAGGATTTCTCGGGATGGAACTGGCAGCCCCACACGTTGCCATGGCGCACGATGCACGGGAAACTCCGCGTGTAGTGCGTGCGAGCCAGCACATCGGCGCCATCGGCGTCGTCGGCCACCGCGTAGCTGTGGGTGAAGTACATGTTGGCACCCTCGGCAAAACCAGCAAGCAGCGGATCGGTCGCGCCGGTGGGCGTCATGTGCACCTGGTCCCAGCCCATGTGCGGCACCTTCAGGCGGCTCGACTCCAAGCGCGTGCACGAGCCGCGCATAATACCCAGGCCATCGACCCAGGGACCGTCAGCCCGCTCGGAGGCATCGTCGTCCGCGTCCGCACCTTCGTCCGCCGGCACGCCCTCGTCGCCGCGCTCAAAAAACAGCTGAAGGCCCAGGCAGATGCCGAGCAGCGGAGTTCCGGCGGCGACGGCATCGAGCACCGCGTCCGCCTCGCCGCTCTGGCGCATAAAGACGATCGCATCATAGAACGCGCCCACGCCCGGGATGACCAGGCCGTCGGCGTTGCGGATCTGCTCCGGATCGTCCGACGTGCAGGCGGCAGCACCGGCGCGCGCAAGCCCGCGCACGACGCTCGACAAGTTGCCCTTGTGGTAGTCGACCACTACGATCTTCGGTTCGCCCACGCGACCCTCCTTTTCCCCATTCAAAACCTGTCCCTTTTTGGCAGGTTACAGCGAGCCCTTGGTGCTGGGGATGCCCTGCACGCGGGGGTCCAGCTCGCAGGCGTGGCGCATTGTGCGGCCCACGGCCTTAAAGGCGGCCTCGATAATGTGATGCGAGTTGCCGCCCGCCAGCTCGCGCACGTGCAGCGTGAGCTTGGCGTCGCGCGCAAAGGCGTAGAAGAACTCGACGGCCAGCTCGGTATCGAAGCTGCCCACGCGCTCGGTCGGCACGGGCAGCTCGCAGTAGGCCTGCCCGCGGCCCGAAATATCAACAGCAGCCATCACGAGCGTCTCGTCCATGGCGATCGCCGCGTCGGCAAAGCGCGTAATGCCCGCCTTGTCGCCCAGCGCCTGGCAAAACGCCTCGCCCAGCACAATACCCGTGTCCTCGACGGTGTGGTGCGCATCGACCTCCACGTCGCCCACCGCGTGCACCGTCAGATCGAACAGACCATGGCGGCCAAAAGCGTTGAGCATGTGGTCGAAAAACGGCACGCCGGTTGAGATATCGCACACGCCGCTTCCGTCCAGGTCGAGCTTTACGACAATGTCGGTCTCGCCCGTCTTGCGGGTCACCTCGGCATAGCGGTCCATCTACATCTCCTCCTTCACCAGCGCGGCAAACGCAGCCAGCACCTCGTCGTTTTCCTGCGGGGTACCCACGGTAATGCGTAGGCAGTCCGCGAGCCCCGGCGCGTAGCTAAAGTCGCGCACCAAAATCGAATACTCGTCGCGCAGACGCTCGCGCACGCGCGTGGCATGCGGCGTGCGCACGAGCACAAAGTTCGCCGCGCTCGGCCACGCCTCCACGGGCAGACCCTCGGCAGCCGTTGCGCGCAGGGCGCACAGTTCGCGCTCGCGCTCGGATGCAACCTGTGCCACCACGGGCGCGTACGCATCGCGGGCACGCACGCAGGCAAGCGCGGCGGCCTGGCTCAGCACGTTAACCGAGTAGATCTGGCGAATCGCCGCAAACACATCGATGACCTCGGGCGCCGCGATCACATAGCCCAGACGCGTGCCGGCGGCGCCGAACGCCTTGGACAGCGTATGCAGAATCACCAGGTTGGGATGCTCGGCGATAAGGCCTTGCGCCGTGGTTGCCGCGCCAAACGAATCGTCGGCAAACTCAACGTAGGCCTCGTCGACCATCACCATGCCGGGGCACGCATCGCACAGGGCCGCAACAAAGTCGAGCGGCGTCACATCGCCCGTGGGGTTATTGGGCGAGGTCACGATCGCCAGATTGCACTCGGGCGCCGCTGCGAGCACAGCCGCTTGGTCGAGCTCAAAGCTCGTCGGATCACGCCACACGTCGCGCACCTCGGTCTGGCACAGAGACGCAAAGAAGGCATACTCGCTAAAGCACGGCGGGCAGTTGAGCAGGGTCCTCCCCGCGCCGCCAAACGCCAGCAGGTAGTTATAGAGCAGCTCATCGCCGCCGTTTCCCACGCAGATGTTCTCACGCGCCACGCCATGCCAGGCAGCAAGCTCATCGCGCAGGTCGTTGGACATGGGGTCGGGATAGCGGTTGAGCGGCATGGCAGCCAAAGCCGCGTCGATTGCCTCGCGCACGCCGACCGGCACGGGATAGGTGTTCTCGTTGGCCGAAAGGTTAATGCGCGTGGGCGTAAAGTTGGGATCGTAGGGCTCGATACCGGCCAAGTAGGGCTGGACGAGCTCCTTCATGCGCGGCGTGAGTTCGGCCATGTTAGGCCTCCTCGACGACCGCGCCAGCGGCATCCGCGTTTGCAGCCGCCAGGTCCACACCCTCGGCAACCGTCGCCACGGCGTCGCCCGGCCAGGCGACCTTGGTCAGGTCGGCCGCGGCCAGCGACTCGGCACTCACGGCACCCTCGCCCTGCTCCAACACGCGACGGCGCAGGGCGGCCGAAAGCGCGTGCGCCCACAGGCCCTCGGCCTCGGCCAGGCGCTGCGTAGCGGGAGCGTCGGAGAGCAGACCCTCGGGCGTATAGCAAATGACGCTCGAGCGCTTAACGAACTCTTCGACCGAAAGCGGGTTGGAGAACATGGCCGTGCCGCCGGTCGGCAGCGTGTGGTTGGGGCCGGCAACATAATCGCCGAGCGGCTCCGAGCTCCAAGCGCCCACAAAGATGGCGCCGGCGTTGCGAATGCCGCCGAGCAGGCCCATCGCGTCCTTGCAGTGCAGCTCAAGGTGCTCGGGCGCCACGGTGTTCACGGCCTCGACGGCGGCAGCCATGTCGGCGGCCACCACGATGGTGCCTTCGTTGTCGAGCGAGGCGCGTGTGATCTCGGCACGCGGCGACTGCGCCACCAGAATGTCGATGCCGGCTTCGACCTCGCGCGCAAACTGCTCGTCGCAAGTCACCAGATAGCAGGCTGCCAGCGGATCGTGCTCGGCCTGAGCCATCAGGTCTGCCGCGACCACCATGGGCTTGGCCGTGGCGTCGGCCAGCACGCAGACCTCGGAGGGACCGGCGACCATATCGATACCCACGTCACCCGAGACAATCTGCTTGGCAGCGGCGACAAAAGCGTTACCCGGTCCGGTGATTTTGTCGACGCGCGGAATGGTCTCGGTACCGTACGCCAGCGCGGCCACGGCCTGAGCGCCGCCCACCATATAGATTTCGTCCACGCCGCCGAGCTTAGCCGCGGCGAGCGTGTAGGGGCTGATCAGGCCGTCTTTTTGCGGCGGGGTCACCATAACCACGCGCTTGACGCCGGCGACCTTGGCGGGAATGGCGTTCATGAGCACGGTGGAGGGATATTGCGCGCGGCCGCCCGGTACATAGATGCCGGCCGCCGCGAGCGGGGTCACCTTAACGCCGAGCATCGTGCCGTCCACACGCGTGGTAAACCAGCTCTGCTCGACCTCGCGCTGGTGGAACTCACGAATCTGGCGCGCGGCCTTCTCGAGCGCGGCGACAAAGGCCGGATCGAGACCTTCGAGCGCGGCATCGACCTGCTCTTGCGGCAGACGGAAGCTCTGCAGCTCGACGCCGTCAAAACGCTGACAGTAATCGCGCACCGCGGCATCGCCGTTGGCACGCACGTTGGCCACGATATCGCGGGCGGCGTCGACGATGTTTTGCGGCAGCACACCCTTGCGGTTGAGCTGGTTGGTAACGAGGCGCTCACCGGGAGCAAGCTTGATGGTCTTCATATCGGTATCCCCTATCGGTCGAGGTTGTGTTCGAAAAACGAGCGACTGGGCAGCGGCACCGGTCGGCCCGCAGCCCGTACGTTGGGGCGCCCGTGCGCGCTCGCGCTATTGTGCCGAGCCCGCGACGGGCTCAAAATGCTTGTCCTTCACGGCAGCCGCCAGGCGATCGGCCAGGTTGCGCACACGCGGATCGAGGCGCGCGGCACCCGGGTTGACGAAGAAACGGGCCGTGCAGTCCATGATGCGACCGGTGATGACCAGGTCGTTGTCGCGCAGCGTGGCGCCCGTGGCGGTAATATCCACGATGCGATCGGTCATGCCGACAATGGGGCCCAGCTCGATGTTACCGTGCAGCGAAACGATGTCGGCGTTCACGCCGCGCTCGGCATACCAGGCACTCGCGATGCGCGGGTACTTGGTTGCCACGCGAAGCGAACCACGGCGGGCATAGTTGCGCTCGGCCTGGCCGGCGCGCCACGCGGGCTCCGCCTCGATAAAGGTGCACAGGCCATAGCCCAGGTCTACCAGCTGCAGCAGGTTGAGGTCCGCCTCGATGAGCGAGTCCCAACCGCAGATGCCGCAATCGGCACCACCGCAGCCCACAAAGGCAGGCGCATCGCTGGGACGCACGATGACAAACTCGATATCGCCGACCGCGCCCTCGCCGGCACGCGTGTCGCGGCCGCGCACGATTAGATGACGGCCGGGGTCACGCAGCTCAGAGACATCCAAGCCCGCGGACTCAAGCACGTCGAGCGTGTCGGCCTTGAGCGAGCCCTTGGGCACGGCAATGCGCAGCGGACCCTCGGCGCCACGGCCCGCGGCGTGATCGCCATCGGAAGCGGCATCCTCGGCCGAGGTGCGCGCGGCCTCCAGGCGCTCGAGCGAAAAGGCGAAGCCCGCCGCCGGCACCTCGATACCGTCGCCAAATGCGCCGGTGAAGATGGAGTCATAGCGTCCGCCCGAACCGACCGGATCGGGCAGTCCGCCCGCATAAGCCTTAAAGACCAGGCCCGTGTAGTAATCGAAAGAGTTCATGATAGAGAAGTCGAACGACAGCACCTGGGCGTCCTCGCGTGCCAGGCCCTCGACCAGGGCACGCAGCTCGCGCGTCAGCGGCGCGACGATACCGGCAGCCTCCAGCAGCGCGTCCACGCGGTCGAGCACCTCGGCACCGCCGTGCAGACGCGGCAGCTCGCTAATGGCGGCCTTGACGGCATCGGACTCGGCGCTTGCAGCCACGCGGGCATCGAGGCCCACAAAGTCGTTGGCGTGCACGCAGCGCAGGGCCTCAGCGGCCAGCTCGCGATCCTCGCACGCCGCGAGCAGTTCCTTAAACGGACGCACGCTACCCGCGATAATGCGCGCATCGGGCAGTGCCAGCTTACGCACGGCCTCGGCGACCAGTGAGACAATCTCGACATCGCCCGCGGTATCGCCCGCACCGATAAGCTCAAAGCCCAGCTGTGTAAACTGACGCGAGCCACCGGCATTGCGCTGGCACTCGCGAACCACCGGCGCCTCGTAGCGAAGGCGCAGGGGCAGGTCGGCAGCGTGCATGCGGGTCGAAACCAGGCGCACGATCGGCAACGTGTTGTCGGGACGGACCACCAGCAGGCGGCCATCATCGTCAAAGAGCTTAAACGGCGTGTCCGCAATGCGGCCGCCCTCCTCGAGCGAACCCTTGTCCTCGAGCAGCGGCGTTTCGACCGGCAGGTAATGATGCTCCCTAAAGCAGCCCTTCACCGTCAGCGCAATCTCCTCGCGCGCCTGAGCCTCCTCGGGCAATATGTCCCGGAATCCCCACGGTGTGGCCGTCATCTGGTGAGCCTCCTCATGCTGTGTTTCATATAGAGCAGAAGACCGGCATAGCTCCGCCGGTCTTCTGGGTACTTTAGCATACTAGAGTGTTTGCGGGGAAAATCCGTCGTAGCCGCTCACACCGTATTCATTTGGAAACATAGGGCAGATTGCCGCAACCCAACCCCACCTAGGCGCCAATCGCACGACGATACTCTGCCATTACCTGCGCATCGGCAGCTGCGGGGTCGGCAAAATAGCGCCAGTCATAGGTCTCGGCCGAAACAACTCCGCGATAGCCGCGCGCCACCAGCCTATCCAGGTCGGCGCGCATATCGCGGTCGCCGTCACCCCAAGCAAGATGCGTCGTGCCGTCTGCCGCAACATCGACAAAATGCACGTGGGCGACATCATCGCCAAGCAGATCGAAATAATCGTCGATGGTATCCCCTGCCACCGCCATAGCGCCCAAATCCAGACATGCCTTAAGTGCCGGATGATCAACTGCCTCGATCATGCGCTTCGTGTCGGCCGCCGAGTTCACGATCATCGACTCAACCGGCTGTAGGGCCTCGAGCACCAGTCGCACGCCGCGCTCTCCCGCATGCTCGGCAATCGCACGCAGCATCGAGGCGCTGCGACCCCACGCGTCCTCGATCGGCTCGTTCAAAAATGCCCAGCCGCTCGAGACCATGACCTGCTCGGCTCCAAGCTCCGCCGCGATATCCACAACGTTCTTAAAGTACGCGAGCGTGCGGGCACGCGCCTCATTCCCGCGCGCCGCGATATTCCACGGCTTGGGGTTGTTCTGTTCGGGACAAAGCCCCACAATCCGAACCCCATACCGGTGTGACAGCTCCCGCACCTGCTCGAGCGAATCGTATCCATGGCAATCGACATACAGATGCATCGCCCCGGTCCAAAGCTCGCAACACGTGTAGCCCGAGGCCGCTGCCGAAGAAAAGAATTCCTCAAGGTCAAAATAACGATGGCTGATATTCATGACGGCAAGCTGCGGATACTCCATCTTGTCCACCTTTCGGCAAAAGGGCGCCGCAGCACAGTGTGCGCGACGCCCCCTCTTACATTATTCTCATTATGACGGATGCCCTACTGAACACCAAGCACTCCAAAGAACGCGCCGGCAATACTCACGAGCAGGATCACGAGCATGATCACGAGCGGATTCATCTTCTTCTTGAGCATGAGATAGACGATTCCAAACAGCCCCATCGTGACAAAGCCCGGGAAGATTCCGTTGAGCAGCTCGGCCAGCGTCTGAGCACCATCGCCCGCACCGACCATGAGCGGAATGTCCACGGTGACCATCTCCATGGTCATAGCGCCGATCACCATGGCGCCCATGATAGAGGCCATCTTGACGATCGTGTCCATAATGCCCGATTCCTGGACCTTGCTGATCATGTCCGAGCCAAAGCGATACCCCACAAACGTCAGCAGGTAACGGATGATGTAGTGAGGGACATTGAACACGAGCAGGAACAAAATCGGGCCAAGAATAGAGCCCTGTAGCGCCAGCGACGTGCCGACACCCGTTGCCAAAATTCGCAGCGTGCCCCAGTAGAAGGCATCGCCCACACCGGACAGCGGTCCCATCAAAGCAAGCTTGACATTTGAGATCGCGCTCGTGTCAAAGCTATCGTCAGTAGCGTTGACCTCTTCCATTGCAGCGGCGATGGACATGGGGAGCGTCGAGATGTACGGCGTGACGTTATAGAGCTCCATATGGCGCTTAAGGGCGGCCTTAAAGTCCGCATCCTGCGGATACAGCTTGCGAAGAATCGGCATAAGGGCCCACATAAAGCCGATATGGCCCATACGCTCGTAGTTCCAGGAATGCTCATAGGGAATCGAGCGCCAGAACAGCTTCTTAAGGTCTGCGCGGGAAATCAGCCCGTCGTAAGAAGACTCAAACTTAAAACTCATCGAACCCACTCCCAATCGCAGGATCCTCGGTTGCCACTGCGGGCTGCTCCGCTTTTTTCTTATCACCCAAAACCGTCATCGCGACGACGATGATCGCGGCAAAGATCGCCACGCCCGTCGTGCTAATGCCAAAGTAGGCGACGAGGAAGAAGCCAGCGAAGAAGAACGGAGCCACCGTTTTGTTCATAATCATCTGCGCCAGCATCGCAAAGCCGAGTGCGGGCAAGAAGGCGGCGGCGACATCCATGCCGGTCTGAACGAAATCGGGGATGATGTTGAGCAGGCTGGCAACAGCATCGGCGCCAAAGAAGAATGCCAGGGGAATAATCAGCAGGCCGCACCAGCTCTGCGCGTAACCGGCGATGAGCATGTTGCGCGTGATGGCCTTGGTGTCCCCGTCCTCGACGTTTTTGTCGATACGGTGCACCAGCAGTAGCATCACCGGCTGGCCCAGGGCCGTATCGAGCGCCAGGACGATCGTTGCGATGGGAATGCCCAGGGTCAGGGCCGCCGATGCGTCCGCGCCGGCCTGCATGGCAAGCGACACACCCAGGATGGTTCCGGAAATCGTATCGGGCGGGTTATACGCACCGACCGAGATGGCGCCGACCATGGCAAGCTCCATCGTGGCGCCCATGATCGTGCCGGTCACCATGTCGCCCATGACAAGGCCAACCAGAGGTCCGAGCACGATCGGGCGCTGGAGGTAGCTCGTGCCCGTCAGCCACTCGGAATAACCCAAAAGGGCAATAAGGAAAATCAGGATTGTCTTGATAACCATGATGGCCCCTAACCGATGACCTTCGCGGCGTCAGTCTTCGCATCTGCCGGAATCATCTGAATGAACAGCTCGTAGCCCTCGCCGAGCAGCTCTTTGA
>UQAU01000038.1 GCA_900539035.1 uncultured Collinsella sp. | reverse complement strand
AAAACTATAGAGACACGTCCCAAATTAGCCACCCCCGCTGACGCTCCTGGGTTACCTTACGTAGATGATGTTGTCGCGGCGGGGTTTGGGCTCGGGTAGCGTGTCCTCGGCATAGCCCAGAATGCAGTTACCGACACCGCGCAGGCTGCCGTCGGCGGGCAGGCCCCAGCTGGCCAGCAGCTCCAGGCCCTCGGGCGAGTCAAAGACCTCATGCGCGCGGTGAATCCAGCACGAATCGACACCCAGTGCATAGGCGGCGTTGAGCAAGTTGCCCATAGCGAGCGAGCCGTCTTCCAGATGTGTGGGCACGCTGCGGTCAACCAGCACCACCACAACGGTCTTGGCGCCATAGAAGGGGTCGCTGTTGCTGCCCATGACCTGGGCGTTGAGCCGTGAGAGACGCTCGACGGTCGCGGGGTCGGTGACGGCGACAAACGTCACCGGCTGGCGGCCCATGCCGCTCGGTGCATATTGGCCGGCTTCGATAATACGTGCAAGCTTTTCGGCCTCGACGGGACGATCGCTGTAGTTGCGGCAGCTTCGGCGGTGAATGAGCGCTTCGATAGTCTCCATGGTGTCTCCTTGCGGTGGCGTTGCAGATGCCCCGTTCATACCCGTCGGGCTTAAACGATAGACGGTCAATTGCCCGGCCAAAAGAATAGATTCCAATTGGGAAAGTAGGTTTGCATAAAAGTACCTTCAGAATGTGACAATCAAATGGGATGGTTAAACGTTTTATCCCGTCTACCCTGCGGTTTTTTACCACTTGCCTAAATGACGAACGCATAACCTCTGATAAAGGTTTTACTAAAGGAGCACCAACGTTTATCAATGCGCCGTGGTGGCGCCGGGCCAGGAGGTAACATCATGTTCCAGGCTGGAGATGTCGTCGAGACCGATTTCGAAGGATTTCTGAAGCTGCTGCGTTCCAAGACGCGCGCTTTCGTGTCGATCAACGATCACGAGTACTACATCACGCACACCGATGGCTATTGGCGTGTTCAGGATTGCGAGGCCCTCAACGACAAGGGCCACTTTACTGACTGCTCCGAGCTGGTCAACACGGTCTGCGAGGTCGTCGAGCTGCCGTGGATTGCCGGCAAGAGCCTGCATGACAGCTTCTCGGGCGCTACGGTCTATGAGGCCGTCGCCGCTTAACAGGCAATAAAACTCGATTTTTACGTGACCGCTGGCGCCGCCCCCGCGCCGGCGGTCTTTTTCTGCCGATAGGCCATAAAAATGCACGCATTTGCGGAGAGCCTGTTGACGATAGTCAAAACTCGGACTAATCTAGAGACACATAATTGGTCAAAAATCGGACAATTGAATGGTGGGATAGATGAATAGTGCGGTTACGCTGGTCGACTTCGATCGGTTGCTCAATGGACTCGACCATATCTATTCGGAGTTCTCGCGCGCCTGCGGCCTTTCGGACTGCGCCTATTGGATGCTCGTCGACACCAGCACGGCGGGCGGCAGTATTGCCGTAAGCCGTCTGACAAGCGAATGGTTCTACAGCAAGCAGACCATCAACTCGGCAATTAAAACCTTGACGGCGCGGGGCTTCGCAACGTTGGAGTTTGCCGAAGGCAGTCGTAAGAACAAGGTTGTGAGCCTGACCGAAGAGGGCAGGCGATTTGCCGAGCGTTATGCGCTGCCGGCGCTCAAGGCCGAGCAGCGAGCCTTTGGCGCGCTTGAGCCGTGTGAGCAGCGCGAGATTATGCGCTTGATCGGCAAATTCTCTCAGGTGCTCGGCGAGGAGTGCGAGACATTTAAGCAGCATATCGCTGCCGAGAGCCAAGCCGAGAATCAAGGTGAGGGGGAGTCGTGCGACTGTTAATGAGGTTTTTGAAGCCCTGCCGAGGGCTTGTCGCAGTGACGCTGCTGGTGCTGCTGGTGGATAACGTCGGTACGCTGTTGGTTCCCACGATGCTGGCGAACATGGTCAACATCGGTATTACCACGGGCGATGTCGACTACATTTTACGCAACGGCCTATACATGTTTATCGCGACCAGCATGGCTAGCGGCGGCACGGTGCTGGGCTGCTATCTTTCGGCGCGCCTGGCCGCCAACGTGGCTTGCGATATCCGCAATGCCGTGTACGACAAATCGCTCGAGCTCGCGGCCAGCGATTTTGAGCGCTTTGGCACCGGATCGATGATCACGCGCTCGCTCAACGATATCAACGTGATTCAGCAGGCGATTCTGCAGACGATTCAGCTGGTGCTGCCCGTGCCGTTCTTGGCCGTGGCGGGCATCATTTTTGCTTGGTTCATCGATCCCGCCATGGGAACGCTGCTGGGCGTGGTGGTTGCGATCGTGCTGGTGGCGGCGGTCTTTACGGTGGCTAACGCCGCGCCGATTTTTATGCGCCTACAGGGCTTTATCGACCGCATGAACGTGGTGCTGCGCGAGAATATTGTGGGCGTGCGCGTCATCCGTGCGTTTAACAAGGAGCGCCACGAGGAACGGCGTCTGGACGAGGTGTTTAGCGAATACGCCGCCAACGCCATCAAAGTCAACCACCTGTTTGTGGGCCTCGACAGCTCAAGCTTCTTTTTGATGAACATCGCCGAGGTGGCGGTGCTGTGGGTGGGCGGCAACCGCGTAGGCGCCCACGCCATGCAGATTGCGAGTATCTCGGCGGTGCTGGAGTATGCAATTCTGATCCTGTTCTTTGTGATGATGGCCCAGATGGTGGTGCTGACGCTTCCGCGTGCTGCCGCGTGCCTGAACCGTGCGCAGCAGGTGTTGGAGATTGAGCCGAGCATCGTCGATGGCGAGCGCACGCTGGATGACGGGGCGCGCGAGCCCCAAGACGAAGCCGATGCGGTGGCCGTGTTCGACCACATGTCGTTTCGCTTTGACGATGCCGACGAGGACACCCTGTGCGACCTGAGCTTTGCCTGCCGTCGCGGTCAGACGACCGCAATCGTCGGCTCGACGGGTTCGGGCAAGTCGACGGTGGCCAAGCTTCTGCTGCGCTTCCACGATGCCACCAAGGGCGCCATTCGCCTGGACGGCGTCGACCTGCGCGAGCTTTCGCAAGGCGAGATTCGCGGGCGCATTGCCTATGTGCCGCAAAAAGCATGGCTGTTCTCGGGCACCGTGGCAAGCAATCTGCGCTTTGGCAACGAGGACGCGACCGAGGCGGACATGCTTCACGCGCTGCAGGTTGCCCAGAGCACCTTTGTACTCGACCAACCGCAGGGGCTCGATATCCCGGTGGCGCAGGGCGGCACGAACTTTTCGGGCGGCCAGCGCCAACGTCTGGCCATCGCCCGTGCGCTCATGAAGCGCGCTGACCTGTATATCTTCGACGATAGTTTTTCGGCCCTGGACTTTAAGACCGATGCCGCCCTGCGCCATGCGCTGCAGGACGAGACGCGCGATGCCGCGGTGCTCATCATCGCGCAGCGCATCTCGACGATTCTGCACGCCGACCAGATTGTCGTGCTCAAGGATGGCGAGGTTGTGGGCTTGGGCACGCATGGCGAGCTTATGGAAACCTGCGAGGTGTACCGCGCCATCGCGGAATCGCAGATGAAGGGAGGTGAGTAGCATGGCCGAGGAGCTCAAGAAGCAGGGCGGCGTTGATGACGCCGTTGCCGCGGGACTGGTTGAGGAAACGGCTGCCGCGTCGACCGAGCTGGATGACGCCGCCAAGGCTGCAGCCGAGCGCGAGGCTCGCCGCCAAGCGCTCTATGAGGAAAACGAGCGCGCCGAGGACGAGCGTGCCCGCGCCGAGGCAGAGCGTATGCGCGACGTGGACGACGAAGACGAGGACGAGACGCCCCGCGACACCTGGGCGACGGTGCGCCGCCTGTGGAGTGAGGCTGCCGGCGACCATTGGCGCTTCTATATCGTGTTCGCGAGCATTGTGTTCTATGTCATCTTTAACACTGCCGCGCCGGCATATAGCGCCCGCGTGATCGATGAGCTGTGGGGCCACATTCAGGTAGCGTTTGTCAACAACGCCACCTTCAGCATCACCTGGGAGAACTGCGGCAGGACTATCTTCATCTACTTTTTGATTTGGACGGCCGCCGCTTCGTTCTACGCGCTCCAGAGCTTTTTGATGTCGAGCGTGGCCGAACGCCTCAATCTGCGCCTACGCAACCGCATCGCACAAAAGCTCAACCGTCTGCCGCTTGCCTACTTTGATGCACATCGCCCCGGCGAAGTGGTCAGCCGCGCGACCAACGACTTGGACAAGATGTCCGAGAGTATGCAGCGCGGATTGCTGCAGCTGCTGGTATCGATCGGTACCGTGACGGGTGCCATCATCATGATGTTCGTGTTTAGCGTGCCGCTCACGCTAGTCTTTTTGTTCTTTATGGCGTTGTCGCTGCTGGTGACCAAAGTGGTCTCGCGTCGCACGCATGATGTGACGGGCGAGCGTCAGGAGTGGGTGTCCAAGATTACGAGTGCGGTCGAGGAGGGCTACTCGGGCCGTCTGGTGATCCGCGCGTTTAACCGCGAGCGCCAGAGCTCCGCTGAGGTGCACGAGGCCTCGGGCGAGCTGGCGCGCGTGAGTACCAAGGCCGACTTCATGATCAATGCCGTCGGCCCTGCGGTGCGCTTTATCGGCCGTTTGGCGCAGATCGTGATCGCGCTCGTGGGCTGCAGCATGCTGGTTGCCGGTCACATGACCGTCGGCGTGTTCCAGGCGTTCTTCCAGTTTATCTACGAGGCGTCCGAGCCCATGACGCAGTTGTCGTTTACCTTCAACTCGCTGCAGAGCGCGCTGGCGAGTGCAGAGCGCGTGTTCGACCTGCTCGATGAGCCCGAGATGGAGGCCAATCCGCTGCCGGACAAGGCCGCCAAGCTGCCGGGTCGCGTGGAGGGCCGCGTCTCCTTTGAGCATGTGCGCTTTGGTTATTCGCCCGACAAGCCGCTTATGCGCGACGTGTCGTTTACCGCCGAGCCGGGCCAGAAGATTGCCGTGGTGGGAACCACGGGCGCAGGCAAGACGACGCTCATCAACCTGCTCATGCGCTTCTACGAGATTGACGGCGGGCGTATTACGCTCGACGGCGTGGATACGAGCCGCATGGACCGCGGCGAGCTACGGCAGCAGTTTGGCATGGTGCTGCAGGACGCCTGGCTGTTCGATGGCACGATTGCCGAAAACATCGCCTACGGCTGCCCCGAGGCGACGCGCGACGAGATCGTGGCTGCCGCCCGCGCCGCGCAGGTCGACTTCTTTGTGCGCACCATGCCGCAGGGCTACGACACGCGCGTGGCTAACGATGCCGAGAGCATCAGCCAGGGCCAGCGTCAGCTGCTGACCATCGCACGCGTGCTGCTCAACAACCCGGCGATTCTCATCCTGGACGAGGCGACCTCAAGCGTGGACACGCGTACCGAGCTTGCCATCGGCCGTGCCATGGACGCGCTTATGCGCGGGCGCACGAGCTTTGTGATCGCGCATCGCCTGTCGACGATCGTTGACGCCGACCTGATCTTGGTCATGGACCACGGCAACATTATCGAGCAGGGCACGCATAAGGAGCTGCTGGCTGCCGAGGGTGCCTACGCCGACCTCTATCTGAGTCAGTTCGCATAATGTGACAAAGGGACAGTCCCGCATGTCACATCAAAAAGAAAGGCGCGCCGAGGATGAATTCCCTGGCGCGCCTTCTTGCGTTGATGCCGATGTCGTTTTGTGCCGCTTGCGTTCCTAGCGTTCGTCCACGAGCTTGGCGACGAGGGCTTTGAGCTCGGCCACCTCTCGCTCGAGTTCTTTGACGCGGCGGGCGTTCTCGGTGATGCCTTGGCGGTTGAGGGCACTCTGCTCGGCGGCGTCATCGGGCATGTACTCGCGATGCTGCTTGGCGTCGAAACTCTCCTCAAACACGCGGCAGCCGTTGCGTTTGATGATGCGTCCCGGCACGCCCACGACGGTGCAGTTGTCGGGCACGTCTTTGACGACGACCGAGTTGCCGCCGATCTTGACGTTGTTGCCGATGCGGATGTTGCCGAGCACCTTGGCGCCCGTGCCCACGGTGACGTTGTTGCCGAGCGTTGGGTGGCGTTTGCCGGTCTCGTTGCCGGTGCCGCCGAGCGTGACGCCCTGGTAGAGCACGCAGTTGTCGCCCACAATGGCAGTCTCGCCGATGACGACGCCCATGGCGTGGTCGATAAAGAAATGCTTGCCGATCTGTGCCGCGGGATGAATCTCGACGCCGGTGATGTGGCGGGTGATTTGCGAGAGCACACGGGCGAGCGATCGGTGGCCGTGCTCCCAGAGCCAGTGCTCGGGCACGTGGTTCCACTTGGCGTGCAGGCCAGGATAGGAAAGGAAGATGACCAGACCGTTTTGCGCGGCGGGGTCCTGCGCTTGGACGGTCTTGATGTCCTCGCGAATGGTATTGATAAAGCTCACCGGCCGCCCTCCCTTAGCGCCATGGCAATGCGATTCAATAAAGTATAGCGATTCGCTAGGGATTAGGAAGGACAATCTTGGCGGCATTGCGCGACAGGTGTCAGTTATGCAAACTTGCTGGTAATGGAGTCATGCTTTTGTGGGGTTGCGCACGAGGGGACGCCGCAACCGTATACTGGTCAACTTGGACGTATCCGCGCCCACAACTGAGAGGTTTTACTTCATGGGTTTCATTAATTTTATCGCCGAGCTGCTCAAAGACCCGCGCACCGCGATCGCCAGCTGGATCGCCGCCGGCCCGCTTATGGCCTACGGCTGCGTGTTCCTGATCATCTTTATCGAGACGGGCGTGGTGTTCTTCCCGTTCCTTCCCGGCGATTCGCTGCTGTTTGCTTCGGGTTTCTTTGCCCACAATGGCGGCTTTAACATCGTGGCACTGCTGGCCGTCGCATGGGCTGCTGCCATCCTAGGTGACCAGTGCAACTTTATGATCGGTCACTTCTTTGGCAAAAAGATTATCGCTTCGGGCAAGGTCAAGGCCATGACGCCCGAGCGCATCAAAAAGTCCGAGGATTTCTTGGATAAGTGGGGTCACCTGGCCATCTTCCTGGGCCGCTTCTTCCCGTTTATCCGCACCTTTGTGCCCTTTATCGCCGGCATGGGCGGCATGCACTGGCGCAACTTTGTCATCTTTAACGTGCTGGGTGGCATTACCTGGTCAACGCTCTTTACGCTGCTGGGCTACTTCTTTGGCGGCATCCCCTTTGTGCAGGAGCACTTTGAGCTGCTGATTATCGGCATCGTTGCCGTGTCGATCATCCCGACCGTGGTCGGTCTGGTTAAGGCTAAGCTGGGCAAAAAGAACGCGTAGCTCGAGCCAGCGCGCAAACCGTGCAGTTGAGGCCCGTCACCGCTTACGGTGGCGGGCCTCTTTAGTTTCGGTCAAATGAAAATACTTTACTTAGTTAAAGAAAAGCGTTTTATCAGACGCGTACGGGGAGTACAATCTCGTGCATGCGAATCGACGTGCCATCGGCTTTGATGCTGTTCGCGTGTCCCGTCCGGCTCTACGCTCCGGGCGTGCGACGTTGCGACGCGGCCGGCCTCGGTCCTTGCGTGCGGGTTCGCGAGTTTGCAACTGTGTATGTAAGGAGCGACATATGACTGTCGAGAAGAAGGATATCGATTGGGGTAGCCTCGGCTTTGGCTACATGAAGACCGATTACAGCTACGAGGCCCATTGGAAGGATGGCGAGTGGGACGAGGGCGGCCTGACCACCGACCACACCCTGCATGTCTCCGAGTGCGGCGGCATCTTCCATTACTGCCAGGAGGTCTTTGAGGGCCTGAAGGCCTACACCGCCGAGGACGGCAGCATCGTCTGCTTCCGTCCCGACATGAACGCCGAGCGCATGTATAACTCTGCCCAGCGTCTCGAGATGCCTCCGTTCCCTAAGGACAAGTTCGTTGAGGCCGTCAAGCAGGTCGTTTCTGCCAACGCCGCCTGGGTTCCGCCCTTCGGTTCCGGTGCGACCCTGTACGTGCGTCCGTTTATGATCGGCTCCGGTGACGTGATCGGCGTGGCTCCCGCTCCTGAGTACACGTTCCGCATTCTCGTGACCCCGGTCGGTCCGTACTTTAAGGGTGGCCTCAAGCCCGTCAAGCTGCGCGTTTCCGAGTATGACCGTGCGGCACCGCACGGCACCGGCAACATCAAGGCCGGCCTGAACTATGCCATGTCCCTCAAGCCCACGATGGAGGCCCATCGCGAGGGCTATGCCGAGAACCTGTATCTCGACTCCGAGTCCCGCACCTATGTCGAGGAGACCGGCGGCGCCAACGTCCTGTTCGTGAAGGAGGACGGCACCCTCGTCGTTCCGCAGTCGCACACCGACTCCATCCTGCCCTCTATCACCCGCCGTTCGCTCGTTCAGGTTGCTCAGGACCTGGGCATGACCGTTGACCAGCGTCCCGTCGAGTGGGCCGAGGTCAAGGCCGGTACCTTTGTCGAGTGCGGCCTGTGCGGCACCGCTGCCGTCATCTCCCCGGTTGGCGAGATCGACAACAAGGTTTACGGCGCCGACGAGACTGTGACCTTCCCGGCTGGCTACACCGAGATCGGCCCTGTGATGAAGAAGCTCCGCGAGACCCTGACTGGCATCCAGTCCGGTGCTGTCGAGGACAAGCACAACTGGGTTTACACCGTCGCATAAGCTGTCTTAGCTGTCCGGCCCGAGAGCGGCCTTCCTTTCCGGCGCGTCCTCGGACATGAAAGAACCTCCGCTGCGCACTTCGTGCGGCGGAGGTTCTTTCGTCCTGCGGAGTGCGCCGGAAAGGAAGGCCGCGCTTTTGTTTTGGTTCGCGCCATGTGGGGGTGGTGGCGACGTGCATTTTTGCGAGTATTCTGCAGTCGAAGGCCCCTGCATACCGACCTCGGGCAAAAAATCGGGATTTCTCGATGTTTTCTACGAATGATGGGCGGGGTTATGGGCTGACAGCGTTTGATTTGCAGGGATATTCGCGGTCTTTGGCATTTATCGTAGCGCCCGAAGCTCTTGGTTATGTTGAATACTCCTAAAAATGCACGGCGCTTAGAGGGGGACCTTCGCGAAAAAGGAAACCGCCCCGTCGAAGTATGCATTCGACGGGGCGGTTTATGCATTTGGCCGATTAAGGATGCGCCGTCAAACTACTAGAACTTGACGGTCGGGGCCTGGCGGGCTGCTTCGGCGGCCTCGAAGCCCTGGCGCTCCTTAAACTGGAAGATGCCGGCAAAGATGACAGCCGGGAACGTCTGAATGGCGTTATTGTAGCTGAGCACGCAATCGTTGTAGCTCTGGCGTGCATAGCTAATCTTGTTCTCGGTATCCTCGAGCGATGCCTGCAGCTGCGTAAAGTTGGTGTTTGCCTTAAGATCGGGATAGGCCTCGGCTACGGCGAAGAGCTGGCGCAGCGCACCGGTCAGCACGTTGTCGGCTTCCATCTTGGCTTCGGGCGTGGTGGCCTTGACGGCGGTGTTACGCGCGCTGATCACGGCGGAGAGTGTCTCCTGCTCGTGCTTGGCGTAGCCCTTGACGGTCTCGACCAGGTTGGGGATCAGGTCGTTGCGGCGCTGCAGCTGCGTATCGATGTTCTGCCAGGCGTTATCGATGCGGTTACGCTTGGTGACCATGTTGTTGTAGATGCCGGCGATGGCGCAGACAATCACAATGACAACAACGATGCCGATGATGACGGTAATCATGATGTCTCCGTTTCGAATGGCCGCGGCGGCATGCGCCAGCTGCCGTTGGTATAACGCTACTAGTATACCCGCAACGTTTTGCCGTGCCGAACTTTCCGGTAAGCGTTGTGTTTTCGGCGGGGTTGGCACCGGGGCAAAGCGCGCGAGGTACAGGTGTAAGATATGCGACAGATTGACGAGTGTTGTCTTTGCCCTGAGGATGGCGATACCAGTGGACCTTCGCATTAAGAAAACCTACCGCGCCCTGTTCGATGCTTTCACCGAGCTTCTCGAGGAGCATCGTTTTGAGGACCTGACGGTTGCCATGCTGTGCGACCGCGCCATGATTCGCCGCACGACGTTCTACAAGCACTTTCGCGACAAGAACGATTACTTTGCCTTTTATATCGATGAGCTTATGTCGGGCTTGCCGCAAAAACAGCCCGATGAGGCCGGCGCGGTGTCTGCCGAGGACGTGCGCGCGCTTCGACACGCGATTTTGGACGATGCCATGGATTTGATTCTGACGCACGAGCGGCTCATGGATAACATTTTGGCAAGCAGCATGTCGGGCATGTTGACCAACGTTATTTGCGACCGCATTGCCCGCTCCATCCGCGAGCGCGTGATGAACGTGCTTGCCGAGGATGCCCTGGCCCCCGTGTCACTTGAGACGACGTCTGAGTTTGTCGCCGGCGGTATTATCCGACTTTTCACGATATGGTGGGAGTCGGGTCACGATCTTGAGCGTCGACCTGAGATAGCCGACGTGGTCGATGCGCTGTTTGAGCGAACCATGACGCCGGTGCATCACTAGAAGTGGCGGAGAGAGGGGGATTCGAACCCCCGGAACGCTCTCGCGCTCAACGGTTTTCAAGACCGCCGCATTCAACCGCTCTGCCATCTCTCCGTGAGTCGTAATGATAGCATCGTTTTGAATTTGCAACAGGGAAGGCGAACGATGACGATCACCGAAATCGACGAGAAGTTCATGCGCGAGGCGCTGGCCGAGGCGCGAGCCGCCGCGGCGGTGGGCGAGGTGCCCATCGGAGCCGTAGTGGTGCGCGACGGCGAGATTGTCGCGAGGGCGCACAATCGGCGCGAGCTCGACCAGGATCCTTCGGCTCATGCAGAGTTCGCGGCCCTGTGCGCTGCCGCTCGGTCGCTCGGTCGCTGGCGCCTTTCCGATTGCACGGTCTATGTAACGCTCGAGCCTTGCTGCATGTGCGCGGGTCTTATGGTCAACGCACGCGTCGGGCGCTGCGTGTATGGCGCGCGTGACGCCAAGGCGGGTGCGCTGGGTTCGCTGTATGACCTGAATGCCGATTCGCGCCTGAATCATCGGTTTAATGTGACCGCCGGCGTGCTGGCGGATGAGTGTCGTGAGGTGTTAAGCGGCTATTTTAGTGGGCTGCGTGGCGCCGATGGTGCTGGCTGCGGTCGCGGGGCCGATTTTGAGGCGCATGCCGCTCATGCCGAGGCGCTTGCGTGTGCCGAAGATATTGCCGTTGAGGCGGTCGATTTTGGTGCCGCGTGCCGCCGGCCCCGCCGTGTGCTGCTGGCGATTGATTCCTTTAAGGGTAGCGTTTCGAGTGCACAGGCAGAGGCGGCCGTTGCCGAAGGTGTGCGCCACGTGTGGCCCGATGCCCAGGTGGCCGCGTTGCCGCTGGCGGATGGCGGCGAGGGAACGCTCGATGCCATCGCCGCGCGCGGTGGCGAGCTCTCAACCTGCGATGTCGCAGGCCCCTTGGGCGACCGCGTGTCTGCCCGGATGCTGGTGGACGACGAGCGCGACTCGGCTGTAATTGAGATGGCCGAGGCGGCGGGTATTGGGTATTCACCCTGCACGGAATCGGCGGCGCTTGCGGCTTCGACCTATGGTGTGGGCGAGCTTATGATCCATGCGGTTCGCGCAGGCGCAAAGACTATCTATATTGGCTTGGGTGGCAGTGCCACCAACGACGGTGGCGCCGGCATGCTGCAGGCGCTGGGCGCGCGCGTGGTCGATGATCAGGGCTGCGATGTCGCCCCCGGTCTTGCGGGCCTTGAACACGTGGCGAGCGTTGATTTGGCGCCGGCGCTGCAGGCTTTGGATGGCGCTCGCATCGTTGTGCTCTCCGATGTCGAGAATCCGCTCGTAGGGCGTCGCGGCGCGCTTGCGGTGTTCGGCGGACAGAAGGGTCTGCCGACGGATGATGCCGAGGCGCTGGGCAAGTACGACAGCTGGATGGTCGGCTACGGTCGCTTGCTCGATGCGGCGATTGCCAGAGCTCGAGCCCAGGGGTTGTTGCGCACGCCCGAGGGCGCACGGACATTTGGCTCGGTGCTCGGCGTGCCTGGCGCGGGCGCGGCAGGTGGCTTGGGTGCCGCGCTGCTGGCGCTCGGTGCGGAGTTACGCTCGGGTGTGGAGACGGTGCTCGATCTCGTGGGGTTTGACGAGCGCGTGCGCGATGTCGACCTGGTCATTACAGGCGAGGGCAATATGGATGAGCAATCCGCCGCCGGTAAGGCGCCGGTGGGCGTGGCGCGCCGTGCCAAGCGGTGTGGCAAACCGGTGATCGCTGTCGTGGGCGGTCGCGCTGACAACCTGGATGCGGTGTGTGTGCAGGGCATCGACTTGGTGCTTCCGATCTGCCGCAAGCCCATGGGCCTGGAACAGGCACTCGATCCGCAAGAAGCCACAACCAACCTCATCTGTGCCGGCGAGGCAGCTGCCCAATCCTACGACCTCGCCCGCCTCTAAAACCCATCCCCCCAATAACTTGCGGTGAAATACGGAGCGTTTTTGCCTTTAAGGGGCCAATTCAGTCCGTATTCCACCGCAACTTCGAGAATGGCCATTCGAGGTTGGCTGCCTTGGGTCTTGGATCGGACCGTTTGCCACGAAACGTGGCCATCTACTACGTTAAACCGGCCACTCTCGACCATTCCGTAATTTACAAAAACAAAACCGCAGGTAGAAAGCTTGCCGATTTTCGAAAAAGCCGGCCATGGTTGACCCCTGCGGCCTAAACGTAGTAGATAGGTCCTTTTCGTGGTACAGCAACAGATCAGTCTATTTAGGACGGGGCTTACTTGACTACTTTCGCCACCCTGATGCCCCTCCAGTCAAAAAGTAGTCAAAAAAGCCCCGTCCCAAATTAGCTACCTTGCTCTGATGGGCGGAAGCAGGTAAGATATACCGAGCGCCTAGCGCGTTCGATGGGTTCGGATGACGACATGTTCCGAATCTGGTCAGGTCCGGAAGGAAGCAGCCATAAGGAGCCTCTGTCGGGCATCCGAATCCATCGAGCGCACGGGCGCTTTTTTGGTGCCGCGATGCGGTCCCGGTGCCGGCGGGCTGTTTGGTGTCTCGCTGGTCCTCGGCTTCGCCTGCGGGATCGCTCGACTACCAAACACCTCGCCGCCGGCCGGGCCCCGTCGTCCAAAAATCACCCGTAAAGGCGCGTTTATCTAATTTAATCTATCCCTTGCGGAATGCGGCTTGCTGGCGTTGTCTGGGCATTGATGGCTACGTGGTTCAAGAGGCGGCGGTGCTGTTGCTTGAATTTTTGCAGTTAAAGAGGCCCGTTTCCTTAGGTGGGGAAACGGACCTCTTTTTGTCTCTGGGCTTGTGAATTGGCGGAGACAATAACCGTTGGCAGCTATTTTGAGTTCTTGAGGCGGCGTACACCCGTGGCGGTTATTCCGAGGCCTGCGGCGGCGATTCCTGCGAGTGCGATTGCGCTCGGTGCTGTGTCACCCGTGTTTGCGAGCTTGCCGGCGGTCGTATTTGCTTGCTTGCTGCTGCTCGAGTTCGCCTGCTTGGTGGAGCTTGGCGGGGTATTTTTGCCGGTCGCGGGCGAGCTGGCGGGCTGTGCCGTCTCGGCCGGTTGCGCTGAGTTGGAGGGAGGCGTCGTCTCGGTCGGTTGCGTTATCTCGGGTGAGGCGGCCTTGTCTGCCGCGGCTTTCGCCTCTTCGTATGCCTTGCAGGCGTCGTCATAGGCCGCTTGCGCCTTTTCCAAATCGCTAAGGAGCGCATTTCGCTTGGCTATGTCCTCGTCGATGTGGGCTTTAGCTTTCTCCGCCTCACTTTCGAAATACTGAACTTGTTTTTCCTGGCTTTCGAGCCGGCGTTGGTAGCGGTGAAGATCATCTTCACAAGATTCTTCTCGCCTTTGTGCCGTCATGATCTCCATGCGCAACTGCTTAATATGCTCCTTAATAGCTGTGCTGGGCTCCTCGCCGCCGAGTGCTTCAAGTGCCTTATCTAATTCTGCCTGAAGGCCGCTTGTCCGGTTGTGGGCCTCATCGTATTTGGCTTGGGCTGCATCGACGTTCGCTTGCATGGCGGGAAGGGGTTCCCTCCGTTTGGCGGCTTCCGCCACCACCATGTCGTAGAGTTCTTGAAATGCGGCAATGTCATCATCGATTTCCGCAAGTTTCTCGGGACTTGCGGCGTCTTTTGCGGCCTCGAGGGTTTTGAGCGCTTCCTGCATGGCTGCATACGCTTTGTCTTTTGCGGCGGCCGCGTCTTCCGTTTGCAAGGCAACTGCACCGGTGGGGGAACTGGTTTCTGCCGCGATCGCCGTTGCGGGGGCGATTCCCGCGACAAGTGCCGCGGAAAGGGCGATGCCCACAGTTGCTCGTCTTGCTCTTCTTGCGAGAATGTCGTTCATCTCGGCACCTCATTTCAAGGGTCGGCGACTAACTTGGTAGCACTAATGTAAATATGCCATGCTAGTTGACTCAACACTGGCTGGGTGTGCGCGTATACCCCTCTGAAAACTGAATCCCGTTAGAAATGACGAGTTGTTTACGCTTCTTTTGGGGTGGCGGTACTATCATGGTTCGAATTGAATGTGGATGATGATAGGGAGCGCCTATACATGATTGAGCTGCTCGGGCGTTTTGGTGGCAAGTTTCGCCGGTATATGGTGATTGGCCCAGCGTGCAAGCTGATCGAAGTGATTTTTGACCTGCTGACGCCGTTGGTGATTGCCCAGATGATCGATAAGGGTATTGGCGCACACGATGTGAACGCTGTCGTCCACTACGGCATGGTGCTCGCCGCCATGGCCGTGATCGGCATCTCGTTTACACTCGTCTGCCAAAAGATGGCGGCGCTCACCTCGCAGGGCATGGGTACCGATATCCGCGGCGCGCTCTACGAGCACATCAACAAACTGAGCTATGCCGAGCTCGACCGCTTTGGCACGCCGTCGCTCATCACGCGCATTACCAACGACGTCAATCAGGTGCAGCTGGCCGTGGCGCTGGGCGTACGCATGCTCATCCGCTGGCCCTTCTTGGCGGTGGGCTCTATGTGCGCGGCCCTTGCCATCGACCTTAAGCTCGGCATGATCTTTTTGATTTGCACGCCCGCCATTGGCCTGGTGTTTTGGTTTGTCATGGCGCGCTGCATTCCGTACTACAAGCAGCTGCAGGCAAAGCTCGACCGCATCGCGCTCATTTGCCGCGAGGGGCTTTCGGGCGCCCGCGTGGTTCGCGCCTTTGTACGCGAAGATCACGAGCGCGAGCGCTTTGCCCAAGCCGCCGATGACCAGGCCAATACCGCCATCGCGGTGGGCAAGCTCTCGTCAATCCTTAATCCCGTCACGTTTTTGGTGATGAACCTGGGCGTGTGCGCCATCCTGTGGGTGGGCGGCATCCAGGTCAACGTGGGCGAGCTTACGCAGGGCCAGGTCATGGCGTTTGTGAACTACATGACGCAGACCCTGACCTCCATCGTGTACGTCGCCAACCTGGTCGTGGTCTTTACCAAGGCGAGCGCGAGTGCTTCGCGTATCAACGAGGTGCTCAACTGCGAGCCGAGCATCACCGACGAGGGCAATCAGTCGGTTGCGCTGCCCAAGCCGAGCGAACTGGCGGGTGGCGCTGTTCCGGTCCCCGCGCTGAGCTTGAGCCATGCGAGCTTCTCCTTTGGCGCGGGCGCGGCAAATGCCGTCAACGATGTGACCCTGGAGCTCCCGCTGGGCAAGACGCTTGGCATTATCGGCGGTACGGGTAGCGGCAAGTCCACGCTCGTCTCGCTTATCCCACGCCTGTACGATGCGAGCACCGGCAGCGTGAGTGTGATGGGCGCCGACGTGCGCACCTGGCCGCTCGACCAGCTACGCCGTGTGGTCGCGACCGTTCCACAGCGCGCGTCGCTGGTGAGCGGCACCATCCGCAGCAACCTGACCTGGCGCGACGAGGCTGCGACCGACGAGGATCTCTGGGCGGCGCTCGACATGGCGCAGGCGAGCGAGTTCGTGCGCAACAAGCCGCAGGGGCTCGATGCCCCGGTCGAGGCGGGCGGCAAGAACTTTAGCGGTGGCCAACGCCAGCGCCTGACCATCGCGCGCGCCCTGGTGGGCTCGCCTCAGGTCCTGATTATGGACGACTCCGCCTCGGCACTTGACTTTAAGACTGATGCGGCGCTTCGCCATGCCATCCGCGAGCGCAGCGTGTGTGGCGCTGCTGAGGGCGGGCTGCCGCTGACTACGGTGATCGTAAGCCAGCGCGTTTCGACCGTGCGCGACGCCGATATGATCTGCGTACTTGACCACGGTTCGGTCGCGGGCCTGGGCGCGCACGATGAGCTCTACACGACCTGCCAGCTCTACCGCGAGATTTGCCAGTCGCAGCTTCGCCGCGAGGAGCTCGAGGGCCAGCAGGGGAGTACGGTGCCCGCGCCCGCCCCAGGCGCCCCGACCGTCCCCACATCCGTCTGCGCAAAGGAGGGCTGCTAAATGAATCCGTACACTTCCTCCGGTTCGGTCGCCACGATGACGGCCAACGTGTCCGGCAACGATAGCCTCAACGACCTGGGAGACGGTCCGCGCCAGCCCGGCGATCCCGAGCGCTATCCCGTGGGTGCGGTGACCCGCCGCCTGCTGGGCTATGTCCGTCCGCACCGCGTCTCGTTTGCGGCATCGTTTTTGAGTGCCGCCGTCTCGGTGATTCTGCAGCTCTACACGCCCATTCTCATTGGCGAGGGCATCGACCTTATCGTCGCCGCCGGGCAGGTGGACTTCGATGCGCTGCTGCCGCTCGTTACCAAGCTCGCGATTGTCGTCGTAGGTGCTGCGGCCTTCCAGTGGCTGCAGGGCTATTGCGTCAACCGCCTGTCCTACGAAACGGTGCGCGACATGCGCGTGGAGGCGAGCGATAAGCTCAGCCGCATGCCGCTCAGCTTTATCGACAGCCATGCCCACGGCGACCTTATGAGCCGCGTGGTCAACGACGTCGACCAGGTGGGCGACGGTCTGCTGCAGGGCTTCACGCAGCTCTTCACCGGTGTTATTACCATCGTTGGCACGCTCGCGTTTATGCTTTCCATCAACCTGACCATGACGCTCGTGGTGGTGCTCGTCACGCCGCTCTCCATCTTTGCGGCCAGCGCCATCGCCAAGCTTTCCAACAAAAGCTTTACGGCGCAGCAGCGTATTCAGGGCCAACTCGGCGGTCATATCGAGGAGTATGTGGGCGAGCAAAAACTGGTGGATGCGTTTGCCTACGGCCCGAACGCCCAAGCGCGCTTCGACGCCCTCAACGCCGAGCTCTATACGGCAGGTGAACGCGCACAGTTTATGGGCTCGCTTTCCAACCCCGGTACGCGCTTTATCAACAACATCATCTATGCCGTGGTCGCCGTGATTGGCTGCGTGGGCGTGATCACGGGCGTGCCCGCTGCGCTCACGGTGGGCGGCGTGCAGATTTTCCTGTCCTATGCCAACCAGTACACCAAGCCGTTCAACGAGGTCACCAACGTCATTACGCAGATCCAGACGGCGTATGCCTCGGCGCGCCGCATGTTTGCGCTGCTCGATGCGCGCGAGCAGGAGCCCGATGCGGCGGATGCCGTGGAACTTGCCGCCCCGCAGGGTGAGGTGACCTTTGAGCATGTGGACTTTAGCTACGTGTCCGACCGCAAGCTGCTGCAGGATATTTTTTTTTATGTCAAGCCCGGAATGCGGTTTGCACTAGTTGGCTCTACTGGCTTAGGCAAGACGACGCTCATCAACTTGCTG
>UQAU01000037.1 GCA_900539035.1 uncultured Collinsella sp. | reverse complement strand
GAATAGCCCGCTCCGACCTGCGAAATCTGTACTCGCGATGCGAATGACGCCCCTAACCTTAAACTTTAGCTTGAACTTAGCTATAATGCGCTTCGTTCCTACCAGGCTGTGGTTGCGGACGGACGAAATGCCCGTCCTAGTCCAAGACAGACGCGGTCAAAGGGATCCACGTAAGCGACCGCGTGCGCGCGGCGCGATCATGGCGCGTCCTAGATGTAAGCCGCACCGTCCGTTCTACTTTCTTTGGGGCAATACCGCCTCGCGGGCGAGCGGGTCAGTCGTGAAGGTGGCTGCGGCCTCCAGAGCAAACACCCCGGTGCGCAAGTGTGGGGTCAAATACCAGGTCAGCTGGTGGGAACAACCTGATATTCCGCGCAACGCACGGATTGTATACGACACAGAAGGCAGGGTAGTGGACATGGTGAGGGGCAGCTTGATGCACGCGGCTCGGTTAGGTGCTGGGACCGCAGCGGTCATCGCCGTTTTGGGCCTGAGCGGATGCGCGTTCAACCCGCTGTCTACGTTCACGACTCCCAGGATCGACCAGATCGAGCACGAGACCGTCACGCCGGCGGTGTCGGACGATGCCCTGGTCACTCCCGGAACCCTGACGGTCGCCCTCGATACTTCCGACGCGCCGCAGGCAATGCAGGGCGCCGACGGCGAGCTTACGGGGTATGCAGTCGACGCTGCCCGCGCCCTCGCAAGCCGCATGGGCCTTAAGGTCGCCTTTGTCGATGCATCCTCGGCAGGTTCCGCGCTCGGCGACAAAAAGGCCGATATCTTTATCGGCGAGATCAACTCCACGGACGGGGACATTAGCTCGCTCGGCACCTGCCTGTACGATGCCGCTTCCGTGTTCGGTAAAACTAGCGATGGTGGGTCGCTAAGCGTTTCCACCGATACCCTTAACACGTCCATCCTGGGCGTTCAGACGTCCTCGGCCTCGCAGGAGGCGCTTGCTAAGCAGAGCATCACCGCCAACCAAAAGACCTACTCCAACATCAACGAGTGCTTTGAGGCGCTCGAGTCCGGCGAGGTCGACTATGTGATCTGCGACTCCACGGCCGGCGGCTACCTTGCACGCCTGATGAGCGAGGTCTCCTATGTCGGTGCGCTCGAGGCGCCCTCGACGCTTGGTGTTGCGGGCCTCTCGTCCAATGACGAACTGTGCCGTGCCGTGAGCGATGCCCTCGACGGTATTACGGCCGACGGCACGCTCGAGGCGGTCCACTCTGTCTGGTATGGCACGATGCCCTACGACCTCACCACTAAGACGGTTTCGGGCGCTAGCGTGCAGCCGGGCGACTCTGAGTCCAGTGAGACCATGTCCTCCGGCAGCGAGTCCTCCGATTCCAACAATGAGACCGCATCCTCCGAGGACAAATCGTCCAGCCAGGAAGGCGCCATCACCGACGACGACATTAACAAACTCAATAGCTAGTTATTGCTAGGGGTGGTGTCTCCTATACGTTGGAAAGGACACCTCTTCACGGTTTCAACACGCACTGCCGGGCTTCCCCAATAGGGGAGCCCGGCTTTTTCATCCAAATAAAACCAGCAGGTCAAAGCCAATTTTTGGGACCAAATATAAAGCCGCCAGCTCCCTCCTATAGCGCACTTTGCCACAGAAAAGTGCGAGACTTCGGTATGCGGTATCAAGCAATCGTTATTCGGGTCTTTAGGAATCCGCGTGATTAAATGCACGGCAATGGGTACATAGCCAGTACAGTAAGTCCCCGAGGCAGATTGGAGCCACGTATGGATATCAAGGTTTCTGGACGCAAGACGACGGTAACCGATGCTCTGCGTGCGCATGTGGATGAGAAGATCGGCGAGGCGCTCAAGGTTTTCGATATCGAGCCCATGACGGTCGACGTTGTACTTCGCTATGAGAAGAACCCCTCGAACCCCAACCCGGCAATCGTCGAGGTCACGGTTCGTGCCCGCGGTTCGGTGATTCGCGTTGCCGAGCACGGTGCAGATATGTACGCCGCCATCGACCTCTCCGCCGATAAGGTCACCCGCCAGCTGCGCAAGTTCAAGACCAAGGTCGTGGACAACCGCCAGGGCGGTGCCAGCGCAGCGGATGTCGCACCGGTCGAGCGCGTCGAGGATCTGGCCGACCTGCTGCTGCCCGAGGAGGAGGACGACCTGCTCGTCCGCGAGAAGGTTATCGACGTCACCCCGATGACTGAGGAGCAGGCGCTGGTGCAGACCGATCTGCTCGGCCACGACTTCTACGTGTTCGAGAACGCGACGACCGGTCTCATCAATGTGGTGTATCACCGTAAGAATGGTGGATATGGCATCATCAAGCCCCGTATCGAAACACTTGACGAGTAAAATACGTTAACTTGCATGAGTTAACGGTTGGCGGCCATCCCATGCGGGTGGCCGCCTTTTTACGTAAGGAGTCGCTTTGATGGACAAGGCCGCATCCGCCGGTCATTCGGACCGTTGCCGCATCGTCGTCGATACCTGCTGCGACTTTAGCCCCGAGGTCGCCGCGAACCTCGATGTCGATATCCTGGGTTTCCCCTTCATTATCGATGGCGAGGAGCGCACGGACGACATCTGGTCGAGCATGAGCCCTAAGGAGTTCTACGATCGCATGCGCGCCGGCGCCCGCGTGTCCACCTCGGCTGTGTCGCTCGGTCGCTATATCGAGTTCTTTACCGAGTGCGCCAAAGAAGGTACTCCCACGGTCTACCTGTGCTTTACCTCGGCGCTGTCGTCGAGCTACAACTCCGCGTGCCAGGCGGCGGACGCCGTGCGCGCCGAGTATCCCGATTTTGAGCTGTACGTGGTCGACAACGCTCTGCCCTGCGCGACCGGCGCGCTCTTGGCGCTCGAGGCCGTGCGCCAGCGTTCGGCGGGACTGACCGCCAAGCAGCTGGTCGATTGGGCAAACGAGGCAAAAACCTACGTGCACGGCTACTTTACGCTCGAGAGCTTCGACGCACTGGCTGCCGGCGGCCGCATTCCTCCCGCGGCGGCGCAGCTCACGGCAAAGCTCGACGTCAAGCCCGAGCTCTCCTACGACCTGGCCGGCTCGCTGTCGCTGATCGGCGTCAACCGCGGCCGCAAGAAGGCGCTCAAGTCCATCCTCAAGTCGTTCCGCGAGAACTACGTGCCCGATCGCACCATGCCCATCGCCATCATGACGGCCGATGCCGAGAAGGACGGCGACTGGCTCGAAGCCGCCATCCGCAAGGAGGAGGGCTGCGCCGACGTCACAATCATTCGCAGCTCCGTGGGCCCCACCATCGGCTCGCACGTGGGCCCCGGCATGGTGGCCTGCGCGTTTTGGGGCAAGAACCGCGCCGACAAGGCGTCGCTTTCCGACCGCATCGCCCGCCGCGTGCGCGGCCAGTAGGCAAGCGCTGCGTCCGTAATCGCCTTCGACTCACAGCCCAAACGCTGGCACCGAGTATTCAACCTGGTAACAACACCCAACCCAAAAGGAAAGGTTTCATGGCAAACAAGCTCTCCGTCGCATTTATCGGCACCGGAATTATGGGTGCCCCCATCGCCGGCCACATCCTGGATGCCGGCTATCCCGTCACGGTCAACAACCGCACCAAGTCCAAGGCCGCCGCGCTTATCGAGCGCGGTGCCGCTTGGGCCGATACGCCGGCCGATGCCGTGGCTAACGCCGATGTCGTCTTTACCATGGTGGGTTATCCCTCCGAGGTCGAGGAGCTCTACCTGGCGGGCGACGGCTTGCTCGCGTGCACCAAGCCCGGCGCGGTCCTGATCGACCTCACTACGAGCTCGCCCGAGCTGGCGCGCGACATTGCCGAGGCCGCCCAGGTTTCTGGTCGCATGGCGTTTGACTGCCCCGTCACCGGCGGCGAGTCGGGTGCTATCGCCGGTACGCTCACGGCTATCGTGGGCGCTACCGAGAACGACATCGCGCCGGTCCGCGACATCCTTGCCACCTTCGCGGCCAACATCTGCTGCTTCGACGGTGCCGGCAAGGGCCAGGCTGCCAAGCTCGCCAACCAGGTGTCACTGGGCGCCTGCATGGTCGGCATGGCAGACGCCATGGCATTTGCCGAGCTGAGCGGCCTTGATCTGGAGAAGACCCGCGAGATGATCCTGGGCGGTACCGGCAAGTCCGGCGCCATGGAGAGCCTGGCGCCCAAGGCGCTCGACGGCGATTACAAGCCCGGCTTTATGGTCGAGCACTTCATTAAGGACCTGCGCTTGGCGCTCGCTTATGCCGACGACCGCGAGCTCGCGCTGCCCGGCGCCGACGTCGCCTTTACGCTCTATGACATGCTCGACGCCATTGGTGGCGCCAAGCTGGGCACCCAGGCCATCACGGTCCTCTACAAGGAGGAGGCCGACGCCATCGCCGCCGGTCTGGACTGGTCGCAGTATCGTCCCGAGGAGCACGGTGCCCACGAGGAAGGCTGCGGTTGCGGCGAGCACGGCGACGACCATGAGTGCGGTTGCGGTCACCATCACGGCGAGGACCACGAGTGCTGCGGCGGCCACGGCCATGACGACGGCCATGAGTGCTGCTGCGGCCACCATCACGGGGAGTAGCGCCCATGAGCTGGACGTTCGTGGTACTAGCGCTGGTGCTCTTTCTCTTTGCGATCTACATTGGCTTTTTGTGCGGCCAGTGGGCGTGCGAAAAGCGCGTGATCACCAAGCGCGACTACTGGATTGCCAATTTTGCAGGAGCGGCGGCAGTCGTCCTGCTGACCTGGGTGTTCTCGCTGTTCCCGCTGGTGCAGTTTGCGCCGATCGGCTGGCTCGGCGGCTTTATCGCCGGTCTTAAGATGAGCTTTGGCGAGTCCGTCGGTCCGTGGCGCAAGCACGACGAGGTCTTTAACGTCAACAAGGCTCATCGCGCCGCCGCCGACGCGGGCGACGCTGAGGAACGCCGCCGTGCGCGTCGCAATGGCGCGGCCGACCGACAGCTCATCTCGGTCACCGATGACAGCAAGGGTGCTGGCAAGCACGCTAAGAAATAGTAAGAAGAGGTAACTATGGCAGAAAACAAAGACGAACAGCTCACCGACGAGGAGCTGGCACAGCTTCAGCTGGCAGAGGAGAACGAGAACGCCGTCGACCGTCTGGTCAAGGAGCTCGGCTGCCCCACGCGCCGCATCCGCCAGTTTGCCGCCCGCGTGCTGCACCTGCTTGCCGAGCGCGATCCGCAGCGCGTCGTGCCCTGCGTGCCCGCGCTGATCGAGGCGCTCGACCGCCCCGAGGCGCAGACCCGCTGGGAGGCCCTCGATGCCCTGACGGCGCTCGCTACCACCTGCCCCGAGCAGCTGGGCGATGCCTTTGAGGGCGCCGAGACTGCACTGTTCGACGAGATCTCCTCCACGCT
This sequence comes from uncultured Collinsella sp., assembly GCA_900539035.1. Taxonomy (GTDB): domain Bacteria; phylum Actinomycetota; class Coriobacteriia; order Coriobacteriales; family Coriobacteriaceae; genus Collinsella. Next base: position 12,554 of record UQAU01000037.1, on the reverse strand, counting down.
GCGCTATGCCGCCTTCCGCCTGCTGTGCGTGTGGGGCGCCACGAGCGTCGAGCGTTCGCGCGAGGCTTGGCCCATCCTGGACGAGGCCATCCAGTGCTACCACGGCGACCTCGAGTATCGCGACATGCTCGGTTGCCTGTACGAGTTTGGCCAGGGCGAGATCGACGCCGAGGTCGCCGAGAAGCTTGCGCTGCGCCTTAAGTTCGATGCCGAGAACGGCAAGGGCAGCTATCTCAAGGCCCGTTCGAGCGAGATTTGCGAAATGCTTGTTAAACGTTTTGGCCTGGATCTCTCCAAAAAGAAGAAGCGTGCTAGCGTAAAAAAATCTGAGGCCGCCGAAGACGAGGAGTAACAGATTATGGCGCACGATGTAGTCCTGATTCCCGGTGACGGTATCGGTCCCGAGATTACGCAGGCCATGCGCCGCGTGGTCGAGGCCACCGGTGTCCAGATCAATTGGAACGTCCAAGAGGCCGGTGCCGGCGTCATGGACGAGTTTGGCACGCCACTGCCTCAGCACGTGCTCGACGCGGTCGCCGAGACCAAGGTTGCTATCAAGGGCCCCATTACCACGCCGGTCGGTACGGGTTTCCGCAGCGTCAATGTGGCCCTGCGAAAGCACTTCGACCTGTATGCCTGCGTGCGCCCTTGCCTGTCGCAGCCGGGCGACGGCTCGCGCTTCCGCGACGTCGACCTGGTCATCGTGCGCGAGAACACCGAGGATCTCTACGCCGGCATCGAGTTCGATGAGGGCGCTGCCGAGGTCGAGGAGCTCTCGCAGCTCGTCGAGCGCTCGGGTCAGAAGACCTTCGCCGCGGATTCCGCCATCTCAATTAAGCCGATCTCCATCGCCAAGAGCCGCCGCATTGTGGAGTATGCCTTTGAGTATGCCCGCCGCTGCGGCCGCAAAAAGGTGACGGCCGTGCACAAGGCCAACATCATGAAGGCGACCGACGGCCTGTTCCTGCGCGTGGCGCGCGAGGTGGCCGCCAACTATCCCGATATCGAGTTCAACGACAAGATTGTCGACGCCACCTGCATGGGCCTGGTCCAGAACCCCAACGACTTCGATGTCTTGGTGCTGCCCAACCTGTACGGCGATATCGTGAGCGACCTGTGCGCCGGTCTGGTGGGCGGTCTGGGCATGGCCCCCGGCTCCAACATCGGTGCCGACTGCGCAATCTTTGAGGCTACGCATGGCTCCGCGCCCGATATCGCCGGCCAGGATATCGCCAACCCCACGGCCGAGATCCTCTCTGCTGCGATGATGCTCGATCACCTGGGCGAGAACGATGCTGCCAATCGCATTCGTGCCGCCGTATCTGCCACGCTCGACGAGGGCGAGCAGGTTACCGGTGACGTGCGTCGTGCCCAGACCGGCTCCGTTGAGGGCGCGGTGGGTACGCAGGCCTTCGCCGATGCCGTTATCGCGCACCTGGCCTAAGGTATGCACGCTGCAAACGCCTAAATAGTACTTAAGTGTTTGCGTATAACCTAAGAATCAATACGCCCGGCGCTCTGTCGGGCGTATTCTATTGAGGACTATGTTTCCTAACAAGGAGTAACTGATATGGGTCTGATTCAAAAGAAGGACGAGAAGGACGAGATCGACGGCATCCAGATCATCGAGCGCGGCGAAGGCCCCGACGGTGATGAGGACGAGAAGATCGACCTGGTCGCCGGCACGTCTGCCGAACATATTGCCGCCGGCACGACCGCCGAGGAGGAAGACGCTCGCCTGGAGGCAAAGATCGCCGCGGATGCCGCCGACGAGAACCTCATGCCCCAGGAGCAGGACGAGGACGACGACTCCGACGTGGACGACCACGCTTGTAAGCACAAGAAGACGATGATTGCCGCCTTTGTGGTCGCCGTCGTGATCGCTGCCGTGGTCGGCTTCTTTATCGGTAACGGTGGTTTTGGCGGCAAGGGCGTCGGCTCGGCGACCCTGACCGAGGATCAGCTCGATTCGACCGTGGCAAGCTATAGCTACAACGGCAAGAAGAGCGACATCACCGCGCGCGAGGCCATCGAGAGCCAGTACAGCCTCGACACCGTCAAGGACGACGACGGCAACTACACCGCTCCTTCTGCCGACGTCATCCTGTCCTACGTGCGCAACAAGATTCTGCTTGATGCTGCCGAGGACGAGGGCATCACCGTCTCTTCCAAGGAGATGAAGAAGTACGCCGAGGATTCCATCGGCACCTCCGACTACAAGACCATGGCCACGCAGTATGGCGTGTCCAAGGATCAGGCCAAGCAGATCGTCCGCCAGTCAGCGACGCTGCAGAAGCTCTACAAGAAGAAGGTGGGCGATAGCTCCGCAAGCATGCCGACCGCCCCGACCGAGCCTGCTGACGGCAACGAGGAGACCGCGAGCAAGGACTACGCCGACTACATCATCAACCTTGCCGGCGATGAGTGGGATAGCTCAAAGGGCACTTGGAAGGATGCCGACAGCACCTATGCCAAGGCCTTTGCCGATGATGCCTTTACGGCCGATAGCGCCACCTACAAGCAGGCCATGACCGCCTATTACACTGCTTATCAGCAGTATTCCTCGCAGGCTTCGAGCGCAAGCTCCAAGTGGACTGAGTATGCTAACGGCCTCTACGCCAAGGCTAACATCAGCATCTACGGCCTGTTTGCGTAAGGGCTGCCCGAGCCACCGAGTGCGTAGCCAAAAAGTCTGATAAGCCCGCTAGAACGGACATCGTTCTAGCGGGCTTTTTGCGTTGAGGGCGTGATTGGCGGCTTAATTATGGCTATTCATCTTTAAGTCCAAAAAGGCTATCGGCTTCATCGTCGGATATATATTCCAGTACATCGCCCGGTTGGCAGTCGAGTGCCCGGCATATCGCGTCAAGAGTTGAAAAACGTATGGCAGAAACCTTGCCCGTCTTAATGCGTGACATATTGACCTGGGAGATGCCCACACGTTCCGCAAGCTCTTTGGATGAGATCTTGCGTTCGGCGAGCATGCGGTCAAGCCGCAGAATAATCATGGATTCCCCCTAGAGCAACTCGTCATCTTGTTTTTGCAGGATATACCCGTAGCGGAAGATGCTGGCAATCAGGCAAATAATCAGGCCTGCAAAGAGCATGGAGGGCTCGAATAGCTGGCCGGCGAACGCATCCGTAAAGCTGCCGCCAAATCCTGAGAGTATCATTCCCGTGATTACGGCACCAAGAAGCCTCACGGCAACGCCGCCGATAAGGAATAAATGTCCTACTCGACGAAGTGTCTGGTTACATTCAAGGTCAAAGGGCCTGCCTTCCTTTTCAATGTTGAAGAAAAGCCTGCGCACGCTTAGCGCGATGGTGAGCGCGAGACATGTCATCAAGAGGCTTCCTATGGCAGTGTGACCATCGTGTGCGACGAGCATAAGTGGGGCCTGCGCATCGGTACCGACGATAGCAAGGCATGGGCCCTCGCCGGCTTGAAGTTCTACGGATTGGAGACACGACCCTTGGGAGAGGCCGGGCAATATGAGTAGAAGATCAATCGCAATGACTGCGAGAAGTCCCAGGGCGAGCGCGGTGGTAATGCAGATCGTGGCCCATTTGCAGATGCGAGCGAGCTTCCTCAGTTTGGCTATCGTCTGTTCGCGGCTGATGGTTTCATTCGATATAGATTCGTTTCGATGGACCATAACCCCTCCAATCGGCGTTTTGGATGATACTTGTATCATATCAGAATTAATGATAAACGATAAGTAATTACGAATATTGAGTAAGTAATAATTGAAAACGATTAACGTGAGTTATTAGCTCATTTTGGATGCCGGAGTTTGGCGCGCGGGGGATGAGGACAAATGCCAAAACTTCCCGTGATCGCGCAAGCGCTCCATCGGGTCCCCCTAATTCATCTGGGAAAACAACTGCAAACGATTGCAAGTAACCGGTGAACGGTCGAAAACTACCGTTCACCGATAATCTCAAAACTGGTTCTAACTGGTATTAAGTCAAAAAGACCAATTCACATATCTTCACAATGACCTGCAATTTTTCTACACGCTATTTTTTGCCGCCCTGCGCTGTTTAGACACAGGAAAAGATCCGATTTTTGCCAAAGCGTTTCGAAACGGTTTCAAAACCGCAGGTAGAAGTGTTAATGAGCGGTAAACGGTCGATTTATCACCGTGAGCGGTGCAAAAACGTTTTACCGTATGAATCAACGAAAGCGACCTCTTCTGTGGTGATATAGTGGCAACAACACGTCACGTGGTTACTACCAGTTGAGAAACCACTGGTCTTTAAAGAACGCTTTCCAAGAAGCTTTAAGGGCGATTGCCCGCTGGCTTCCGAAAATCATCGGACTCAGATCGTACACACCTTCGGAAGGGAAATTTGAATGGTTGGCTTTATTCTTACCGGTCATGGACAGTTCGCACCCGGCCTTGCAAGCGCTATCGCTATGGTTGCCGGCGACCAGCCCGCTTTTACCGTCGTTCCTTTCGAGGGCGACCAGGCTGCATCCTACGGTGAGGATCTCCGCGCCGCTATTACCGCCATGCGCGAGGAGTGCGATGGCGTGCTCGTCTTTACCGATCTGCTCGGTGGTACCCCGTTCAACCAGTCGATGATGATTGCCCAGGATGTCGACAACGTCGAGGTTCTGACTGGCACCAACCTTCCCATGGTTATTGAGCTTCTGTTCCTCCGCGGCAATGCCACGCTCGCCGAGCTTGGCGAGCAGGCCGTGACCGTTGGTCAGACGGGCATCACCGCCCAGACGCTCGCATCCGTTGCCGGCTCCGACGAGGAAGATATCTTCGGCGACGAGGACGGCATCTAATGGCCGATTTCGGAGCCAACGTCCTGAGCTCTTCGGTCGCTCTTTTGGGCCTGCTTGTCATCATGGGCTTGATTTACACCATCTGGTCGCAAATCAACATGAAGAAGAAGCAGAAGTACTTCAAGGAGCTGCACACCGAGCTCAAGCCGGGTCAGGAGGTTCTTTTCGCCGGCGGTATCTACGGAACCGTCAAAGGCATCGAAGGCGAAAAGGTCCAGATCAAAGTCCGATCCGGAGCCGTTGTAGATGTTTCGCGTTACGCGATTCAGGAGATCAAGTAACTGTCGTCAGCAAATAACGAAAGGAAGCTGATTAACATGGCAGAACCCAACATTCTTCTTACCCGCATCGATAACCGACTGGTTCATGGTCAGGTTGCCACCCAGTGGAACTCCACTCTGGGCTCCAACCTCATCCTCGTCGCCAACGACGACGTGGCGACCAACACCATGCGCCAGAACCTCATGAAGATGGCCGCTCCCGCCGGCGTCGCTACGCGTTTCTTCTCCCTGCAGAAGACCATCGACGTCATTGGCAAGGCGAGCCCGCGCCAGAAGATCTTCATCGTGGCCGAAACACCGGAAGACGTGCTTACGCTCGTCAAGGGCGGTGTGCCTATAAAGAAGGTAAACATCGGCAACATGCACATGTCGGAAGGAAAGCGCCAAGTCGCCACCTCCGTCGCAGTTAACGACGAGGATGTCGCTGCGTTTAAAGAGCTGCAGGAATTGGGGGTGGAGTTGGAGATCAGGCGCGTTCCGAGCACGCCTGTTGAGGACACGAGCAAGCTCTTCTCGTAATCCTCGTGATCCACGTTGTCAGGAGTGAAACCCTGACATTCTGTACGTGAAATCCAAAGTGCGTACATACATTTTGAAAGGAGGAGCAAGATGGAATTCTCGATCATTCAGGTCGCCCTGGTCTTCGTTGTTACGTTCATCGCGGCAATCGACCAGTTTGACTTCCTCGAGTCTCTCTATCAGCCCATCGTCACCGGCGCCGTCATCGGTCTTATCCTTGGCGACCTCAACACCGGTCTTCTCGTGGGTGGTACCTATCAGCTCATGACGATCGGCAACATGCCGATCGGAGGCGCTCAGCCGCCTAACGCCGTCATTGGCGGCATCATGGCAGCCATTCTCGCTATCGCCACGGGCCTCGAGCCCAACGCGGCAGTCGGCCTCGCCATTCCGTTCGCTCTGCTCGGCCAGCTTGGTGTTACCCTGGTCTTCACGCTTATGTCCCCGCTTATGTCCACGGCCGATAACATGGCTCATAACGCGGACACCAAGGGCATCGAGCGCCTGAACTACTTCGCCATGGCTCTGCTCGGCCTGATCTTCGCCGTCGTCGTCACCCTGTTCTTCATCGCTGGCGCCACCATCGGTCAGACCATCGCCGCTGCCATCCCGACTTGGCTGCAGACCGGTCTGTCCGCTGCAGGCGGCATGATGCGCTTCGTCGGCTTCGCCGTCCTGCTCAAGGTTATGATGAACCGCGATATGTGGGGCTTCTTCCTCATGGGCTTTGGCCTCGCGCTCATCACCGTTGCCAACGATTCTCTGGCAACCCCTGCCCTGCTCATCCTCGCTCTCATCGGCTTCGGCATTGCTTTCTGGGACTTCCAGCAGCAGACCGAGCTGAAGGGTGCAGCTGTTTCTGACGGAGGTGACTTCGAAGATGGCATCTAATGAGTATGTGATCCCGGAGCACTACGAGGATCTCACTCCTGCTCCGCAGCTCGACCAGAAGACCCTCAACAAGATGGCTTGGCGCTCCTGCTTCCTGCAGGCATCGTTCAACTACGAGCGCATGCAGGCCGCTGGCTGGCTCTACTCCATCATCCCCGGTCTGGAGAAGATCCACACCAACAAGAACGACCTCGCGGCTTCCATGAGCCACAACCTGGAGTTCTTCAACACTCACCCGTTCCTCGTCACCTTTGTTATGGGTATCGTGCTTTCGCTCGAGCAGAACAAGGTTGACATCCCCACGATCCGCGCCGTCCGCGTCGCCGCAATGGGCCCGCTCGGTGGTATCGGTGACGCCCTGTTCTGGCTGACGCTCGTGCCTATCACGGCCGGCATCACCTCCAACATGGCCATCAACGGCAACGCCGCTGCACCGATCATCTTCCTGGTGATCTTCAACGTCGTCCAGTTCGCTCTGCGCTTCTGGCTCATGAACTGGTCCTACAAGCTTGGCACCAGCGCTATTGACGCTCTGACTGCCAACATGCAGGCCTTCACGCGTGCCGCTTCCATCATGGGCGTCTTCGTCGTCGGTTGCCTGGTCGTCACCATGGGTGGCACCCAGATCAACCTCCAGATCCCCAACGGCACCACCCGTGGCCTCTCCGCTACTACCGTGATCGTCTCCGAGAAGGAGGCCGAGAGCTTCACCGGTATGGAGGGCATCGATACCGAGACCGCTGAGGCCGGTACTATCGCCATGACCGATAAGGACGGCAACGCCCTTACCGCTTCCGATGCCGACGGCAACGCTGTCGAGTGCGGCGTCACCGATCTGGGCAACGGCATGGAGTCCGTGACCTACGGCACCGTTACCGAGGATCCGGTCAACTTCTCTGTTGCCGACACCCTCAACACCATCGTCCCGAAGCTCGTCCCGCTTATGCTTACGCTGCTGCTTTACTACATGTTCGCTAAGCACAGCTGGACCCCGACCAAGGGCATTCTCCTGCTCTTCGTCCTTGGCATCCTGGGCGCTGGCCCGCTTGGTCTCTGGCCGAGCATCTGGTAAGGCTCTAGCTTGAGGGGTGTGTCCCTACGCGGCTCACACCCCGACCCCTTAAGCCATGTGTATGTTAAAAGCCGCGTGCTCGAAAGAGCGCGCGGCTTTTGTTTTCTTAATGATTCGGGTGTGGCAGACAGATAATGCATAACACCCTAGGTAGTTAGCCGAATTCGAGCAAAAGGGAGGATAGGATGGCGATCGGAGCGCGTAAGCAACCGCTGTACGATCAGCTGGTCGATATTTTGACCGAAAAGATTGACCATGAATATCGCGCCGGTGACATGATTCCTTCCGAGCGCGAACTTTCGGAGCGCTATGGTCTCTCGCGCACTACGGTACGCCTGGCTCTGCAGGAACTGGAGCGTTTAGGACTGGTGGTTCGGCAGCACGGTCGCGGTACCTTTGTGACCGACCGTTCGGCAAAGGCGACCAATCTTATGCAGTCCTACAGCTTTACCGAGCAGATGCGCGCGATGGGTCGCGACCCCGAGACCACGATTCTCGAGTTTTGCGAGATGGAGGCCGATAAGAATCTGGCCGAGCATATGGGATTGCGTATCGGTGATCGCATTTTTAAGCTTAAGCGCCTTCGTTCTGCCGATAACATGCCCATGATGGTCGAACGCAGCTATCTACCGGTTCGTCAATTTCTGTCCCTAAAGCGACCGCTGCTGGAGCGTAAGCCGCTTTACGATGTGATTGAGCAGGACTTTCAGCAAAAGATTCGCGTGGCCGAAGAGGAGTTCTATGCGAGCATAGCCCGTCCCACCGACGCCCACCTTTTGGGAATTGTCGAGGGCTCGCCTGTGCTCGATTTGGTCAGGACTACGTATAACGAGTCAAACGAGGTAGTGGAGTACACACTCTCGGTTGCTCGTGCCGATCAGTTTAAATACAAGGTTTACCACCAGCGCAGCAACTAGTGCTCGCATCGTTTCCATATGGTGATTCTTTGCATTTAACTGGTTACTACCAGATAACCAACCGAAGTGTATAATTGCACGTCAGAGGATTACTTCTAGAGAGAGGTATTAAAAATGTTCGAAAAGAGTGTCGAGGAGCTCACCGAGCTCGGCGCCCAGATCACCACGGCCGAGATTGCTCAGCAGCCCGAGCTTTGGCGTGATACGCTCAACATCTATCGCGAGAACAAGGAGGCCATCGAGGCCTTCCTGGCCGAGGCTCGCGCTATGGGCGAGGGCCGTCTGTCCGTTGTCTTCACCGGTGCCGGTACGTCCGACTACGTTGGCGATACCTGCGCCCCGTACCTGCGTCACGCTGGCAACACTGATCTCTACGACTTTAAGCCCATCGCCACGACCGACATCGTGAGCGCCCCGCGCGACTTCCTGCGCGCCGAGGATCCCACGCTCGTGGTTTCCTTTGCCCGCTCTGGCAACAGCCCCGAGAGCCTTGCCGCCGTTGCCGTTGCCAAGGAGCTCGTCCACAACGTCAAGTTCCTCAACATCACCTGCGCTCCCGAGGGCAAGCTTGCCGTCGAGTCTGCCGATGATCCCAATGCGCTGACGCTGCTCATTCCGCGCGCCAACGACAAGGGCTTCGCCATGACCGGTTCTTATTCCTGCATGACCCTGCTCTCCACCCTTATTTTCGACACTGCCTCTGACGAGCAGAAGACCGAGTGGGTCGAGACGATTGCCAAGATGGGCGAGGAGGTCATCTCCCGTGAGCCTGAGATCGCCGATTACCTGGCTGGCGATTTCAACCGCGTGACCTACTTGGGTTCTGGCTCCTTCGGTGGCCTTGCTCAGGAGAGCCAGCTCAAGATCCTCGAGCTCGCTCACGGTCTGGTCGCTACTTCCTACGACACCTCCATGGGCTATCGTCATGGACCTAAGTCCTTCGTCGACGATAAGACGCTCGTCTTCGTGTTCGTCAATAACGACGCCTACACCCGTCAGTACGACATCGACATCCTCAACGAGATCGGTGGCGACGAGATCGCTCAGCACACCATCGCCGTTCAGCAGGAAGGTGCCACCGTCTATGAGGGTGAGTCCTTCACCTTTAAGGGCTACGAGGCACTTCCCGAGGGTTACCTTGCTCTGCCGTTCGTGATGTTTGCCCAGGCTATCAGCCTGCTCAACTCCGTCCGCGTGGGCAACACGCCCGATACGCCGAGCCCCACCGGCACGGTCAACCGCGTGGTTAAGGGCGTGACGATTCACCCCTTCACCGCTTAATCGCGTCCCCCTGTAAGGGCGCCCGTCCGCTCATAACGGCGGGCGGGCGCTTTTTGTTTTACGTGAGCTGGGTATAAGCATTACCACAGTCAACTGCTTTAGAAGCGAGGAGTGCATATGAGCACGTACGCAATTAAGGCTGACAAGTTCTTCTTGCCGGCAGGCCCGCAACTGGGCGGCTATCTTATGGTCGAGGATGGCGTTTTTGGCGCCTGGCAGGCCGACGAGCCCTCTTGTGAGATTAAGGACTACACGGGATCGTGGATCGCACCGGGTATGGTCGATACTCACATCCATGGCTTCTACAACCACTCAACTACCGATAACGATCCCGAGGGCATCGATATCAGCTCAACCGAGCTCGCCCGTCGCGGTACCACCAGCTGGCTGCCCACGACGTTCACCGATGGCGTCGAACAGATCAAGGATGCCTGCGCCGCCATCGCTCAGGCGGACGAGGGTCGCGGCCCCGACTTCTGCGGTGCACGCATTCAGGGCATCTACCTGGAGGGCCCCTTCTTTACCATGAAGCACGTGGGCGCGCAGAACCCCGCTTATCTTATCGATCCCTCCGAGGGGGTCTTCGACCAGTGGCAGGAGGCTGCGGGCGGTCGCATCGTTAAGAGCGCCATGGCCGCCGAGCGCGATGGTGCCGCTGCTTATGCGGCTGCTCTGAACGCCAAGGGCGTGGTGACCAGCATCGGTCACTCCGACGCCACCTACGATGAGTGCATCGCCGCTATCAATGCCGGTGCCAGCTGCTTTACGCATACCTATAACGGCCAGCGCGGTCTGCATCACCGTGAGCCCGGTGTCGTGGGTGCTGCCATGTCTACGCCCGAGACCTACGCCGAGATCATCTGTGACGGCAAGCACGTAAACCCTGCCGCCATCAAGGCGCTGCTGCAGGCAAAGGGCTGGCAGCACACGGTACTCATCACCGACTGCCTGGGTTGCGGCGGCATGCCCGAGGGCAGCTACACCAGTGGCGGCATGGACGTCATCATGAAGGACAACCTGTGCTGGCTCGCCGACGGCAAGAGCATTGCCGGCTCGGTGCTCACGCTTGCCCAGGGCGTCAAGAACATCGTCGACTGGGGCATCGCCAGCGCCGATATCGCCATTCGCATGGCAACTGAGGTGCCGGCACGCTCCGCGCACATCGAGGATAAGTGCGGCAGCATCATGCCGGGTCGCGACGCCGACTTTGTCGTGTTCGACCATGAGCTCACCCTCGTCGAGACGTATGTTGGCGGCCAGAGCGTCGGCAACGCCTTTACCGAGTAACGATAGAAAAGGACGGCGGGCCCGAATCTGCTCGGACCCGCCGTATGGGTTAAACGCTCAAAAGCACCTTAACAGTTACAGCTTGTTAGCGATCTTCTTTGCCGTGCGCTTGACGCCGGCCACAAGACCCCCCGCGGGATGCTCCTTTTCGTATGCTAGACGCTTCTCGCGCTTGGCGTACTCTTCGACGATGATGTCGCCGTACTCATCTTCGATTTTGTCGAAGAAATCGACGGCGCCCTTAATCTCTTCGGCAGTTGGGTGCCCCTTCTGGACACCGCCGGTGAGTTTGAACGGCCCCCACGTATCAAAGCCGGGGCAGCCGTAGACACCCATAAAGATGGCCTGCCTCATGCGGCAGATGCCATCGATATCCTTGCCGTACCACTTGTTTTTGCCACCGTAGGTCATAAGGCCAAACACCTTGTCCTGCGGCTGCAGCACGTTCGTGAGCACGCGCGCCATATCTTTGTCGATCTCGGAGTAATAGATGCCCGTGGCGACGCCAATCAGATGGTATTCGTGCAGGTCGGGGTACTCGTTTTTACCGAGTGACTTCACATCGAGGGTATCGATTTCGGGGTGTGCCTCAACGATGGCGTCCACGAGCTTTTTCGTATTGCCGTGGTGGCGTGAGGCATAAAGGATGATGGTTCGCATAAGAAGGCCTTTCAGCTGTAATTGCATCAATGTCTGTATGGTACCCCGTTACATGGCTGGGATACCGGACGCATCGATGAACGTGCGGGTTTGTCCTTTGGTTAGGGCCGAGACGGGTACTTGCGAGCAAAAAGCAGTTGTTCGAAAGGATGGGCAATGGAATACGCTCTCTCCAACGATTCGATTTCTATCAAGGTCTCCACGGCCGGCGGCTCGTTTACCTCGATTGAGGCTGGAGGTCGCGAGTACTTGTGGCAGGGCGATCCCGCCGTGTGGTCCGGCCAGGCACCGATTTGCTTCCCGATTTGCGGAGGTTTGCGCGATAACAGCGCCATGACGTTTGCCGGACATCATGTGAAGCTCGCCCGCCACGGCTTTGCGCGCAAGCAGGAGTGGAAGCTGTTGAGCCAAAGCACAAACGAGCTGGCTATGTGCCTGGCATCCGAGGATAACGCCGCGCTGCTGAGCGATTATCCGTATCCGTTTAAACTTGTCGCCCGCTATACGCTCGAGGACGCCGCCGTGCGTGTCTCCTATGAGGTTACCAACGAGGGCACCGAGGACATGCCGTTCTTTATCGGTGGACACCCCGGCTTTAGGTGTCCGCTCGACGAGGGCGAGTCCTATACGGACTACGAGTTGCGTTTTGAGAAAGACGAGGCTGCGGAGCTCTGCACCGCCGTTCCCTCGACCGGATTGATTGATGTGGACAGGCGCTCCAAGAACCCCATGGTGGGAAAGACGCTGCCTTTGTCGCATGAGCTCTTCGATTTTGCGGAGACCATCTTTGACGTGCTCGAGAGCCGTCAGGTCACGCTTTCCAAAAAGGGCGAGGACAAGGGCGT
>UQAU01000036.1 GCA_900539035.1 uncultured Collinsella sp. | reverse complement strand
ATCGTATAACCGTGCAACGGAAAAGAGCCGCCCTTTCGGACGACTCAAACTGTAATGGGGCTATTTTAGCTACCCCATAAGCGGGTAGCTAAAATAGCCCGTCCCAAATTAGCTACCCTCGGAAAAGCTGCAAGGACTGTCCCCCACTGCCGGCAGAAAAAGAACGTCCCCATCTGCCGGATTAGGAGAGACTCTCCAGCACGCGACGGAGCTCATGCTGAACGGCGTGGTCGCGGTTGCAGCCTACGACACGATCGGCCACCGCCTTGAGCGCGGGGCGCGCGTTTTCCATCGCGCAGCCTGTGCCGACAAAGCGAATGATCTCGTAGTCGTTCATCGAGTCGCCAAACGCCATGACCTCGTCGCGTCCAATGCCGTAATGCTCCGCGAGCTGCGCGATACCCGAGGCCTTCGACACACCGGGCTGCATGGCATCGATCCACGCGTTGCCCGAAGGCGCAAAAGTAAAGAGCTGACCAAGTTCGCGCTGTAGCACGTACGCACTGTCCATAACCGCACTGTCGTCGCAAAAGATACTCGCTTTGATGATATTTACGCTGGGATCGGGCAGCTCCCAAATGCGCTCGGCATTGGGAAGGTCCTTATCGACCTCACGCACGAACTTGCACTCGTCATCGAGCAGGAAGGACTTGGTTCGGTCAAAGAGCGCAAGATGCAGATTGGGAAACGTCCTGACGGCTTGGGCGAGCCTTCGAATCGCCAGGTGGGAATACACCTCACGGTCTACCATCTTACCGTCGGCGTAGACCTGGGCGCCGTTAGCGGCGACAAAGTCCATCTTGTCACGAACGGGCGCAAAGAACTCGCACAGGCGATCGTAGCGACGGCCTGACGATGCGGCGAAATGCACGCCATGCTCGTGTAGCGCCAGAATCAGTTCGTAGGTCTCGGGAGGCACCTGGCCGTTTTCGTCAAGCAGTGTGCCGTCCATATCGGATGCAATCAGTTTAAACATAGAAAAGCTCCCTTCGGGCTTGTTGGAATCGAACGCGTATCCGATTCCAACGTACCCAAAGGGAGCTCAAATAAGACTCCGCGGGCGTAAACGTTACAAGGACCTGGCAAATAGCTCACACATGCCAGAGGTCCTACGGTCGCGGCGTCAAGCAGCCCGCCAAAGAGTGTCCCCGATGACTAGTCGTTTAAGAACGTCCCCGATGACTAGTCGGCGTAGGTGAAGGTCGTGACGTCGAACATGCCCTCGGGGCGGATGCGGAGCGTCGGGATGACCGGCAGGGGCAGGAAGATGATGCCCATGATGGGGTCGAGCGGCGGCTCAATACCCATGGCGCGCGCCTTGACCATAAAGTCGTCGTGCTGCGCGGCAACGTCCTCGGCCGTGCCTTCGCTCATAAGGCCACCGAGCGCCAGCGGAATGCGCGCCACGACCTCGCCGTTGCGCACCAGCACGTGGCCGCCCTGGCCCACGGCCTCAACGGCGGCCATCATATCGGCGGCGTTATCGCCCACGACGCACACGTTGTGCGAGTCGTGTCCGATCGTCGAGGCGATGGCACCACCCGTGATGGTAAAGCCGCGCACCCAGCCGCGACCGATGTGCTTGCCAACGAGTCCCAGGCCCGCAGGACCATCACCGTCGGCGCCCTCGGCCTGCAGTGACACACCGCGGCCGTGGCGCTCGATCAGCATAATACGGCGCAGGCCCTCGGCGCTCTCGGGACGAACCATGCCCGTGATGGCCTTGCCCGGCACCACGTCAATCACGGCCTCGCCTGGCTTAAAGGCATAGTCGAATACGTCGAGCGAAAGCTTCGGCAGCTTAACGGAGGCGCGCAGCTCATCGGCAAGGGCCGCAACCTCGGCCATCTCGGGTGCGATCTCGCCCACAAAGGTGCCGTCCTGCGCCACCAGGGCACCGGCGGCATATACGCGATGCGGAGCCGTGGCAAACGTCAGGTCATTGAGCACCAGCAGGTCGGCACGCTTGCCCGGGGCGATTGCGCCGCGAAGCTCGTGCGGGTCGCGGCAGCCGTGGTCCAGGCCAAACGCCTCGGCCGTAGAGAGGGACGCCATAGAGATAGCGACCACGGGGTCGATACCGGCCTCAATCGCCACACGGCAGGCATTGTCGATCATGCCGGTCGCAAGCGCATCGGAGGGAGCGCGGTCGTCGGTCGCAAAGCAGCAGCGGCGGGCGCGGACAGGATTCTCCAGCAGCATCGGGGACAAATTGGCCAGGTCGTGGCTGCACGTACCCTCACGCAGCATCACATACATGCCGCGGGACAGCTTGTCGAGTGCCTCCTCGGGAATCGTCGACTCGTGGTCGGCGATAATGCCCGCTGCGGCATAGGCGTTGAGGTCCTTACCGGCAACGAGCGGCGCATGGCCGTCGACCTGCTTGGACAGCGTCTGGTTGGCAGCATCGATGCGGGCGCAGGTCTCGGGATCGGCCATAAAGACGCCCGGCAGGTTCATCATCTCGCCCAGACCAAAGACATCGCCCGGATGCTCGGCAAAAAACGCCTGCATATCGGCAGCCGAAATAACGGCACCGGCCTGCTCGTCGGGCAGCGCGGGCACGCACGAAGGCATCATGTACTTGATGGAGATGGGTGCGCGGCGGCCGTCCTCAATCATAAAGCGCAAGCCGTCGAGACCGGCAACATTGGCAATCTCGTGGCTGTCGGCAATGGCGGTGGTAGTGCCGCGCGTCGCGGCCATGCGAGCATACTCGGCGGGACGGATGTTCGAAGACTCGATATGCAGATGTCCGTCAATAAAACCGGGAGCGAGATAGCGACCCTGGCAGTCGATGACCTCAGTTGCCTCGTAGGTGCCAGCGGCATCGTCGCGACCATCGTAGAGCACGCCGACGATCACACCGTCCTTGACGGCAACGCTACCGGGCGCCACACGCTGGCCATACACGTCGACGATCTGCGCATTGGTAAACAGCGTGTCGATGGGCACGCGCCCCTCGGCAGCATCGATCACAGACCTCATGACCTCAACGGACATACATACTCCTTTAACCGTAGAAAACAGCTGCGGAGCGGACGAGCCTTCACCGCAGCAAGCTAATAGCCATTGTATGCCCAAACGAAAGCCCCGCTAACACCCCTTCCGCTTAACGGCACACGCCACTTGGTGCAATGGGGACTGCCGCTGAGCACCAATACAAGGAGTGTCCCAAAGTGCCAACAACGGGAGCGCCGATGTTTTGGCAACGGCAGCGAGCGGGCCGCATTTGAGACAAGGTGACGTGAAACGAAAGGGCGCTGACCTTCTGGTCGCGCCCTTGAAGTTGAACGTCAGATTGTCCAAATGCGGCCCGCGCAGCGTCGGCCGGTCCGCCGTTCGGTAGAACGGCGGAACTAAATCAACTTGAAGCCCTTGCGCTTGCCTACGGAGAGGGTGTCGCCCAGCTTGAGGGCGCTGGGGTCGATGTTGTAGCTCTTGGGAGCCACGGCCTTGCCGTTGATCTTGACGCCGCCGCCGTCGATATCGCGACGAGCCTGGCCGGCGCTCGCCGAAAGACCCAAGTCCTTGAGCAGGCCGGCGAGGTAGATCTGGCCCTCGTCGTTGACGGTCAGCTCAACGTGCTTCTCGGGGAAGTCGGCGAGCTGGCCCTCCTTGAACACACGGTCGAACTCGGCCTGAGCCTCGTCGCCGGCGCCGGCGCCGTGGTAGGTGTCGCACAGGTCGCGGCCCAGTGCGCGCTTGAGCTCGTAGGGATCGGCAGAGCCGTCGGCCAGGGCAGCGTCGATCTTGTCGACCTCGGCCGGGGTGAGCGAGCTGGCCAGACGATAGTACTTGCCGATCATCTCGTCGGGGATGGACATGGTCTTGCCGAACATATCCTTGGGAGCATCGGTCAGGCCGATGTAGTTGCCATAGGACTTGGACATCTTGCGCACGCCGTCGGTACCCTCGAGCAGCGGCATGGTGAGCGCAATCTGCGGCTCCATGCCCATCTTCTCCATAAGCTCGCGTCCGGCGAGCAGGTTGAAGAGCTGGTCGGTGCCGCCCATCTCGACGTCGGCCTTGATCTGCACGGAGTCAAAGGCCTGCATCACGGGGTACAGGAACTCGTGCAGGGCGATCGGCGTCTGGGACTGGTAGCGCTTGGTAAAGTCATCGCGCTCGAGGATGCGGGCGACGGTGAACTTGGAGCACACCTGCAGCAGGCCGGCCAGATCCATCGAAAGGATCCAGTCGCCGTTGTGCACGATGGTGGTCTTCTCGGGATCCAGGATCTTCATGGCCTGGCTCACGTAGGTCTCGGCATTGGCCTCGATCTGCTCCTGCGAAAGCTGCGGACGGGTGGAATTCTTGCCCGAGGGGTCGCCGATCAGCGCGGTGCCGTTGCCGATGATGAGGGTGACGTTGTGGCCCAAGTCCTGGAACTGGCGCATCTTGCGCAGCGGCACGGCATGGCCCAGGTGCAGGTCGGGGCTGGTGGGGTCGACGCCGAGCTTGATGTTGAGGGGCTCGCCCTTCTCAAGCTTCTTGCGAAGGTCGGCCTCAGGAACGATCTGCGCGGCGCCCGAGGTGATGATACGCATTTGCTCGTCAACAGACAGCATTGGGTATCCTCCTTTTGCTATAGCACCCTCACCGGATACGGCGGTGCTGGAAGTCCATAAACTCTCATATGATAACAAACTGACGCGACGCGGCACCTACGACAGGAAAATCCTCGTCCTGCCGCATGCGTCAATGGCAACTGGCAGACGTGTACCGTCACGCTCGACCAGATAGCGTACCTGCCG
The DNA here is from genome assembly GCA_900539035.1 of uncultured Collinsella sp. Taxonomy (GTDB): domain Bacteria; phylum Actinomycetota; class Coriobacteriia; order Coriobacteriales; family Coriobacteriaceae; genus Collinsella. The sequence goes on along the minus strand of UQAU01000036.1, from coordinate 13,578 downwards.
ACGACGCAAGCAGTCGCGGCAACGGACCTGTCCCGTCGCATCGGTGGCGCAGACGCCCTCGGCGGTCAGCAGGCAGTGCTCGCACACCATAAGCTCGGGACGGTCGGCGTCGATGGGGCCAAGGACGCCGGGTTCAGCAGCCAGCTCGGCAATACGCCCCCTATCATTGTTGAGCAACTCGGCCGGCAAGTACACCCGCCCCGCACCGAGTTCGCGCAGCCAGGCAAGCGTGGCCCGATTCGCGCAGAACACCGGCGCCGCCACGTCAAACGTCACGCCCAGCTCGCGAGCGATCACCACCTGTCCCAGGTTGCGGCAGACGACGCGCCCGGCACGCTGTATCAGTGAGCGGGTCCGGTCAGCGTCACCCGTGCGGCACACCTCGTCAAGCACCACAACGGCGTCGGACAAATCGAGTTCTCCGCGCGGGTCGGCATCCATCAGTTGCCAAGCAAAAACCATGCGAGCGGGAGCCGCGCACTCCACCAACTCCGTCGACGCACCGCCATCCACCGCAACGTCCTCAAAGGGCAGTACCTCAACGGCACGTGCAACGGGTGCAATCGCATCCGCTTCGGCCCGCATGCGCTCCAACACCGCCGCCGTCTGATCCAACACGCCGGCGCTGCGAATCAGGTACACCTCGCAGCCCGTGTCCACCTTACGCTTGCAATGCACGACGACGCGCTTCCCCGCTGCGGCATCCACCGGGCAGGGCACCTGCGGCCAGCGCTTGGGCACATCGGGACGCGCGTCGACACCCGGATAGAACCGAATCTCGAGCGTGTCACCCGCCGCCACGGCGGCGTCGAGCTCAACGGTCACCTCTTCGTGGCCCACAGCGACCAAGCGCCCCACGCGCACGCCCTGGTTAATTGCGCGCTCAAAGCTCATCAGCTCGGCACCCGAGCGCCCTCGCAGGTACGCATCGGTAAACCCACGGTTAAACGACCTTCCCAGCTCGCGCTCAAGCTCTTCCACGGCACCGGGGCCCCACGCGCCGTCGCACAGCATATCGAGTGCCCGGCGCCACACCCGCACCACGTTGAATACGTAATCGGGGTTCTTCATGCGCCCCTCGATCTTGAGCGACGCCACGCCGGCATCTACAAGCTCGGGCAGATGCGCAATACCCAGATAGTCGCGCGGGCACAGCAGGCGATCTCCCTCGACGGCGACAACACTCTGCCCCGCCTCGTCCACCAGGTCGTACGCCAGACGGCACGGCTGTGTGCAGTCGCCGCGCATCGCCGAGCGCCCACGCCGCAGGGCCGAGAACTCGCACGCCCCCGAATAGCCGATGCAAATCGCACCGTGGCAGAATACCTCGATGGGCACGCCCGTGGCACATAGCGCCGCAATCTCGTCGACCGTCAGCTCGCGTGCCGTCGTCACGCGCTCGACCCCCAGCTCGTCGGCGGCAAGCCGCACGGCACCCTCGCTATGAGCGCCCGCCTGCGTGGACAGGTGAATCTCGACCCCGGGAATCGCCGCGCGCAGCGCGCAGGCCAGCCCGGCATCGGCGACAATCAGAGCATCGGCGCCCAGCTCCAGTGCATGGGCTCCCAACGCCACCGCGTCGGACAACTCATCGTCAAACACGAACACGTTGAGCGTCACGTACACACGCACGCCATGGGCATGCGCCACGGCACAACCGCGCGCAAACTCGTCATCCGTAAAGCCATGAGCGCTCACGCGGGCGTTAAAGCCGCCCAACCCCGCATAGATGGCATCGGCGCCCGCGGCGATGGCCGCAAACATCTGGTCGAGCCCGCCCGCCGGCGCCAGCAGCTCGGGCAGCGCCGCACCGGCAGCATCCAATCCAGTATCGTATTGTCCGCTCGGCCCCATAGCCCGAATCGCCATCGGCAAACTCCTTACCAAGGTATGCATTCACTCTGAAAAATGCCGTCTTCCAGCATACACGAGGCCTCGCGCGCCCCGTTTGGTTTATCGTGTAATAACTTATGTCCATCCTGCCCCGACGGCACATCCGCCGTCCGGCACGACATACCTGGAGGTCAATATATGGGTCCTCGCCAACGACAGGGACGCAGCCGTTCAAAGACGCATGCCCTGCCCATAATCCTGCTCTCGTTTTTGGGCTTTTTGCTTATCGCGGGCGTGGCATTTGGCATCGGCATGGTCGGCAACGTCAACCGCTGGCTGTCCGATCTGCCCGACTACACCGACGCCAACGCGTATCTGGTGAGCGAGCCCACCGAGATCGTCGACTGCAACGGCAACAAGATCGCGAGCTTCTACACGCAAAACCGCAAGTCCATCACCAAGGACGAGGTCTCCCCCTACGTGCTGCAGGGCACCGTTGACGTCGAGGACGAGCGCTTCTACGAGCACGGCGGTATCGACCTGTGGGGTATCGCGCGTGCTGCGGTGGCAACCCTCGGCGGCGGGCACGAAGGCGCCTCGACTATCACCCAGCAGCTGGTGCGCAACACCATTCTGCAGGAGGAGCAGTTCGACTCGACCATCGAGCGTAAGGTGCGCGAGGCCTACATCGCCATCAAGATGGAGGACATGTACTCCAAAGACGAGATCCTCATGATGTACCTCAACACCATCTATTACGGTCACGGCGCCTACGGCATCGAGGCCGCAGCCGAGACCTACCTGTCCAAGAGCGCCGCCGACCTCACCCTGAGCGAGGCCGCGCTGCTCATCGGCCTTCCCAACTCGCCTTCGCAGTACGACCCCACGGTCAACCCCGACCTGGCACTGTCTCGCCGCAACAAGGTCCTCGACAACATGCTGCGCCTGGGCCACATCACCCAGGAGGAGCACGATGCCGCACAGGCCGAGCCCATCACCCTCAACGTGACCGAGATTTCGGGCAGCGGCGTCGACGTATACTCGCAGCCCTACTTTGTCGCCTATGTTAAGCAGCTGCTGGAGCAGGAGTTCTCGACCGACGTGCTCTTTAAGGGCGGCCTGACCGTCAAGACCACCATCGACCCCACGATGCAGCAGGTGGCAGAGAATGCCGTCCGCGAGCAGCTCGACACGCTCTCACTCGACGGCCTGGACATGGGCATGGTCGTCGTCGACCCCAAGACCGGCTACATCAAGTGCATGGTGGGCGGCTATGGCTACAACGCCGACGAGAACCACGTAAACCATGCCACGGCCAAGCGTCCCGTCGGCTCCACCTTTAAGGCCTTTACGCTGGCAACTGCCATCCAAAACGGCATGAACCCCAACGTCACCCTCAACTGCAACTCGCCGCTCAAGGCCAAGGGCACCACGACCGAGGTCCAAAACTACGCCAACCATAGCTATGGCAACATCACGCTTAAGCAGGCGACGGCATACTCCTCCAACACCGGCTACATCCAGGTGGCGGAAGCCGTCGGAAACAGCAAGATCATCTCGCTCGTCAAAAAGCTCGGCATCGATCCCGCCAAGGACAACATCGAGGACGTTCCCGTCATGACCCTCGGCACCGGCTCGATCTCGCCGCTCGAGATGGCCGCCGCCTACGCGACGTTTGCCAACGGCGGCTACTATCGCCAGCCGATCGCCATCACCGAGATTGACTCTCGCACCGGTTCGGTGCTGTACCAGCACACCGACAATCCCTCACAGGTACTTACCGAGGGCGAGGCCGCCGCGGTCACCGATGTTCTGTCCGGCGTCATGAAGGGCGGCGGTACGGGTGCTGCCGGCGCCCTGAGCGTCAACCAGCCCTATGCCGGCAAGACGGGCACCACCGACAACACCACCAACCTGTGGTTCTGCGGCTATACCCCGCAGCTGGCGTGCGCCCTGTGGACCGGCTATTCCGCGGGCGAGATTCCCATCCAAAAATACGGCACAGACCTGCTGGGCGACAGCACTAACCTGCCTGTCTTTAAGCGGTTTATGAACACCGTTCTGACCGGTACCGAGCGCGAGGAGTTTGCGACCGGAACGGCGCCCACCTACAAGAACAACAGCGTCTGGAAGTTCTACGGCACCAACAACACCAAGAAGACGGAGAACGACGACAAGGACGAGAACGAGGACGAAGAGGAAACCACCACAACGACTACCACGACGACCACGACCACCGAGACCACGGGCGGCGACACCACCGGCGGCACCGGAACGACCGGTGGCTCGACGGGCGGCTCCACTGGTGGTTCGACCGGCGGCGATGGCGGCACGCCTACGCCCACGCCTACGCCCACTCCCGACCCCTCGCCCACGCCTACGCCCACTCCCGACCCCTCGCCCACGCCTGACGATACGGTCGGCTAGAAATTCATCCGGCCATTAGCAACAAGGCCCCCGAGCAGCTTATTAAACTGCTCGGGGGCCTTTTAGTTTAAAGCGACCTGGTGGACGGTCTTTATACCGGCAAACAATATAGGGGGTACCGACCAACGTCGATACCCCCTTACAAGCCACCATGTCACGCACACAGTGCCGAGCGCACGACCCGCACGCCTACTTGCGAGAATTGCTCAGCTTATTGATCAGCGCCTCAAGACGCTCGCCGTCCTCGGCCGTCTGGGCAATAACCAAAATCGTATCGTTGCCGGCAAGCGAGCCAAGCACATCGGGCAGCTCTGCCGCATCAACAGCGGCGGCGATGCCGGAAGCCGTGCCAGGCTGAGCCTTGATCATAACCAGATTATCGGTGCGCAGAACGCCCGTTACGAGCTCGGAAACCATACGCTGCAGGTGCAGGTCCTCTGCCAGAACATAGATGCCCTCAGGGAGCTTACGCAGCCCCATATCGGCAATATCGCGAGAGACAGTCGCCTGCGTGCAATCAAAGCCCATAGCGCGGAGCTCATCGACCAGCACGCGCTGCGTGCGGACGTCCTTATTGCGCACAATATCTCTAATGGCATCCTGGCGCCCATTGCGTTTTTTAGCCATACAAACCCTCTCTCCAAAAGATGGCGGAGACAATCAATCAGTGATTGAATAGTTTAACGCTATTTGAAGGCTTTTGTGTATAAGAACGCATTTCGAAACAATTCTATGCAAATTTGTTTCGAAATGAGCCGTTTAGGCGGTTTTTGCGCCCGTCCGGTTAAGAAAAGCTGCCAGATGCGTACACATCACGCAGCGCGCGGGCTTGGCGCTGGCGATCGGCCCAAACAACAGACCAAGTCCCCGATGGTTATCCTTGAGCGCGGCGACCATCTGACGGGTTCGAGGCGCATCGAGCATATCACGCATGCGGGCGGAACGCTCGATTGACGACACTCCATGCGGGCTCAGACACAAATTCTCGATGCAGGCGACCAGTCCGGCAAAGTAGAACTTTTGGCTTGCCAGCTTGAGCCGACCACCGCTATCTGCTTCCGAGAGTGAGTCCGCAAGCTCGTCGAGCGCTCGAGTGTCATCGGATATCCTGGCATACATGGTGGGATCAAAGGCATCTGTAAGCTTAGGTGCCACCGCGTGGAAACAAGCGTCGCAGCAACCGGACACGAATCGTGCCTGCGAGAGCGCATAAGCCATAAACTCAACCGTACGGTACGCCTTGCCACGCGACAGGCATGCTTCAAACAGCGGACGGCTATACATCACGCCAGAGGTCTGAGCGACTAGGCCGCCTAAAATCAACTGAGGCAGCCCGGCCACCATCGAAGATTTGCTATCAATGGAAATATGAGTAGCATCCAAGACGCGCGAATGGCGCTCTCGATGTGCATCATAGCGGTCGAGCGACACCGTGGGGAACACTATGTCTGCCGCAGTATCGCACGCGATATCGACCATCTTGGAAAGTGCCTGCGGAGCAAACCACTCATCGGCGTTCATGGCGATGATTTGAGAGCCGCGCGAGGCATCAAAACCGGCACGAATACAAGCGCCGCGCTTCGCGTCCTCGACGTCAATCAAATCAATATGGATGTCCCTGTCGGCAGCAACTTGAAGCGAATGGCGCACACCGGGCGCAGCATCGCGGCAGACAACGACAATCTGCAAATCGTAGAGGTCTTGGTTCTGGATACTCTCGAGCGCACGCATCGCATAGCTGGGCGAACCTTCTACCACAAGGATCACCGAAAGTCGCGGATGCGAGCCACGTCGAACCAAGTTATCCGTCCTCTCGACAGCAATGAATCAAACCGTGGTTCATGGTACACCCCGGCAATAAAAGCAATGAGACACCGGTTGTATTGCACGCCAAGAACAGATGTTGCACACGCGCAGCCCACAGATGACAGGTGCCGACGAACGGCGCGTCGAGCCCTCCCCTAGTCGAGCACGACAAGCTCGGCGGGATCGTAATCCACGCCCATAAACGTAAGGCCGCAGGCAGGAGCCGTGGGGCCCGCAGCGGTACGGTCGCAAGCATCGATGACCTCGCGCATCCACTCGGGTTCACGGCGATGCATGCCAATCTCGACAAGCGTGCCCACGATCGTACGGACCATCGAATGCAGAAACGCATTGCCCTCGATGGTGAACGTCAGGATGTCCTCGCCAAACGCAACCTCATGGCCAAACTCGGCACGCATTACGCAGCGGTGCGTGGGCTTGCCAACGGCCGAGGCAACCTTGCAAAAGCTTTTAAAGTCCTGCTCGCCCAAAAGCGCAGGGCAGGCGGCCGCCATCGCATCGACGTCGAGGGGATAGCGATGCCACCACACAGCACCGCGTGACAGCACGGGCCGCGCATCACGATCGGCAATGCGATAGGTGTAAGTGCGAGAGCGCGCGTCAAAGCGCGCAGAAAAGCCCTTACGAGCCTTGTAGACCTCGTTGATGGCGATATCTTTGGGCAGCAGGGCATCCATAGCCCGCAGCCACCTACGGCGCGTACACGCGAGCTCAGCGTCCGTTACAGGCACGCTGATGTACTGAGCCACGGCATGCACGCCGGAATCGGTACGCCCCGCGCACGTCAAATCGATCGGGCGGCGAAGCAGCGTCTCGATGGCTCGACGTAGCTCACCCGCAACCGTCGTCTGTCCCGGCTGCTCGGCAAATCCGCTATACGACGAGCCATCATAGGCCACACGAAATACGAGCGTGGCGTCAAGCTCGGGGGTCGAATTGAAATCAGACGGCGCAGTCATTGGCGCTCCCAACAAACAAGTAACGGTATCGCGACAAAAAAAGAGGGGTACGCGAACGTACCCCTCGAATATAGCCTATGCAGACGGAAAGTCTACTCAGCGGTCTCCTCAGCAGGAGCCTCCTCGACAGCCTCGACCTTCTTGGGAGCAGCGGCCTTCTTGGGGGCCGGAGCAGCCTTCTTGGCCTTAGGCGTGCAAGGCTCGGTGACGAGCTCCATGATAACGATGGGAGCGTTGTCGCCCTTGCGGTTACCGAGCTTCATGATGCGGGTGTAACCGCCGTTGCGGTCCTGCCACATGCCCTGAGCAGCCTTGTCGAAGATCTCGGCAACGAGCTGCTTATCGCCGAGCTTGGCGATAGCCAGACGACGAGAGTGCAGGTCGCCCTTCTTAGCCCAGGTGATGATCGGGTCGACGACCGAACGCAGCGCCTTAGCGCGGGTCTCGGTGGTCTTGATGCGGTCGTTCTCGAAGAGGGCCTTAGCAAGGCTCTTCTTCATGGCCTTGGTGTGGCTCGCATCGGTGCCGAGCTTCAGGCCCTTCTTAACGTTGTGACGCATGGTCTAGTTTCTCCTCAAATATGCGAAGCATTAAGCCTTCAGGCTCAGGCCCATGGACTCAAGCTTGTCCTTCACTTCCTCGATCGACTTAACACCGAAGTTACGGATGTTGAGCAGATCGTTCTCCGAGAACTCAACGAGCTGACGGACCGAGTGAATGCTGGCGCGCTTAAGGCAGTTGTAGGAACGGACGGAAAGATCCAGATCCTCGATCTGCTTGTCCAGCTCGGCGTTGTCGTTGGTGACCTCGGGAGCGAAGATCGAAGCCTCCTCCTCGACCTCGGGGGTCTCGGCAAGGTTCATAAAGGCGGCCATATGCTGGTTGATGATATTGGCAGCCTGGACCACGGCGTCGCGCGGGGCGATGGAGCCGTTGGTCTCGATCTCGAGGACAAGGCGGTCGTAGTCGGTGTGCTGACCGACACGGCAAGCCTCAACGAGCTTGGCGCAACGGGAAACCGGCGAGTACAGCGAGTCGACGTGGATCACACCGATGGGATCGTTGTCGCGCTTGTTGGCCTCGCCAGAAACATAGCCGCGGCCATAGCCGATGCGCATGCTCATGGTGAGATGGCCACCCTCGGTGAGCGTAGCAATGTGCTGCTCGGGGTTGACCAGCTCAAACTCGGACGGAATAAAGAAGTCCGCACCGGTGACCTCGCAGGGGCCGTCAACCGAGATGGTGGCGGTCGCCTCGTCGGTCGTGCCGAGAGCCCTGAAGACAAGACCCTTGACATTCAGGACGATGTCGGTGACATCCTCGACCATGTTAGGGATGGTCATGAACTCGTGCTGCGCACCATCGATCTGAATAGCCTCGACGGCGGCACCCTCGAGCGAGGACAGAAGAACGCGACGAAGGGAGTTACCCAGCGTATCGCCGTAGCCACGCTCGAGCGGCTCGACGGAGACACGAGCAGACGTCTCGTTGATCTCTTCGACCTGAACCTGAGGCCTAATGAATTCTGACATGTATTACCTCCAGCCTCAGCAGCCCGGATGGACTACTTAGAGTAGAGCTCGACGATGAGCTGCTCGTTGATATCACCGCTGATCTGCTCACGCGTCGGCAGAGCGAGCACGTTACCAGACAGCTTCTCGATATCGACCTCGAGCCAGCCAGGGACCTCAAAGCGCTCGGAGGAAATCAGGGCCTCCTTGATGGGGAGGAGGTCACGGAACTTCTCGCCGACAGCGACGACGTCGCCGGCCTTGACGCGGTAGGACGGGATGTCCACGCGCTTGCCGTTCACGGTGAAGTGACCGTGACGGACGGACTGACGAGCCTCTTTGCGGGTGCGGGCGAAGCCAAGACGGAAGACGACGTTGTCGAGGCGAGACTCAAGGATGATCATGAGGTTCTCACCGGTGACGCCGTTCATCTTGCGGGCCTTGTTGAAGTAGCCGTGGAACTGCTTCTCCAGAACGCCATAGATGAACTTGACCTTCTGCTTCTCGCGCAGCTGCATGCCGTACTCAGATTCCTTGCGACGGCGCTTGGGCTGACGGATAGATTCCTTCTTGCTGCTGTAACCGAGCTCAGCGGGATCGATCCCGAGCTGACGGCAGCGCTTAAGAACAGGAGTCCTGTCGATTGCCATATTGATACGATCCTTTCAGTTACACGCGGCGACGCTTCTTGGGGCGGCAGCCGTTGTGCGGAATGGGGGTCTTGTCCTGGATGCTCGAGACCTCGAGGCCAGCAGCCTGGAGGGAGCGGATGGCGGTCTCACGACCGGAGCCGGGGCCCTTGACGAAGACGGAAACCTTCTTCATACCGTGCTCCATGGCCTGCTTGGCAGCAGCCTCGGCAGCCATCTGGGCAGCGAACGGCGTGGACTTACGGGAGCCCTTGAAGCCCACCTGGCCAGCCGACTTCCAGGAAATGACGTTGCCCTGGGGATCGGTGATCGAAACGATCGTGTTGTTGAACGTAGAACGAATGTGAGCCTGGCCCACGGAAATGTTCTTACGGTCCGCGCGCTTCAGACGGGCAGCGCGAACGTTCTTCTTAGCAGTAGCCATCTATCTAGCGCTCCTTATTTCTTCTTCTTAGCACCGATCTGACGCTTCGGGCCCTTGCGGGTACGAGCGTTAGTGTGGGTGCGCTGGCCGCGGACCGGGAGGCCCTTGCGGTGACGAAGGCCGCGATTGCAGCCGATGTCCATAAGGCGCTTGACGTTCTGGTTGCGCTCACGGCGGAGGTCGCCCTCAACCATGATCTGGTTCTTATCGATATAATCGCGGATGGCGTTAACCTCATCCTCGGTGAGGTCCTTAACGCGCGTATCCACGTTAACGTTGCACTCGACGCAGATCTTCGTCGCAGTGGTGCGGCCGATGCCGTAAATGTAGGTCAGACCGATCTCAACGCGCTTCTCACGCGGGAGGTCGACACCATTAATACGGGCCAACGTAGTCTCCTCTCTTAACCCTGACGCTGCTTATGACGGGGGTTCTCGCAAATGACGAGGACCTTGCCATGGCGCCTAATGATTTTGCACTTATCGCACATCTTCTTGACCGAAGGACGTACCTTCATCGTTCTTCCTTTCGGTAGCGCTCAAACTACTTCCCTACTATCTACTCGCCCAGCCGCAGGCGTTTAAAACTATGGCTGGTCTTCACACGCAAACCGACCGTAGGTTGAGCTAAGCCTGCAGTCGGAAAAGAGCGTGTATGCGTGCCGCTATTTATAGCGATAGGTGATGCGGCCGCGGGTCAGGTCGTACGGGGAAAGCTCCACGACAACCCTGTCACCGGGGAGAATACGGATGTAATTCATTCGGATCTTGCCAGAAATATTGCACAGAACCGAATGACCGTTCTCGAGCTCAACCTTAAACATGGCGTTGGGCAGCGGCTCTTTTACCGTACCCTCGAGCTCAATTGCGTCTTCCTTCTTCACAAGCAATCATCTTTCTCTAGAAAACGACAGCGATTGAGTATTCTACAACACGTATGCACGCATCGTAATAACTTCGTAATGGCTCCACAACTAAGTGGAACTTGTTACATTTGAAATGTAAAAACAAAGCCGTTCCCTGATGCCCAAGATCGCCTTAAAATGAGAAGGCATAGACCTTGGGGTCATGCCTTCGAAATTGAAAGGCGAGGTTGGGCATCAGGGGGCGGCGACTTTTACATTTCTCCGCCTTGGAGCGAACACCAAGCACCTTGGGCATCCGTGGTGAGAATCACCGGACCGTCATTGGTAATGGCGACGGTGTTCTCGTAGTGCGCGGCGGGCAGGTGGTCGTTGGTCGTAACGATCCAACCGTCGGAGCCCGTGCTCACATGGTTGGAACCCATCGTAACCATCGGCTCGATGGCGATGACCATACCAGCCTGAAGGCGAACGCCTCTCCCCTTCTTTCCATAATTTGGAACGTTGGGGTCCTCGTGCATCACACGGCCGATACCATGCCCCACGTAATCGCGAAGCACGCCGTAACCGTGAGACTCGGCGAGGGACTGAACGGCATAGCCGACGTCCCCGATATGGTTACCGGGAACAGCCTGCTCGATGGCAGCCTTAAGGCAATCGCGCGTGACCTCGCACAAAGCCTTGGCTTCGGGCGTGGGGGTGCCGACGAAAAACGTCCAAGCGTTATCGCCGACCCAACCGTCGACAACGGCTCCCGTATCGATGGAAATGATATCGCCATCGCGCAGGATCATGTCGGGGTTGGGAATACCGTGGACCACGGCATCGTTGATCGATGCGCAAATGGTCCCCGGGAACCCGCCGTAGCCCTTAAAGGCCGGGGTGCCGCCATGCATGCGGATAATCTGCTCCGCGAGCTGATCGAGCTCAAAAGTCGAAACGCCGGGGCGCACCATGGCTCCAACGTGGCGGAGCGCCATCTTAGATAGCGCTCCTGCCTTCTTCATCTGCTCGATTTGCGTTGCAGACTTAATCTTGATCATAGACCGAGAGCCTCTTTGACATCCCCGTACACGGTCTCGCGAGCCTGGTCACCGTTGACCGACTTGAGCAGACCCTGGCCACGATAGTAGTCGACGAGCGGGCTCGTGGACTTCTCGTAGACGTCGAGACGGTTCTTGATGGTCTCGGGCTTGTCGTCGTCGCGCTGATACATCTCGCCGCCACACTTGGGGCAGGTAGCATCGGCAGCGGTGCCGGTGTAACCGCAGGCGCGGCAGGTGCGACGCGAAGACAGACGATCGATAATGACCTCGGGGGCCACATCGACCAGAAGGGCGCAGTCGATCTCGCGACCCATGGCGGAGAGCTCGGAATCGAGCGTCACGGCCTGGGCGGTGTTGCGCGGGAAGCCGTCGAGGATGAAGCCCTGCTGGGCGTCATCGGCAGCAAGGCGCTCCTTGACAAGGTCGATCACGAGCTGGTCGGGAACGAGCTCGCCGGCGTCCATGTACTTCTTAGCCTGAATACCAAGCTCGGTGCCACCCTTGACGGCAGCACGCAGCAGGTCGCCCGTGGAAATGTGGGCTACGCCAAACTCGGCGACGAGCTCCTGTGCGACGGTGCCCTTACCGGCACCCGGAGCTCCGAGCAATACGAGGTTCATGAGCAATCCTCCTCTAGCCTATTTAAAGAATCCATCGTAATCATACATCTTGATCTGGCCTTCGAGCTTATCGACCGTGTCGAGCACGACGCCGACCATGATGAGGATGGACGTGCCGCCAAATGCCTGAATCAGCTGGTTACCCGTGAAGGAGAAGATAATCGAAGGCACGATGGCGATGAGCGCCAAAAAGACAGCGCTGGGAAGCGTAATCTTGTTGAGCGCGTTCTTGATGTAGGCCGCGGTAGCCCTACCCGGACGCACGCCCGGAATAAAGCCGCCCTGCTTCTTAAGGTTGTCGGCCGTATCATCGGGGTTGAACACCATGGAGGTGTAGAAGTACGCGAAAAACACGATGAGGACAACGTTAAGCACCCAGTTGAGCCAACCGGTCGAAAGCGCGGAGGCAACTGCCTGAATCCAGCCGATGCCGGGGAAGAACACGGCAATCTGAGCCGGGAAGTACAGCAGCGCCGAAGCGAAGATGATCGGCACGACACCCGCGGTGTTGACCTTGATGGGCAGGTAGGTGGTCTGGCCACCCATCATGCGACGGCCCACGACGCGCTTGGCGTAGGAGACCGGGATGCGGCGCTGGCCGCGCTCAAGGAAAACAATCAGCGGGATAACCAGCAGGATGATGGCGCAGATGATCACCATGGTGATGATGCCACCGGCATTGCCCTCGGTGCTGGAGAAGATAGCCTGCGGCAGACCGGCCATGATGTTCGCAAAGATAATCAGCGACATGCCATTGCCGATACCGCGCTGGGTGATGAGCTCACCGATCCACATGATCAGCATGGCGCCCGCGGTGAGCGTGCCGACGATCATGAGGTCGAAGATGATCTCGGGAGCGCCGGCGCCATTAAAGCTGATGCCGAAGCTCTTAAAGAGGAAGAGGTAACCCACGGAGTTGAGGATTGCCAGAGCCAGGGTGAGGTAACGCGAATACTGCGTAATCTTGGTCTGACCGACCTCGCCCTCGCGGGCAAGCTCATGCAGGGAAGGCACGACGGCCTGGAGCATCTGGAGGATGATCGAGCTGGTGATGTAAGGCATGATGCCCAGCGAAAACACCGACACATAGCTCAACGCGCCGCCAGAGAAAAGATTCAGGAGGGCCATAGCACCTGCGGCGACCGAATTGTTATCGGTCGAGAAAAGGCCCAGCATCCCCTGGAAGGGAATGCCGGGCACAGGAACGTGCGCACCAATGCGGTACACGACGAGCATAGCTATGGTAAAAAGAATCTTTTCGCGCAGTTCTTTGATGCGGAAAGCATTCTTAAGACCATTTAGCACGGCAGCTCGACCTTTCCGCCGGCGGCCTCGATCTTGGCCTGCGCAGAAGCGCTGACCTTGTCGACCTTGACCGTGAACTTCTTGGTGAGCTCACCATTGCCGAGCACCTTGACG
>UQAU01000035.1 GCA_900539035.1 uncultured Collinsella sp. | reverse complement strand
GTTTTTCTCCCCCGGGGGTTGCCAATGGGGGCACTGGGGGACGCGCGTTTTGGGGTTGCGGTGGGGTCGTTTGTTTTTTGACTCGCGTTTAAAGACCGCCCCAAACGACTGCCCACAATGAGAGTGGATTATCTCCCGTTTTTGACCTATACCAGCGCTAAAAGTGGGAGATTATCCACTCTCATTCCCTCTTGGAGACCTCCATCCCCGAGGGATCGGGGGTCGTCTGCCGAATGGTTGATGCGGCGGCGGTGCGCCCATGTCACACTCAGAGATGGCCTGACCCAACCTGAAAGGAGCCTCCATGAGCCTTGACAACGTAACTCTGCGCGCCGCCACGCTCGATGACCTGACCGGCATCGCCGCCATCTACAACCAGCTGTGGTGCAACACGCTGCGCAACCGCGGCGACGTCGAAGCCGCCGATTTCTGCGCGCGCTTTAACATCGCCATGCAGTTGCAGCGCTCCCCTATCGCGCTCGTCGCCGAGGCCGAGGGCCGTATCATCGCCGCTTGCTGCATCGGCATCTTCGAGGACGGCAAGCCGCGCACCAATCCCACGTGGGAGCCCTGCTACGACGAGATGTTCGCCCAGGCAACCGAGATGGCAAAGACCGCCGACGCCAAGCTCGAGGGTTCGCTCTTTGGCGACAGCCGCGAGAAAGCCACGGCCGACCGCTTTGCCGCCACGGGCAATGAGTACGCCCAAGGCCAGCTCAACCTGATCATCATCGTGCCCGACTGGCAGGGCAAGGGACTCGGCCGCGCGCTCATCGACCTTGCGCGCGCCGAGCTCGCCAAGGCAGGCTGCACCAAGTTCTTCCTGATGAGCGACTGCAACTCCGATTGGCAGTTCTACGAGCACCTCAACATGAAGCGCATCCTAGAGGATCACAGCCAAGACACCGGCGACGGCTTTATCGTCTACATGTACGGAGGCGACACGCAGGATTAGCCTGCACACCTAAGCCGCACGGCCCGCCGTCCAGCTGAAACCACCACACAAAAAGTCCGCCGACCATTGAAGTCGGCGGACTTTCGCGTGCGGACAATCAAGCGCTGTTCACCATGGAACTGCTATTTACAGCGCGCCTTAGGCTGCTGCTGGGTGATGCAGTGGATGTTGCCGCCGCCGTAGATAACTTCACGGGTCATGATACCGATGACTTCGCGGTCCGGATAAGCAGCTTGGATATCTTTGAGCGCCTGGGCGTCATTGGGATCGCCGAACTGCGGTACAAGCACCGCACCGTTAATGGGCAGGAAATTGAGATAGCTCGGTTCGAAAGCATCCTCGGGAGTACGCGGCAGCACGCCTTCGACGGGATCGATCGTGCTGGCCTCTTCTTCGGTCATATATACCGATGTCGCAGGCATGATCACCTTGTGGATCTTGAGCTTGCGACCCTTGGCATCCGTGGCCTCGGAGAGCGTCTTGTACGCCTCCTGACACTCCTTGTAGAACTTGTGGTTGGGATCGTCGGTCCACATGCAGCAGACTTCGCCGGGCGCACTAAAGCATGCGACGTCGTCCACATGGCCGTTCGTTTCGTACGGATCGATTCCGTCCTTGATCCAGATAACCTTCTCGATACCGAGATACTCAGAGAGTTTCTCCTCAATCTGCTCCTTGGTGTATTGCGGGTTGCGATCCTCGTTGAGCAGACACATCTCGGTGGTCACGACGGTGCCTTGACCATCACAGTTGAACGAGCCGCCCTCGAGGATGTAATCCTCGGGACGATAACGGTTAACCTGCTCAAGCTGTGCCACCTGCAGGCCAATGGAAGCGTCCTTGTCCCACGGGAAATACAGGCCGTCAATGAAACCGCCGTAAGCATTAAAGTGGAAGTGCGAAAGGGCCACCTCACCATTGTCATTAACGAGGAATGCCGGGCCGGGGTCGCGAATCCAGCTGTCGTTGTACTCCATGTGGATAACGCGCACGTTCTCAACGCCGTCGAAGATCTCACACACCGCGGGGAAGTCTTCGGTGTTGACGCCCACAGTGATGGGCTGAAAGCGTGCAACGGTCTTGATGATCTCGGTGAAGACCTTCTGTGCCGGCTTGGCGCCGCAGCGCCACACGTCGGAGCGGTGCGGCCATAGAATCCAGGTGCGCTCCTGCTCCTCATACTCACCGGGCATATAGAACCCGTCCTTCTTAGGCGTGGATTCACTCTCGTAGATTGTCTTCATTTCAAGCTCCTAAATCTCGGTGCTTTTGCTTGACGAGACCATGATGCGGCCGCACCGAGATGTTCTCAATGGTCCCTCGAGCCCCTTTCAACGACCGACGGTATACCATTCGCTGACCTAAAGTTCTATTCAGGCCGAGAACATGACATACTGGGTTCCACAATGGAAAGGACGCCCTATGCCCCCATGCAATAAACAGCAGACTATTGAGTTGGACAGTACGACCTGGACTGCTCTCAACGAGCTCGCGCTTGCAATCCACGCATCACACGGTATTGATAAGCTGCAAAAGGAGACCCTCGAGGGAGCGACAGGGCTCGTGCCCCATCGGATCGCCATGTTCGACCTTATCGAGGCGGCGGACAGTGATGCCCCACGCTACGTCCATCCTGCAAGCAGCGGAATGGACGACCGCGCACTGAGCGACTACTACAACCGCTACGCCGCGATGGACTATACAACATGGAGCTTTGACCTACATAAGATCGGCGTCTACCGCGACCTCGACCTCGTCGACGTCGAGCGACGTGATGCCACGCCCATCTATCGCAAATGGATGGAACCGCAGGGCGTCTACTTTGGCTGTACGGCCACGCTCGCGCACAACGACAGCCCGCTAGGAAGCATCGCCCTGTTTCGCGAACGCACGGCCGGAGACTTTACCGACACCGAGCTCGCAATCCTGCTCGAAATCGCTCGGCACGCGAGCCTCGCGCTCGCCAACCTCTATCCTCGGGGCATTAAACTCACCCAGACC
This sequence comes from uncultured Collinsella sp., assembly GCA_900539035.1. Classification (GTDB taxonomy): domain Bacteria; phylum Actinomycetota; class Coriobacteriia; order Coriobacteriales; family Coriobacteriaceae; genus Collinsella. The sequence goes on along the minus strand of UQAU01000035.1, from coordinate 15,796 downwards.
GAAGACACAAACCAGCTGAATGCCTTCATTGCAGAACATAATATCCAACCGCGCGAAGCCGAAGTCATGCGGCTCATGCTCGACGGCAAAACGAACAAACAGATGGCAAACGAGCTATTCATAAGCGAGTCAACCGTAAAGAAGCACGTCAACGCCATCTATCGCAAGCTCGGCGTCAGCAACCGCCTGGGCCTCATGACTGCCATGCAAAACATCCCGCGATAAAAAAGGGCGCCCTCCATGCGGAGAACGCCCTTTGATTTCGCCGTTGAATGAGAAGCGGCCCTACGCTATGCAATGAGCCCATTCAGGCGCTTTTGTTCCTTTGCAGCAAGTGCAATGGAAACCAGGCCGGTAATGGCATCGGCTGCAACCAAGGCAATCCAAACACCCTGCGCGCCCATCATGCTGCCAAGCAAGTACATGAGCGGTACGGAACAGATCACGTAACGGAGCAGGCCGCAGAACGTGGCGATACCCACCTTCTCGTTCGCCTGGAAGTACATCGACATGGTCATGGCAAGATAGCCCAGGGCAACAGCCAGGATGACGGTACGCGTGGCGTTGGCGGCAACCTCAACGAGCGCGGGATCGCTGCCGGCAAAGAAGGCACACACCGGCGTGGCGGCAAGCCAGAGTACAACGGTGACCAGCGCCAGCGTCACAACCTGGTACTTAAGCGTGCAGGAGAGCGTCTCCTTAAGACGCGCCCATGCCTTGGCACCGGCATTGAAGGCAGCGATGGGCTGCAAACCATAGGAGAAGCACTGGGCGACCATCATGGTGATGTAGAGAATGTAGCCGTTGATTACGCCGAATGCAGCGATGTAGAGCGAACCCATGTCACCGCCAAGCGTGCCGAGCAGCGAGTTGGCAACGGTATTGAAGACGAATGTCGCACCCTGGACCAGGAAGAACGGGAAGCCAATCTTAACGATCTGCCCGCAGATACCCATGTCGAGTTTGAGGTCGACCAGGTTAATCTTGAGCTGAGACTTCTTGCCGCCAACATACCAGAAGATGCCGATGGCCCAGATGCCAATGGACAGGCCATAGTACACGCCAGCACCCATGACGCCAAGCTTGAGCACGAAGGTCGAGAGCGCGAGCCAGCAGATGGCAATGATGGCAGATACGGTCATGAGATTTGCCGAGACCTGGACCTTCTCATCGACGCGCATAACAGCGGTAACCATCTGGCCGATGACCGTGAGCGGCAATAGAACGGCGAACGTGCGCACGCCGGCGACCGTGTCAGCCATGATATCGGGCGTTGCACCAAAGAATGCACAGATGGGCTCGGTGAAGACTGCCATCACGACGGCGAGCAGGACCGAAACAATCGCCGTGAGCCAGAAACCCTGGCTAAATGCCTTACTCGCCCCCTTGATGTCGCCGGCGCCGAGCAGATTGCCCACGACGGCCGGCACGCCCGTACCGAAGAGATTGCCGAAGGCCAGATTGATGTACTCGACAGACATGATGATCGAGACGCAAGCAAGACCGTGAGCGCCCAGGCCCCAGCCCATCACGAGACCCTCGAGCACGACCATAATGATCTGCGCGAGCATGCCCTGACCGGTCACAATTGTGTAGCGGCGCACGAGTTCTGGAATCGGCTTTGAGGCGAGCTCATGCTCCTCCCCAACGACAGCGGTTGTTTCTTCTGTCATTGTTCTCCCCTTTCCTTGAGAGATTGAAAGACTGTGGGGCTATTTCTCGTAGACGACCTTACCGGCGATCACCGTAAGCTCAGCCGTGGCGCCGAGAACCTCTGCCGGCTCGCAGGTAAAGAGATTGCGGTCGAGTACGCAGATGTCGGCTTGCTTGCCGCAGGCGAGTGTGCCGATGCGGTCCTCAGCATGCATAGCGTAGGCAGCGCCGTAGGTGTATGCGCGCAGGGCCTCGGCCATGGTGATTCGCTCCTCGGGGAACCAACCCTCAGGATTAGATCCGTCCTCGAGCATGCGATAGACCGCGCCATAGACCTCCTCCATAGGCTCAAGCCCCACAACCGGGAAGTCGGAGCCCAAATGCACGCAGGCACCGCTCGCAAGCAGGCTATGAATTGGCCACGAGAGCGCCGCGCGCTCGGGACCAACGGCGTCGTCCTTTGCCAAGTCGGCCATATCAAGCAGCATATGCCACGGCTGCATGGCCGGACAGACGCCGAGTTCCGCATAGCGCGGCAAATCCTCAGGTTGAACAGTCTCGTTGTGCTCCATGGAGTGACGACAGCCCATAAGACCGTAACGCTTCTCACCCTCCTCGAAGCAGTCCAGGATAAAGCGTACGGAACGATCGCCTATGGCATGGATGCGCGTGTCGACACCCCACTCAAGCGCTTTAAGGATGGCATTACGCACATGCTCTGGTTCCTCAGCCGGCTCGCCACAGGTCTCGGGAGCATTGGCATAGGGCTCGAGCATCCAAGCAGTATGATCGGAACACACGCCGTCGATGAACTGCTTAAAGCCATGCCACTCGACCTGCGTGCCCGGAAAGTCGTATTTAGCTCGAATTTCCTCGAGTGTCATGGTCTCGTTCTCAAAAAGGTCTGTGTACATGAACACGCGTAACGGCAGTTCACCCTTACCGTTGAGCTCTGCAAGCACCTTGTAGGGGTTGTCCATGCTCACGAAGGTCGGATTAACCATGCCGACGGTCGTAATACCGAGAGCGTTGGCGCGGCGTGCAGTCTTGGCGAAGGAGGCATCGACCACTTCGGGAGCAGGGTCGTATACCTCGTCCATAAAAAGGGCACCAGCGTTGTTCGAGAAAACCCCCGTGAGGTTGCCGAGCTCATCCTTGAGAATCTTGCCGCCTGCAGGATCGGGCGTCTCGGTAGTAATGCCGACTTTCTCGATAGCGCAGGTATTGGCACTAAACGTATGCATGTCGACCTGCTGCAAAAATACCGGACGGTCCGAGATGTATTTGTCAATCATCGCGGCCGTGGGCATCTCGGGCACATCCCACTGGAACTGAATGATTTGGCAGCCCACAATCCACTCGTTGCTCGAATGGCTTTCGGCAAATGCCTGAACACGCTCCATACACTGCTCGAAGCTTGTGCAATCGATGAGATTGACGGCGAAATCGGGATCGGTCATAAAGGCGCCCTGGGCAAAATGCGTATGTGAGTCGATGATGCCAGGCATGACGAGCCCATCGCCATAGTCGCGCACCTCGGTATCGGGCCCGATAAAAGCGTCGAGGTACTTATCTTCGCCGCACGCAACAATTCTGTCGCCCGCGACGGCAACGCCACCCTTGAACGGTGCCAGCCCGTCACCAGTGAACACAGCATTACTTTTGATGACTAAATCCGCTTTGTCCATATGAGCCTCCTCAGACGTTATAGGACAATGGATGACCGCCACGATACGGCGCTCCCAATCGGTGAGGGAGCATTTGTCGCTCCCTGCATGACACGTGCCTACGAGCGGTCGGGCGTCTGTCCAGCGCCCTACGCCCCGTGTCAACACCCATTGACGCACCTCCTGCACAAGCTGCCAAGATGGAAGCGGGCAAACGGACGGATTAAGCAGGTTTACACGTCTGAGCAGGTATTTTATTGTCAAAGTTTATTGTCGCTTCATTACGCCGAGTGGTCTGTGATACGCCGTCGGCCGAACCACTCCAGCCTTACGAGCGCCAGAATGTCTCAATCAAGTCGTCACGCGCCTTGACTTCGCTCTTTACATAGATGCGATGCAGGTGAGCCTTGACGGTACCCGGACTAATCACAAGTTCGTTAGCAATATTTTGGACATCGAGTCCACGCAATACGAGTGTAAGCACTTCCTGTTCGCGCTTTGAAAGCCCATGCTCGTCCGAGAAAATCACAACTCGCGAGACAAGGTCCTCCCGTGCATCACGGCGCTCTGTCGCCACCTCTTCATCGGCACGAGGGTGACGCGAGAGCACACGTAAGATATGGCTGGACTGTTTGAATAGCTGAACGGCTGCAGCCACAAACAATAAATTCTCTGAGATATTCCGCTCGCCCAGATACCATAAAAAGGCGCTCACCATCACGTTATCAACGTCAGGCGTGCAGAATAGGATCATATAGGTATCCTCGATAACCACCATCACGGTAAGCACGCAGGCTATGCGAAAGAACGTCCGAGAGCGCTCAAGATCGAGCCGCACAGCCCTATTCTCCGTCTTGCGATAGCGGGCGTAAGCATATACCAAGCAGAATGCCATTCCCAAATCGCGCGCAAGCCAAAAAAGATATTGCTGAACCTGGCCCGCAAAGCCAGTACGAGGCACCAGAGCAAGCTGAAGCACGGCGATCGGTACGACATATGCGGCAACGCGCTTAACGGTCACCTCATCGTGTAAGCGAACCGTTACCCAAAGCCATACGCACGCAAGAATCGCCACGCCCAGCGCGCAGCGCAGTAACGGATGTTGAAGCGGCTCATTAAACGTCACCACATAGTCATATTTGAGCCGGTTGTACTCATCAAAGAAGATCACCGACATATCGAAGATATAGAGAAGGAAGCCCGCGGCCGCCACCAAACAATCGCGTCGACGAGTCATGAGCCATATTACGAGTGCAGTTGATGCCGTTACCAATCCAATGCCCATGACAAGAATCGTGTAGATAAAGAATGCGAAGCTCATACTACCCTCATTCCGCGCACAACCAGCTTGATTCCGCATTACGGTTATGGTAGAAACATCGACGAATACCAAGATCGAAAGGAGATGCCATGGCGCCGATTACACCGCTCAAGATTATTGTCGCGCCTGCCGCTAAGGCCATCGCCAAGATCGGTTCGACCATGACATACGATGACGTTCCTTGCATCGTTGATGAGCGCAACGACAGCTGCCCTTACCTGGGACACGTCCCCTACTTTGCGCCTAAGCTTTCCTCTTCACTCGACCAGCGCAACTGTTAGCATAACCTCCACGATTGCCGCAGTAATCCTCGCAGTAATTTATTAACTTGGAAGCAACCCCGGTTTTAGCCCCGTGCCGGTGGGCCAAGCCCCTCACGGTCGGCGTTTTCTATACACGCCAACGCCGGGATTGTCGACGCTGCGGCCGCGGCGCGATATGAGGCGCGAAACCTCGCCCAGCAACACGGCGATCACTACACCCATGAGAATGGGCAACTTTGTCATTTCGGCGGACGAGCCGTTGAGCGGCACAATCGTAGCGACAATCGAAAGCACAAGCTCCACCACGGGAATCGCAAGTGCCACCGCAAGCACCTTGCCCTCGAAGGGCGCGCGGAACACGCGCGGGCGATCGTCATATTTGCGCAGGCGCCAAAACGCTGGGAACATCGGGATATAGCTCATAAGCAGGAAGACGACGTTCATCGAGAAGAAAACCCAAAAGACGTCGGAGCCCTCGCCCAGCGGAATCTGAAGCAGTAGTACCAGGCTGGCAAAACAACCGTTAATGATTGCCGAGCCATTGGGCATGCCGGTCTTCTTGGACACCAGCGCAAAGGGACGCGGCATATTGCCATGACGCGCGGCATAGCTCGCCACGTTGTTAACGCCAAAGCTCCAGCAGATCATGTTGGCGAACAGCGTCACCAAAAAGGCCACGCCCACGACCATCGTCAGCGGATGGCTGCGCCCCAACATGGCGGCGACCGCGTCCACAATGCCCGAATCGAGCGAAAGCTGCTCGGTGGGAACCGCGGCTCCAATGCCGATGCCGCAGATAATGTAGATTGCCGCAATGGCAACGCCACCAGCGATAACCGCCTTGGGGATATCGCGCGATGGGTTTTTCATCGTACTGGCAAAGGTCGCGACCACTTCGAAGCCCATAAAGTTGAATAGGATGATCGATAGGTACGTCAACGAATTGGTGTCGCCCAAGTCTGGAATGAAGGTCTTAAACGACATATCGTTGGCAAAGCCGTTATTGTAAGCAAACCAGATGCCGACGATTCCTACCACAGCTGTAATGAGTACTTTGATGACAGCGCCGCCATCCATAACCCAATCGGCCTCGGCAACCGGCTGCATCGCCATGACGGTGACACCCCACACAAAGGCAAGCTCGATGGCAATTCGGACCCCAAGCGAAAACTCGATGCCCCATACCGCATTGATAACACTGGGAAACATGCAGGCGATACTTGCCACCCACAGCGGAAAGTTAACCCAGTAGCACCAGGAACAACGGGCTCCCCAACGATCACCCAGGCCCAAGCGAACCCAATCGTACAGACCGCCCTCGGAATCGAACGCCGTACCCAGCTCGGCCACCACCAGGCCATAGGGAAGCAAAAACGTAATGATGAGGAAGATCCACCAGAAGAACTGCACGTTACCCATGGCAGATGCCGGAGCAGCCGCCTCGATGGTAAATACGACGCAGATAACCGAGAGGATGACCTCGAACAGGGAGAACTTTTTACCTGCCATGACACGCTCCCCCTACAGCAAAAAGGATGGCATCTGTACCGAAGGCGCAGCCCAAGGTAGGGTTGCAGGCCGCGTCACCGGTGCAGGTGCCATCCCAAAGAGAAGAGGGAATGCAATTGTTGGACCAACGCTCGCGGAACAGGCGGGTGAAGATGACGATACGCTGGTACAAAGATACTCCGATCAAAACGGCCGCGTATACGACCGGAAACTATCAACAATTGAATACGCGTCTGACCTGGGATATCCAAGCGAACAATTGGCCTAACCCGCAATAAATCCCAGGCCAGACGCGTATTCGATCAAAGAAAAAGGGCACTCCGGTGTGGAGGCAACGGAGTGCCCGAAGAAAAACCCAGCCGGTCAACCAGGCAGTCCCGTCCGCTTGGCCGGCCGGGTCTCCGAGGTGCGGCAGATTCCCGTGAAAGAGGGGCGCCGCGCACTTCGGTGCGCAAGCGGCGGATGAACGGGAAGGTGCCGTGCCCCGGGAAGCCAGGCGATTAAGCGGACGGCTCCTGCTGCGTGATGCAGTGGATGTTGCCGCCGCCGTAGACGACCTGGTCGGACTGGACGCCCACGCACTTGTAGACGCCCTCGCCCCAGACCTCGTCGTAGATCTTCTGGAGCGTGTCGACGGCCAGCTTGTCGTTCTCGTCGCCGTACTGCGGGACGATGACGCCGTGGTTGGTGACCAGGTAGTTCATGTAGGAGGCGATCAGCGGCTCGTCGGGGACGCGCGGCTCGGCGTTCTCGTCGGCGTCGATGGTGTCGCAGGAGGCCTGGTCCATGTACAGCGGGTTCACGGGCATGCAGAGCTTGTAGACCTTAATCTTGCGGCCCTTGGCGTCGACGGCGTTGGAGAGGGTCTCGTAGGCGGCGTGGCACTGCTCGTAGAACGGGTAGTCGGGGTCGTCGGTCCAGATGCAGGCCATGACGCCCGGGGCGATGAAGGTGGCGACGTCGTCGATGTGGCCGTTGGTCTCCTCGGGGTCGATGCCCTCCTTGACCCAGATGACCTTCTCGACGCCCAGGTAGTCCTTGAGGTGCTCATCCATGTAGGCGCGGAGCTCCTCGCTCCAGGGCTCGAACTTCTTGCGGTACTTGGGCCAGATGGACTCGGGGTCCTCTTCCTCCTCGAGCACCGCGGAGCAGGTGCGGCCCGGGGAGAGCAGGCACTGGTCGGTCACGACGAGGGTGCCCTCGCCGTCGACGGTGATGGAGCCGCCCTCGAGGATCATGTCGTCGGGACGGTAGCGGCGGCAGCCGGAGAGCTCGGCCATCTTGAGGGCGATCTGCTCGTCCTTGTCCCACGGGAAGTACAGGCCGTCGACGAGGCCGCCGTAGGCGTTGAAGTGCCAGTGGTTGGCGCGCTTCCCGCCCTTGCCGTCGATGACGTAGGTGGCGGCGGTGTCGCGGAACCAGGCGTCGTCGGTGGTCATCTCGATGACGGTGACGTTCTCGTCGCTCTCGAAGACGGCCTTGCAGTTGGCGTAGTCGACCTGGTTGGCGCACATGTAGACCGGGGTGAACTCGGCGATGGCGCGGGCGATGGCGGCATACTGCCTCTGGGCCGGCTTGGCGCCGTGGGCCCAGGTGTCGGTGCGGTGGGGCCAGCCCATCCACACGCGGTCCTGCGGGGCGAACTCGGCGGGCATGAAGAAGCCGTCGGCCCTGGGGGTGGACTCGGACTCGGTGATCGTACGCATAAGATATCCTCCAAATCGAACGATCGTTTGCCGCGGGCGGGTTGCCCGCAGCCTGAAACCAAGAGATGTTAGGCGCCCGTTCCCCGGCAAAGGTCGGGGCGCCCGGCGCCGGTTTTCACGGAGTCGCACCGGCGAGCGACGACGTAACCAAGTGCGCGGAGACAAAACGCACGAAGGATACGGAAGAGAGGTCGGGGTGGGCGGTGGTTACCGGAGCTATCGCTCGCACCCACCCCGGGGAATGGCTGAGTGACGAGGAGGGTCGGGGCCCCGAATCCGGGTGCCCTAGTTCTCCTCGGCCTCGGCGGCCTCCTCGGCGAGACGCTGGGCGGCCAGCTCGGGGGTGAGGCCCTTGTACTCTTCCTTGCGGCCCCTAGCGGAGACAACGCGGACGACCTCGCCGATGAGCACGAGCACGATGAAGATGACGATCATCGGGACCTTGTCGCCGATTTCGGCGGCGGAGAACGGCACCAGCGTCGCGACGATGGCCAGGATCAGCTCGATGCAGGGGATGGCCAGCATGACCTTCATCATCGCGCCCTTGAACGGGAACGTGAAGATGCGCTCGCGGTCGGGGTCGTTCTTGCGAAGGTTGAGGAACGCCGGGAACATCGGGATGTAGGTGAGCAGCAGGAAGACGACGGAGGTGCCGAAGAGCATCCAGAAGACGCCGTTGGAGATGGCGTCGACGGGCACCAGCTGCAGGCACAGCACCAGGGAGGCGACGACGGCGTTGACCAGGTTGGCGCCGTTGGGCATGTCGTCATCCGAGATCATCGAGGCGAAGACCTTGGGCATGTTGCCGTGCTCGGCGGCGTAGCGGGCGACGGAGTTGACGCCGAAGGACCAGGCGGCCATGTTGGCGAACAGGGTGATCAGGAAGGCGATGCAGATGACCTTGAAGAGCATGGAGTCGCCCACCATGGTCTGGACCGCGACGATCATGCCGTAGTCGGGGTCGATGGAGTCGGCCGGCACGGCGGCGCCGATGCCGAAGCCAGCGAACAGGTAGATGACGGCAATAGCCACGCCACCGACGATGATAGCCTTGGGGATATCGCGAGCGGGATCGGCCATATCATCGGTCATGGTGCAGATAACCTCGAAGCCCATGAAGTTGAAGATGATGATGGACAGGTAGCCCAGAGCGTTGGTGTTGGTGAGCTCGGGCAGGAAGGTGGCGGCGGACATGTCGTTCGCAAAACCGTTCTCCATGGCATACCAGATGCCCAGAGCGCCGACGATAACGGCAACGGCGACCTTGATGATGGCGCCACCGTTGAGGACCCACTCGGAGTCGGCGGCCTTGGAGCGGCCCATGAGGTAGACGATCCACACGAAGGCAAGCTCGATGCCCATCTTGGCGATCAGGTTGAACTCGACGCCGAAGACCATGCCCAGGATGTCGGGGAACATGGTTGCCAGCGAGGCGATCCACAGGGGGTAGTTGACCCAGTAGTAGTACGAGATGCGGGCGCCCCACTTGTCGCCCAGGCCATCGCGCACCCAATCGTAAATGCCGCCCTCGCCGTCATAGGTGGTGCCGAGCTCGGCGACGACCATGCCGTAAGGGAGCAGGAAGGTCAGGATCAGGAAGATCCACCAGAAGAACTGCTGGTTGCCGATGGCGGCAGCAGGAGCGGCGGCCTCGCAAACGAAGACGACGCAGATGATGGTCGAAATGACCGTCAGGAAGGAAAGCTTTTTCTTTCCGTCACTCATGATGAGCTCCTTCGCTCAGTCTTGGACAGATCCGAGGCCCTAAGGTATTAAGGCAATTGCTTGGGCCTCGGTGAGCGGGCGACAGGAGACGAGCATCCGCCGCCCGCAAACGTGCTTTTAGAAGCCTTGAGGCTTAGAGCTGCTCGAGAGCCTCGAGAGCGGCGTGGAGCTCAGCCTTGGCGGAGTACTCGACATCCCCGTCGTTGAGCGGAGTACGCTTGCCCAGGGCGGCAAGGAGAGCACGGATGGAGTGCTTGCGGTTCTCGGCCTCGACCCAGCACAGGGAGCGCTCGGGATCGTCCATGACCTCGTCGACGACTTCCTCGTTGCGGGTGGCCGGCAGGCAGTGCATGAACTTGGAGTTGGGGCCGGCGAAGTTCATCATGTCCATGGTGACCTGATACTTGGGATAGAACACGTCCATGTAGTTCTCGCCCGAGACCTCCTCGTCGTACAGGCCATACCACACGTCGGTGTAGATGAAGTCGGCACCCTTGATGCACTCGATGTCGTCGGAGATGACAACCGAGCCGCCGGAGACCTTGCAGTTCTCCTCGGCGATGGCCATCATCTGCTTGCCAAACTCGGCGCGCTCCTCGACGGTGCCAACGTGCAGACCGCCGTCGGGGATCTGGTGGCCCTTAGGTCCAAACTGGACAAACTTCATGCCGACCTTGGAGGCGATGAACATGAGGGAGACGCAGACCTGGGTGGCGTCGCCGATGAAGGCCAGGGTGCAGTCCTCGATCTTCTTGCCCTCGGGGAGGTTCTCGAGCATGGTCATGAGGTCGCCCATCTCCTGCGTGGGATGGTTGAACTCGGACATGCCGTTGATGACGGGCACGGCAGAGCCCTCGGCGAGGCCGACGACGTCCTTGTGACGGTCAACGCGAGCCATCATGATGTCGAGCAGCGAGCCCATAACGCGAGCGGTGTCGCCCAGGGACTCGTGACCGCCGAGCTGGATGGTGCCAGGGCCATAGAACTGAGCATGGCCGCCGAGGTCGGTCATAGCGGTCTCGAAGGAAAGACGAGTGCGGGTGGAGACCTGCTGGAAGATCATGCCAAGGCTCTTGTTGCGGAGCAGGTGCGGATAATAACCGTCAACCTTGATGGCCTTCTTCATTGCCAGGCCAAGATCCTCGATAGCCAGGATCTGCTCTTTGGTGAAGTCGTTGGTGTCGATGAAATCCTTAGGCAGTGCCATGTCGATTTCCTTTCCGCCGGTCTTGCCGACTATTACTATGAGGCGCTCGAACATCACGCCTCGTGTTGACAAGACCATCATTCACCCGTATGCAATTTTTACCTAGTTTATTCGGGATTAAAGACCGTTCATGGAGTTACACCCTCTCTAATCCAATATAAACCCGCAGGTCAAGAGTTTACAGGGGGTTTACCGTCTGAAACCGCGAACGGTATACGGCTATGCTGTATCTTGGTGTCTAATCCGCAATGGAACGACCGGCTGAGACATATATACCCCGGGAGATATAGCGGGCTCCATAAGAGACAAATGAGACAGGACGGTGACAGATGGACACGCTCATGTTCTTCTATACCCAAGCGATACTCGTAATCTGTATTGTGACGGCAGTGCTTTCGCTTGCCGCCTATGCCTCGTCCCGTCGACGCTTCTTTATCTATGGCAGTGGCGTTTTTATTTGCTACGCCATCGAGATGACCGAGATCTTCTTTTTTGAATACACGTTGCAAAACGAGAGTTTTCCGGCCAGCGACTATTACTCAATTACCATGCCTGTGTTGCGGACCCTTGTGGCGACCGCTTCACAAGCTTTTATTTGGCTGATTGCCATGGACTTGCTCGATAAGCATTCTAAGAAGTTGTTCGCCATCCCTGTCCTAACGTTTTTGCTGTGCGAGTCGCTGATTATCGTCGCAATCCCCTCCAGCCCCATGCGTCAGTGGATCTACTACACGATGCGTCAGGTATTCCTTATCTTTGTGGGACTGTATATCTTTTGGACGGCTCATAAGAGTACAGAGGTTGAGCTGAAGGCACGCGTTAACAACCAGCGAAAGCACCTGATTATCGGCGCTATTCTGGTCGGTTGCATCGTTGCCGAGGATTTCTACAACATCCTTGTCATCCCCATGAGTCTGGCACCCTCTTGGCTGCAGCTTTATCTATCCGAGCGCAACTTTAGCGAGAACGTCTTTGCGTGCTACTTTGCGATTCTGCTGATCATCTACGCCTACCACGTGCTTTCAATCCGCATGCAGGAGGCGCCCGAGGAAAAGAACGTCAGCGATCTTGATCGGCACATAGAAGAGCAGATGCCCTTCTATCGCAATGCCTATAGGCTCTCCAACCGCGAGGCCGAGGTTTTGCGTCTGGTTGTGTTGGGCAAGTCGAACCAAGAGATTGCTGACGAGCTATTCCTTGCTGTGGGCACCGTCAAGACCCACATCCACAACATCCTGGTCAAAACCGAGCAGCAAAACCGTACCACGCTCATCCTCCACTTTTGGAAAGGATGAAGTTACGCGGTTTACCAAACCGCGTAACGGCTCGACGCTGCAAACGCCCCTAAGCGGCAACCTGACGTTCAATCGTCGGTCGCGTACCGAAGTACGCTTCCCTCTCTTTCACGTCACCTTGCTCGCTTAGGGGCGTTTTCGCTGACTTATGCTCAACCTGCGATAATTCCGAGCTGAACGAGTTACTCGCTGTAACGGGTGGCTATGGCAGCTCGCACCATTCCGGTACTCATAAGGTAGGTCACCAAGAAGTAGCCACCATAGGCTGCCAGGAAGATTGCACAGGTGAGGCCCACGGTGCCGCCGATGCTCATATTTCCGAAAATGCTCACCAGCTCGATGATCACCTTAAGTGCCACAAAGGAGTGTGCCAGGCCAACTGCCAGCGGGAACAGGAAGAATACCGCTTGCTGCGCCATCACCGAATGGCGAATCTGGCGGTCGTCGCAGCCGATCTGTGCCAGCACACGATAACTGCGGCTGCCGTCGGCCACGTTGGAGAGTTGCTGGATCGACAGAATCGCCGCGCATGCAACGACCAATACAAAGCCGATGTAGATGGCTAGGTAGCTAATAAGACCGTTCATTTGCGCTGCTTGCGCGTACATCTCGGAGCGTGTGATGAAGGTTCCCCACGACCCCGGCTCCTTGCCGTCAACGAGCAGATTGTCGAGCACAGTGTATTTAATACTCTCGTCTGCCTCGGTCGTATCCATCCCCTGTTTGTAGTTAACGAGCAGGCTACTGGAATACGGCTGCAGATTAAGTTGGGACAGCAGCTCGTCGGCAACGACGACGGTACCCGGATTACTGCCCATCGCCGAGTTGGCGATGGCCGCCGTATCTTCGTCCGACTTATCGGTTGCGGGCTTGAGCGTATGCCCGCCCAAGGTAAGGGCATGGCCGCCAGCCATATACTTGGTGTACAGGTCGACCAGCTCGCCGCCCATATCACACGTGAGCAGATACTGGTCGTGACCGATGTGCACCGGCTCCTCGCCCATCATCTGACGCAGTTTGTTGTACTGGCTCGCCGGCGTCACAAACAGACCCATCGTATCGGCATTGCTACCCCCGAACGCCTTGGGAAGCTTTTCGCCCATGGCCTTGCACATTTCACTTGGAGTCACCGAAGGATCCGAACCGCCAAGCGGGTAACTCAGATACGAATCGATCTGCACATGCTCACCGGCAACATCGGCAATATTGACCTTCTTGCCGGTCTCGTCGTTGTTGTCCGCCGACTTGCCCTTACGATCGCCGTGCCATGGATCGCCGTGCCATGCGGAGTACAAATCGACCGTACTATCGGCCAGCACCATGCGATCGGCCTCAGACGGATTGACATACTCTTTGTAGTAGTCGAGCGTATCGGGCGCGTAATAGATATACGTCTGCGACATGTCGGCCGGATTATAGCGCTCCAGGTTTTCGTTCATCACGTTGGCAATCGACATACCGCACGTCACCGAGGTGATGGCCAAAAACAGGAGCATCGCGATGACGCCCATCGAAAAGCACACCGTGTTGACCTTGGCCGCAAGCTGGCGCACAGTAAACATGTTGAGGCCGCGCCAATACACGCCACGCAGGCTCTGCAGCAGCTTGATGAGCATGCCCGAGAGTCCCCAGAACAGGGCAAAGGTGCCCACGGTAACCATAGCGGTCGTAATACCAAACTGGTTCATGGCCTCTTGCAGCTTGCTGTCCGTCGCGGTTAGCGGGAACCCATCACGTAGCAGACGGTAATAGGCCACGCCCACAAGCACCGCGCCCACGGCAAAGATGGCAATCGCGATCCAGGGGTTGCGTGTCTTGATGCTCTCGTTGCGACGCTCGGCACCCATAAGCTCGATGAGTTTGGTACGACGCACGGCGCGGAGGTTCAGCAGTAGCGTAAGCACAAACATTACAAGCATGCAGGCAAGGGTCAGATTGAACGCATGCACCGAGAAAAAGAAGTGGAAATTGGCGATCTGTGTCTTAAAAAGCGAGGCCGTAAAGAACGTCATGAGCTGGGAGAGTCCCACACCCAGCACAATGCCGGCGACAAAGGCGCCGACCGAGACAATCACCGTCTCGAGCGCCATGATCGTGGCGACGCGTCCGCGCCCCATGCCGAGCACCTGGTACAGGCCAAACTCCTTCTTGCGGCGTTTCATGATGAAGTTATTGGCATACACCATTAAAAAGGCCATGACACCGGCCAAAAAGTACGTCAGGTTGCCGAGCATGCTGCCCATAACCTGCGCCAAGCCCTTTTCATCGATGCCGGCGATATCGACCTGCATCGAGATGGTGTTAAAGGCATAGAAGACCGTGACGCCCAGGGTGAGCGTCAAAAGGTAGACGAGGTAGTCGCGGCCGGCGCGGCGGACGTTGCCCCAAGCGAGTTTACAGAGCATCGGAGCCCTCACCGCCCATCATGGCAACGACCTCCATAATGCGGTCGAAGAACTCGCGACGGTCGGTGTCGCCGCGGCGCAGCTCGGTGAAAATCTTGCCGTCGCGAATGAACAGCACACGGCTCGTGTAGCTGGCGGCAAAGCTGTCGTGCGTGACCATGAGCACGGTCGCGCGCAAGCGGCGATTGAGGGCCTCCAGGCTCTCGAGCAGCAGGCGAGCGCTCTTGGAATCGAGGGCGCCGGTGGGCTCGTCGGCCATGATCATGGTGGGGTCGGTGACAAGCGCGCGAGCCGCGGCAACGCGCTGCTGCTGACCGCCGGACATCTGGTAGGGATACTTGTCGAGCACCTGACTGATAGACAGACGCGCGGCCACATCCTGCACGCGGGTCGAGATCTCTGCCGAGTTTGTGCGGGCGATGGTGAGCGGCAGGGCGATGTTCTCGCGTGCCGTGAGCGTATCGAGCAGGTTGGAGTCCTGGAAGATAAAACCGAGCTCCTCGCGGCGGAACTGCGAAAGCTTAGCCTGCTTCATGCGTGTTACGTCCTGCCCGTTGATGCGGATCGTGCCGCTCGTGGCGCTATCGATGGTCGAAACGCAGTTGAGCAACGTCGACTTGCCCGAGCCCGAAGCGCCCATGATGCCCACGAATTCGCCGCGGTTGACCGTAAAGTTGACATCGTTGAGCGCGCGGGTCACGTTGCCTAGCGCTCCGTATACCTTTTCGAGATGCGCGACCTCCAGTACCGGGGTCGCCATGTGCGTGGTTTGCATACCGAGTCCTTTCTTGCAATTAGTCTACGGCATCTATAGTCGCAAGAAGACGAGTCGGCTACCATCGATATGGCTTACGCTTGCCTTACCGTTGTGTAAGGTACGGGTAGTCTTTTTGGGACGGGGCTTTTTTAGCTACCCCATCCGAAGCCTTCGAAGCATGAGACGGCATTTGACATAGGGCAGCTAAAAAAGCCCCATTACAGTTTGAGTCGTCCGAAAGGGCGGCTCTTTTCCGTTGCACGGTTATACGATTGAGCCGTACCGGTG
>UQAU01000034.1 GCA_900539035.1 uncultured Collinsella sp. | reverse complement strand
GCAGGCGAAGACATGGAATGGCAAATCTGTAATGACGATGGCTCTTGTCTGAGTGGTCGTTTGGCCGCAACGAGCGACCCGAATTCGTTCGATCTTCTCGACAATGATGGATCGGATTGCGGTTCAGTTCACCTGTCGTATGCATCACGAGATGGGATGGACGGCATTCTCTACGTCTCCCACGAGTCTGGCGATTTCAAGATGCGCAGGACTAACCGAGTGCCGGCTTTTTTCGAGGAGTGAGAGTTCCCGGCGGTCTGCCGATCAGGCCGCCGGGGTATCGAACCCCGCATTCATCCGTACACACACGGATGAATGCGGGAAGTGTCCGGATGAAGTTGATAATCAAGGAAACAAAGCCGTTCTGCCTGGGACGGCTTTGGCCTGGACTTTAACTACAACATCGCAATCGACACTTATCAGCTCGCGCAACGCGCATGGCCAAATCTCGGAAGCTGGTGCATGGAGGACCTTCGAGATTTACTGGACATCCAAAACGACGACGCACACCGCGTGCTCGCCGACTGCGAAGACGAGATGGCTGTCTACAATGCGATCAGAAACGGCGTGAAGTCCGGAGAGCTTTCTGTCGAACCGCCGCGCCGTCGCGCGAGACGACCGGACAACCCGGGCAATCTGGTCCCGGCTCCCCCGGTCGTATTCCTACGATATCGCCTCTAGATCACCAATGTGTCAGATAAAGAATGAGGCAATGGCTATGACCACGCCTACGGCAGATGCAGCGACTGCGCCTTTTTTCCTCTCCTTTAGTCCGACGAATAGGGTCGCCGTAAAGTCAAGGGCGGAAATGCAGGATATGGCAAACAAAACGAGTTCCTTGGGCGGTTTCAGCAAAAGGTCGCTAGCAAAGAGTAATGCAAGCAGGGCAAAGCCGATTGTGGTCAAGTATCTCGATTGATTTTGCGACAACATGGCAACTTCCTTTCAGAACATGCAAGTGAAAAGTCGGTACGATGTCATTGCGGTTGCAAAAAAGCCGCCGTCAGGACCGGTTGCCACGAGACCGGAGATAACTTCAGCGGTGCCAGCAAGCTAGAGATCGCGCAGGCAAGCCTCCTCCTTCGCGTTCAGCTTGACCTTGTGAGGGACGGGGCGGTTATTTGCAGATCCGTGAGAATCGCACCACGCCTTGGAATATGAATCCGTGCAGCGCCGCGCTCAAAAAAAGGATATATCGTAATTTTCGTCGTAATTGACTCCGACGTAGATATCGCTGCTCTCGGCGGGAGATCCCTCGTCGGCATGGGCTGCCGCAACGGGCACAAATGGTGTCATGACAAGGGAGAGGCAAAGAGCTGCTGAGACGATGGAGAGCAGGCATTTCTTCATGGCCGGCTCCTTAATCTGGCCTTTGATAGTTACTCGATGTCGCCTCCTTCCGCTTTATATCCGTTGTATTCGGCGTATTTCTTTAATAAGGCAAGAGATTCTTCCTCTCCTTCGGATAAGCCGTTGATGTTTCCTTGATCATCCAGTATGAATGCGGACGGAATATGCTCAAGTTCATATTGGTCATACACGGTCTTATCTTAATCTATGTATATGGGAAAGTCTCCTTCATGGACCGAGGCTTCTTCAATCGTGCTGTCCTCGGAAACAGTGAAAAGGTTCTTCCTTAAGGCTGCGAAATTATCAAGTTGCTGCATATCCTCTACGAGAGATTCGCAGTGCTGACACCACGATGCCCAGAACATCAAGATGTTTTCCTCATTAGGTTTTAGCTTGTCAAAATAATTGACGTTTCGGCCGAGGCTGAAATCTTGGCCCATTTTAATGGACAAAGATGAGGGATAAGCATCGTGTTGCGGTTTGATATTGACGGCGATTAAGGCGGCGAAACACGTCAGAGTCGCCAAAGTCAGTAAGGCGATAACGCATTTTCTCGGTTTCCAGCTCATGACAGATCCCTCTCTCATGGTGAAACGCATACGTTTTGGGACCGGATACCGCTCAAATCCATTCTGGACGATGACTCGACTTACCGCCTTGTCCTTTCAGCGTGATTGCCGCTGCGGCAAGATCTGCGCAGCCTTTTGGAATAGTCCTACGCTCAAGCCGTTTCTATTCACCCTGAGCGAAGGGAGCCGCATATGCATGCAGCGGCAGTTTCTCCTCGGGGGGGGGTCGCTCGTAGGGCGGCTAATCTCCGGGGCCAGTCAATCATTGAGTACGTCCTGATCATCGCCGTCATCGGTCTTGTCATCGTGTTCGCGGAACCCGGTGTGGCGGGAGCCATTCGCAACCAGTTCAACCTGGTCGGCAACACTGTGAATAGCGGGACTAGCGCTGGCGCCGAGGGCGGCGGAGCATCCGGCGGCGGTTCCGCGGGAGCCGATTCAGTGACCGTACAGGCGGCTGTGGCCAAGGACGTCAAGGACTGGACGCTCGTTGAACAGAAGGCCGTGGCCGAGGACATCGCAGCGAAGGGCGAGGCGTCGCCAGTGTACGCCAAGGCGAAGGCCGCTATGGATGCGGGAACGACTTGGTCGGTCAAGCTCACGAACGATGACACCATGACCTACCGAATCATCGGCATCAACCACGACGACTTGGCAGATGGCAGCGGCAAGGCAGGCCTGACGTTCCTCACCACCTCGACGGGAATCAGATCGCGCATGAATGCGACCGACACTAATGTCGGAGGTTGGGAGAAGTCCGAGCTCCGTGCGAAGATGAACTCCGGTGAGATCTGGAACCTGATGCCGTCCGATTTCCAATCCAAGGTAAAGCCCGTCAGGAAGCTCACGAACAACGTCGGTGGCGGGAAGGCGAATAAGAATGCCGCCGTGACAGCAACGACCGACAGACTGTTCCTGCTCAGCTACTCCGAGATTGTGCCGACGTCTTATCTCGCATCTGACTATCCCTGGACTTCCAACGAGGGCACCCAGTACGAGGCCTTCAGGGGCAAGGTGACGGAGAACCACAATGTCAAGAACCCCGATGCCTTCTCCGCCATCGCCATTGGTCCAAGTTGGTGGGAGCGTACGGTGTGTACGATGTATCAGAAGGCCCCTGCTGCGGGTTTCCTCCGTGTCAAAAGCGACGAAGGTCCGACACCATCCTTCTACGCGTCGTACGCGGGTTGCGTCTGCCCTGTCTGGAGCTTCTAGGCATTTTGTCATATAAGCTGACATAGGGATAAAGGCCCGCGCAGGATTGCACGGGCCTTCTTTTGGCAAGTTTACGAACGGTTTGAGGTTCGTAGGACAGGTTATCGGGTTGAGGAGAAATGGGGTCGTACAGCGGCTCTCAGAGCGTCTGCCGCACTCCCCCGCCATTACCTTCGTAACGCCCTCGTATAGAGCTCATCCCGCTTGGCGTTTCGTTGCAACAGCACACTTGTCCACAGATCAAGTGAACTACTGGAATAAATACAGCGACACGCTTGTTCGTTACAGTCGCTTTATCGGTGTAAATCGCCGCGATAAATACAGCCTGTACTCGGCTGTATACCAGCTACGCGTATGTAGATTCATATCGCGTTAATAAATCGGCTCAAGCGTGTGCAAAACGCGCAAGTAACCGCAAAAGGCGATTATCGCGTAGGTAGATTATTGGCACCCTGTTGCTTAATCAAAATTAAGCAATTGCTTAAAACAAAAAAGGTCAGGCACTAGGTGCCTGACCTGCAAACTTCTGGTCGGGACGACTGGATTCGAACCAGCGACCCCTTGACCCCCAGTCAAGTGCGCTACCAAGCTGCGCCACGTCCCGAAGCTTTTGTTTGTTGCTCTGCTCTCGCTCGCAACAGGGAGTATATTAACCCGAAACTTTAGACTTGTGCAAGAACTTTTTTTAAATTTTGAAGCAAGTCCAAAATTGTATCTGCGAGCTGGGGTTTTGTTAGCACGGGAAGCTCTTGCGTACCCGTTGTGCTCACAACCCAGGCCTTGTTAGTGTCGGTTCCAAAGCCCGAATCGGCGCGCGAGACATCGTTGGCGATAATGGCATCGCAACCCTTGCGCGCGAGCTTGCGCTGCGCGTACTCCACGACGTTGTCGGTCTCGGCCGCAAAGCCGATCACGCATCGCTCGCCCTTCTGACGCGAGAGCTCGGCCAAAATATCGACCGTTTCGACAAGCTCGATGCGATCCAAGCGTTCGTTGGACTTTTTGAGTTTATGGTCGGCAGGAGCGGCGGGTGTGTAGTCGGCGACGGCTGCGGCGCAAATGGCCGCATCGGCCGTCTGGAAGGCGCTCAGTGCCGCCTGGAGCATTTCTGCGGCGGTCTGTACGCGCACGCACTCCACACCGCAGGGAACGTCGAGCGATGTCGGTCCCAGCACGAGCGTGACGGCGGCACCGCGGCGTGCTGCCTCCCCCGCCAGAGCGATACCCATCTTGCCCGATGAACGGTTGCCAATAAAACGCACGGGGTCGATCGGCTCGTGCGTGGGGCCGGCGGTGATGATGATGCTTTTGCCTGCTAGGTCCTGAGGTAGCGGGTCGAGTACCTCGCAGACGGCCTCGACGATGTCCTGGGGCTCGCTCATGCGTCCCGTGTCCACGTCACCGCAGGCAAGGTAGCCGCTTCCGGGTCCCACCACGTGGACACCGCGCTCGCGCAGCGTGGCCATATTAGCCTGCGTTGCCGGCGCCTTCCACATGCCATTGTTCATGGCCGGTGCGATCACAATAGGGCGCGGCGTTGCAAGCAACGTGGTGGAGATGAGATCGTCGGCGATGCCATTGGCCATCTTGGCAATGATGTTGGCCGTCGCGGGCGCCACGACCACCAAGTCGGGCTCCTGCGCGAGCGAGATATGGTGGATGGGGTCGGAGGGGTCGTCGAACAGGCCCACAGCGACCGGCTCGCCCGTAAGCGCGCGGAAGGTGAGCGGCCCCACAAACTCCGTGGCATGCTCGCTCATGACGACCTTGACGCGGGCGCCGCGCTTTTGCAGCAGGCGCACGATATTGCACGACTTATAGGCGGCGATCCCGCCGGTAATGCCCAGCAGGATCGTTTTTCCCTCAAGTTGCATTGAATTGTTGGGTGCCGCCATCGTTTAAGCTTCCTTGCTGGGGAGCACGAGCAGGCGGTGGCAGTACGGGCAGTGCGTAATCTCACTGCCGTCGTGGTTGAGGTCACTCATGGACGACGCCTGCAGCGCGGTGTGGCAGACCGTGGGGATGTTGCCCTTGATGGTCTCGACGGCCAGGCCGCGGAACTGCTTGAGCAGACGCTCGTAATCGGTGAGCACGTCGGTCGGCAGCGTGGCGGCAAGCGCGGTGCGCTCCTTGGTGGCGGCATCGATCTGAGCCTGCAGATCGGCGGCCTTGGCACGGGCGGCCTTGGTATCGGCCTTTACGCCCTCCTCGAACTTGGCGATGATGGCCTGCGCGCGAGCCTCGCGGTCAAGCGCTGCCTTATGTGCGACAACGACATCCTTGCGGGTATGCTCGATCTTGTCCAGGCGTTTGGCCAGAGTGGCGAGCTCGTTTTCCAGATCCTGGACCTCGCGGTAGTCGGAGCCGTCGACGTGACGCTTCTTGGCGGCCTCGATGGCGTTATTGGTCTGGATCTCGGTGGTGTTGAGGTCGTCAAGCTCAATGTCCAGGTCCTTGCGCTGGGCGTAGAGCTTGGTCATCTCGGACTTAAGCTTTACATAGGTCTTTCGCTTGGAAGCGAGCTCCTTGAGCTCCGGCATATTGGCAAGTTCGCTCTTGTTGCGGGCGAGCTCCAAATCGATCTGTTGCAGCTTGAGTAGCGTAGCGCCGGCGCTCATAAGTTCTCTCCTTTTGTCACAGTCCACCATTGGCAAGGGTTCAGTATTTTAATCGCATGACGGGGGTCGACCCCGGCGTCAACTGCAGAGTTCATCAATATATCAACGAACGGCTCCTCGGAGCGGTCGTGGCCGAGCAAGATCACAGGCAGCCCGCGCAAGGCAAGGTCTTGCGTCACGTGGTAGCCCGCCTCGCCCGTCACGACAACATCTGCGCCCGCGGCGATGGCGAGCTCTCCAAAGTCGCCCAGGGAGCCGCCCAAAATGGCGACGGTGCGGCACGGGCGATCGGCTTCGCCCCACACACGCGGGTCGCTGCCGAAGGCTGTGGCAGCACGGGTGGCAAGATCGCGCAGCGTGCACGGGTCGTTGAGCGTTGCAAGCGCGCCCAGGCCGGTGGCCTCGGGGTCGTCCACATGCTCCAGCGAGCTCACGGGTGCGGCACCCAGCAGCTCGCTCAGACAGACACGCGCCTCGTGCGAGCGGTCCAGGTTGGTGTGGAGCGAGATAATGCTCACGCCGCAACGGGCCGCCTCGTAGAGCGCCGCGCTGCATTGGGGGCGTGTGGCATCCGCCGGACAAAAGGCCTCGGGCGCCTTGATGTATATGGGATGATGCGTCAGCAGCACGTTGGCGCCGGCTTCTTGGGCGCGGCGAACATTAGCCTCGGTCGCATCGAGCGCGCAGGCAACACCGGTAATCTGCGCGGCAGGGTCGCCGACGGAGAGTCCTACATGGTCCCAACTCTCGGCATCAGTCTTGGGATAGCGTGCCAGCAGCGCGCGCTCAAGCTCGGCGACGATCATGCGGCGCCTACGATCGAGAGCAGCGTCTGGGCGAACTCATCCAGGTCGGCAGGGTTCACGCGGTTATCGAAGGAGATGCGCAGTGCGCCCAGCGCCTGCTCGCGACCAATGCCCATGGCGCTGAGCACGTGGCTCGGGTCCATGCTGCCGCTCGAGCAAGCCGATCCGGCCGAAACCTCAAAGCCGGCGGCGTCGAGCTTGACGATGAGCTCCTCGGAGTCCATGCCGTCGACGTAGATCGAAACCATACCCGGCAGACGGTCGACCTGCTCGTAGTCGCCCATGGTGGCATGAATGCGTGGATGGGCCGTAAGCGTGGCGTAGAGTTTGTCGGAAAGGGCTTGCAGCTTTTCGCGCTCCTGAGCCACTTGGGGTGCCAGCGTGCGGGCAGCAGCGGCAAAGGCCAGCTGCGTGCGCAGGTCCTGCGTGCCGGCGCGACGTCCGGCTTCCTGTCCGCCGCCAAAGATGCGGGGGCGCAGTGGCGTGCGGGTCTTAACGTAGAGCGCGCCGGATGCCACAGGACCGCCAATTTTGTGGGCCGCGACGGACATAGCATCGACGCCCAGCTCGGTGGCGTCGAGCGGAATATGCAGATAGCCCTGGATGGCATCGGTGTGGAACAGGGCGCCGGCGGCATGTGCAGCAGCGGCAAGCTCGCGGATGGGCTGCACCACGCCGGTCTCGTTGTTGGCGACCATAATGCTCACGAGCGCCACGTCGTCGCCTAGCAGCTCGACAAGCGTGGCAGGCTCAATGTAGCCCGCGCGGCAGGGCTGCACCAGGTCGACGGTAAAGCCGGCGGCACGCAGCAGCGGCAGGTTGTCCAGAATCGAATCGTGCTCGATGGCAGATACGATCACGCGGTTACGCTTGCGGTCGCGCTGGCGAGCGCCCTCGGCAAGACCGAGGAGCGCCAGCTGGTTGGCCTCGGTGCCGCCGTTGGTCAGGACGATCTCGGACGGGCGGACGCGTGCGCCAAAGCTGCGGGCGATCTCGCGACGTGCGGCCTCCAGACGCGCGGCAGCCTTGCGGCCAAGCGAATGCAGCGAGTTGGGGTTGACGCCCGCAAGCTCGCTATCATCGTACTCACGCTGCGCAAGGAGCGCCTCGGCGCGCATGGGCGTCGAGGCGGCATAGTCAAGATTCACGGGTATGCGGTTTTGACCTGCGGTCATAAGGGTTTATGCCTCCTGTGCGGCCTCGTTGCCCAGCTTCTGCAGCAGCGCAACCTCGGCAGCGGGGTCTTCGGACTTAAATACGGCGGAACCGGCCACGAGCACGTTTGCGCCAGCCTTGACGACCTCGGCAATGTTCTTGGAAGAGATACCGCCGTCGACCTCGATCATGGGCGACACGCCGTGGCGCTCGCACATGGCTTTGAGCTCGTGAAGCTTTGAGATGGTGCCCGGGATAAAGCTCTGGCCGCCAAAGCCCGGGTTTACACTCATCAGCAGCACGATATCGACGACCTCGATGATGCTCTCGAGCACGCAGACGGGCGTTGCGGGGTTGAGCACCACGCCGGCCTTGACGCCGCGCTGCTGCAGGTGCGTGAGCGTGCGGTGCAGGTGCGTGGAGGCCTCGTAGTGAACGGTGATCATATCGGCGCCGGCGTCGGCGTACCAATCGACGGTCTCGTCGGGGTTCGACACCATGAGGTGCGCGTCGACCGGCACGTCGGTGGAGCGCTTGACGGCCTTGAGGATATCAACGCCAAAGGTGAGGTTGCCGGTAAAGTGACCGTCCATGACGTCGAAGTGCACAAAGTCGGCGCCGGCGATCTTGTCGAGCTCGCCCTTGAGGTTGGCCATGTCGGCCGAAAGGACGGACGGAGCGATTTTAATGGAACCCATGGTAGAAGCCTTTCTGCGTTAGTCGGTGAGTCCGTAGAACTCTTGAGAAGGGACGCGATCGGTAAGAATCTCGAGTGCCCTATCCAAAGTAACACCGTTGTAGAGCGTTTGCTCCACGGCAAAGGTGAGCGGAATGTCTACGCCCAGTGAACGGGCGAGCTCGCTGACGCTGCGGGCCGCGACGGCGCCTTCGACCACCATATGCGTGCGCGTCTGATACTCGTCGAGCGACACGCCATGGGCAAACTCGTAGCCAAAGGTGCGGTTGCGCGAATGCTCCGAGGTGCAGGTGGCAATGAGGTCGCCCATGCCGGCAAGCCCCATGCAGGTCATAGCCTGCCCGCCGCGGGCATGCACCAGACGGCTGATCTCGGCCAGGCCGCGCGTCATGATAAGGGCGAGCGTATTGTCGCCCGCACCGGTGCCGGCGGAGATGCCACATACGATGGCGATGACGTTTTTCATGGCGCCGCAGACCTCGACACCGGTCATGTCTTGCGACAGATAGATGCGGAAGGCCGTGGACAGGAGCAGTTCCTTAAAGGTCTCCCCTATCTGCGGATCTTTGCTTGCGATGACGGCGGCAGAAAGTCCGCCGCGGCAGATTTCCTCAGCATGGTTGGGGCCCGAGAGCGCCGCCACGCGCGACTCGTTGCCGATCTCGCTGGCGATGACCTCGCTCATGAGCAGGCCGGACTCGGGCTCAATGCCCTTGGTGAGGCAGAGCGCCGGGGTATCGGCGGCGATAAAGGGAGCGGCCTGGTGGCACACGCTGCGAAGGTGCGTCGAAGGAACGGCAAAGATGATGGCCTCGGCACCGTCGAGCGCCTGCGCCAGGTCCGTCGTGGCGACGACGTTGCCGGGCAGCTTGTAGCCCACAAGGTAGCGGGGGTTGCGGTGCTCGCCGTTAATGCCGGAGGCCGTCTGCTCGCTGTGGGCCCACATGGTCACGCGCTCGGCCCGCGCGGCGGCAAGGCCCGCGACGGCGGTTCCCCAGGAGCCGGAGCCAATCAGCGCAACATTCATGACTCTCTCCTACTTATCGTCGGGCTCGGTGACGCGCTTGGTAAACGAGAGCTTGGACTCCTTACCCGTCATGAGCTTTTTGATGTTCGCACGATGGGCCCACACCACGGTGATGCCGATCAGCGCCATGCAAAACTTAAGTCCGAGGCTGCTGTACGGAAAGACCGCGCAGGCAGCGATGGGAAGACCGATGGCCGCGGCAAGCGAGCCCACCGACACATACTTGGTGATGGCGACAGCCACGATAAACATGCCCAGCAGCGACAGACCAATAGGCCAATACCAAGCAAGGATGACTCCCAGACCAACTGCGATACCCTTGCCGCCATGGAAGTTGAGGTAGGGCGAGAAGATATGGCCCCACACGGCTGCCAGGCAGATGACGCCGAGCATCCAGTCGCCGGCGGCACCGGGGGCCATAATGCTCACGGGGAAGCCATAGCCCAAGTCGGCAATGAGCGGACGCGCGATAAGGACGCAGATGGCGCCCTTAAGGCAGTCGAGCAGCAGCGTGAGCGCGGCCACCTTGGGGCCGGCCACGCGCAGGGCGTTGGTGGTGCCGATGTTGCCGGAGCCCGCCTTACGAATGTCCGTGTGGTTGAACACGCGGCCCAGGATCAGACCAAACGGAATCGCCCCGATAAAGAACGAGACCACGGCGCAGATGGCGGTCAGAAGAATCGGATTATGCATCCTTTTGCTCCTTCTTCCTAAAGAAGAGTCGAATGGGCGTGCCGGCAAAGTCGAAGGTCGAGCGCATGCGGTTCTCCACGTAGCGCTGGTAGGTGTCGTTGACCAGGTCACTGTGGTTGACGAAGAACGTGAACGTCGGCGGGTTGACGCCCGTCTGGGTCACGTAGTGCATACGCAGGCGGCGCTTGCCGTCCACCACGGTATGACCGAACTCGCGCAGGTCGGTGAGGAACGTGTTGAGGCGTGAGGTACTGATCTTTTGCGAGCGCGTCTTTTCGGCCGCGTCGACCATCGACCAGATCTTCTCGACGCTACGGCCGGTCAGGGCTGAGATGCGCAGGTACTGGGCCCAGGGAGCCATGACGCCCAGACGGCGGTCGACGGTCTCCATGCAGGCCTCGCGCTTGCGGTCATCGTCGAGCAGGTCCCACTTGTTGAGCAGCACCACGATGGCGCAGCCGCGCTCGATGGCAAGACCCATGACTTTCTGGTCCTGCTCGGTAACGCCCACGGAGGCGTCGACGACGAGCAGCGCCACGTCGGCGCGGTCGATGGCGCGCAGGCCGCGGACCATGGAGTAGTACTCGATGTTCTCGTACACGGTGCTCTTCTTGCGAATGCCCGCGGTGTCGACCATGCGGTAGTGCTTGCCGTTGCGCTCCACGACGGTGTCGATGGCGTCGCGCGTCGTGCCGGCAATGTTGGACACGATAGAGCGGTCGGCGCCCAGGATGCGGTTGAACAGCGACGACTTACCGGCGTTGGGACGGCCGATGATGGCGACGTTCAGCGCGTCGGGGAACTCATCGGCGACCTCGTCCTCTTCCTCCGGAAGCAGGGCCACGATGTCATCGAGCAGGTCGCCCGTGCCGTGGCCATGCAGGGCCGAGAGAGGCGTGGGCTCGCCGATGCCGAGCGAATAGAACTCCCAGATGCTGTCGTTTTCGCGATCGGGGTTGTCGAGCTTGTTCACCAGCAGAAAGACTGGCTTGTCGCAGCGCTTGAGCATGCGGGCGACCGACTCGTCCTCCTCGGTGACGCCGGTGCGGCCGTCGACCACAAACAGGATGACGGCGGCTTCCTCGGCGGCGGCGAGCGCCTGGTCGCGGATGGACGTGGCAAACACGTCATCGCTCTTGAGCGGCTCGATGCCGCCCGTGTCGACGATGGTGAACTCGCGGCCGTTCCAATCGGCCGTGTGGTACGAGCGGTCGCGCGTGACGCCGCGAGACTCGTGGACGATGGCGTCCGAGGTCTGGGCCAGGCGGTTAACGAGCGTGGACTTGCCCACGTTGGGGCGTCCGACGACGGCGACGATAGGTTTCATCTGCTCTCCTTTAATGGGTAGGTTCAACGGAATTAGTAGAGTCGGCAGGCACAATGCCAAGGATGTGCTCCAGGGTATCGAGCAGCTCATGTGGCATGGTCGACACCACATGAACCTCGGCGCCGCGGTGGTTAAGGCTTGCGAGTAAATCGTCACGATGATACTCGTCAAGCGTCATGCCGTCAGCGTTGAACATGAGCTTAGGCACAAAGAGCATAACCCCCGACAGGTCTTGGGGCAGCTGCTCCAGAATGTCGCACGCGACGATAAGGCCGGTCACGTCCACGTTGCCGCCAAAATAGCGGTTTTCGATGGCCGTGACAGTGCCGGCGAGTCCCTGGGGCGTCTCCACAAAGCGGGCCACCGTGTCGCGCGCGCTGGCGCCCGAGAGGCACAGCAGGTGCTGGCTGCGGGCGGCGATGGCCTCGCGGACGCGGGCCAGACGCTCGGCGTCGGTTGCAAGCACGTCGTCGGTCTCGTCCAGATATGAGCGGATCATGCCGATGCCGTCGTAGTACTGCGGGTAGCCGTCGTAAAAGTCAGCCTCGGGAGGATCGATGCCAGCGTCCAGATAGAACTCATCGCTCATCTGGAAGGTGTGGCGGCCAAAGCGCTCATAGGCGCGGTCCTGGAAGGGCCTGATCATCGCGATGGTCTCGCGCGCCAGCTCGGGCTTGTCGCTGTAGGACCAGCTAAAGCGATTCTGGTGCTTGGTAAAGCCGAGCGGCACAATGCCCAGGCTGGTGATTTGCTCGTGCTCCTCGCAAAAGTGCAGGGTCTTTTCCAGCTCCTCGCCGTCGTTCATGCCGGGGCACAACACGATCTGCGCATGAATCTCTATGCCGGCGGCCATGATGGCCTCGAGCACATCCATGCCGCGCTGGGCGTTGCGGCCCATCATACGGCGGCGGACGTTGGGGCTTACGGCGTGGACCGACACGTTCATGGGGCTCATGTTACGCTCGATGACGTTTTGCACGTCCTCGTCGGAGAGGTTCGTGAGCGTGACAAAGTTGCCCTGCAAAAAGCTCAGGCGGTAGTCGTCATCGCGAATATAGAGCGTTGAGCGGCCGCCCTTGGGGAGCATCGTCATAAAGCAGAACACGCAGGCGTTCACGCAGGTGCGCATGCCATCGAAGATGGGGCCATCGAACTCAAGGCCCCAGTCCTCTCCCGGGAAGCGGTCGAGCTCGACGGGGGTGACGGTGTTGTCGCGTGGGTCGAAAATCTCGAGGTCGACGGTGTCGTCGTCGGCCTCCCAGAGCCATACGATCATGTCGGTGAGCTGCTCGCCGTTGACCGTGAGCACGCGCATGCCCGGCTCGATACCCACATCCCACGCGGGCGATTCGGGACGCACGTTCTTTACGAGCGCGCCCTCACCCGGCTCGGGGTCGCGGCTGCGCCCGTAATCGGCCACCTCGGCGGCGTATGCGGGTACGGTCTGGTCCATGGTTAGCGGCAAAGCTCCTTGATGCGCTCGACGGCGCGCTCGATGTGTTCTTGCGGGGTGGAGGCTCCAGCGGTGATGCCGATGTGATGAGCGTCGGTAAACCACGCGGCCAGAAGCTCGGAAGCTTCCTCGATGTGATGCGTGTGCTCGCAGGCGTCTGCGCAAATCTGAGCCAGGCGGCGGGTGTTGCCCGAGTTCTTGCCACCCACGACGACCATGCAATCACAGCGTTTGGCAAGTGTGGCTGCTGCCTGTTGACGCTCACTCGTGGCGGCGCAGATGGTGTTGATCACGCGCAGCTCCTGCACACGCGGGGTGATGACTGCCACGACCTCGGCGAGGTTCTGCGCGGTCTGAGTGGTCTGCACGACCAGACCCACCTTGCCCTTGAGCGACAAGGCGTTGGCGTCGGCGGCACAGCTCACGACCTGCGCATCATTGCCGGCGTGGCCCAGGATGCCCTCCACCTCGGGATGGCCCGGCTCGCCTACGACCACCACGCGGTAGCCCTCGCGCACCAGGCGCTCGGCTGCCATATGGACCTTCTTCACGTAGGGGCAGGTGGCGTCGACCACGTTGAGGCCACGCTTGCGGGCAGCATCGATCACCTGAGGCACCACGCCGTGGGCGCGGATGATCACGGTGCCGGTTACGGCGTCATCCAGGGTTTCGGCCAGGCCAACGCCTGCCTCAGCAAGCTCGCGCACCACGATGGGGTTATGGATGAGCGGACCCAAGGTGTGAACTTGAGTGCACTCCCCTGCCTGCGGCGCGGCGGCCAGCGCCATATCGAGCGCACGCTGTACGCCGTAGCAAGTGCCGGCGTGGGCGGCGATCTCGATGGTGGGCGCGGTTGCTTGGTCGGACGCAGTCGCGGAGGTGTTCGTCATGTTCTCGCTCATGGCTAGAACCTACCCGGGTGCTCAGCGCACAGCTCGTCTCGCATGGCGTAGACGCGGTTCATGGCCTCGGACTCAAACCATTCCAGGCGCTCCGTGCGCTTAAGCCCGGCCGGTGCGTCAGAAAGCGAGACGGCCTTGCCGGCGCGGATCCAGCACTTCTTGGGACGCATGATCTTTTTGCCCGCGGGCGTGATGTCGGACCAGCCGCAGATGGCGAGCGGGTTCACAGGTGCCTTGCCCATCTGAGCGATGAGCGCAAAACCGCCGTGGACCTCGGGCTTGATCTCGCGCGAGCGGATGCGCGTGCCCTCGGGGAAGATCAGAACGTCCTCGCCGCGCTGCAGCGCATGCTGGGCGGCGCGCAGGCACTTCATATCTGCAGTACCACGCTCCACGGGGATGCCGCCTACGCGGCTAAAGGCCCAGCGCACAATCTTGCTCTTGGCGAACTCGGACTTAAAGATGGGACGAATGCGGCGCCCCCCAAAGAACAGCGCCGTCTCCACGGCCAAGAGCTCGGCCATCGAGGTGTGGTTGCAGATGACTACGCTCCCGCGGCCGTCCTGGCGCTCAAACAGCAGATCGGCATCCTCGACCTTCCAACGCCACATGAGCTTGGAGAAGGCCCAAAGGATGGCCATGACTACGACGACGGTGCCGCGGATGAGCGCTGGGAACTCTGCATAAGGAGCGTTGTAATAATCCTCGGGCGTCTGCTTAAACAGGTGCATGGGCTACCTCCTTTGGTTGATGAGGTCCTCGATTATCGAGACGACCTCATCGATGGTGTGGGCGGTGGAGTCGACGTGCACGGCGTCCTCGGCGGGCACGAGCGGCGCAACTTCGCGGCTGCTGTCGAGCTTGTCGCGCTGCTTGAGAGCGTCGAGGGTCTCGTCGACCTCGGCCTCGAGTTGCTCGGACGTGAGCGGCTGGGCGTCGTTTTGGTGACGCTGCAGCACGCGGCGACGGGCGCGCTCGCGCGGGTCGGCGGTCAGGAATACTTTGACCTGCGCGTTGGGGAACACGACGGTTCCGATGTCGCGACCCTCGGCGACAATGTCGCGGTCCTCGGCGGCACGGCGCTGATGGATGAGCATGGCGGCGCGCACGCCCGGATAGGCCGAGACCTTGGACACGTTGGCGTCGACCTGCGGGGTACGGATGGCGGCCGAAGCGTCCTGGCCGTCAATGGTCAGGCGCGTGTCCTCGCCGGTGCCGTTGGTAAAGCGGATTTCGATCTGCTCGGCGAGGGCGTCGATGGCTGCCTCGTCGTCCAGGTCGATGCCGCGGTCGAGCGCGGCGAAGGTGACGGCGCGGTACATGGCGCCCGTGTCGAGCTTGTTAAAGCCCAGCTGACGGGCGATCTCCTTGGCGATGGTGGACTTGCCGGAACCGGCGGGGCCGTCGATGGCGACGATCATGCAATGCTTCCTTTCGATGGGTGACGTGCTGGTATGGTTCGCGGGCGCTGCTTGCTGGCGGACTGGCTAGCCCGTGTAGCGCTCGCGGTAGGTGTTGCGCTTGGGTGCGGAGCCGTGGCTGCCGTGGTGACGCGTGCGGCTGGCGGGCGTGTCTTGGGGCTTACCGCCGTTGCGCTCGGCGCTCGCCTGCTTGGGCAGGATGCCACCGCTTTTGAGGATCTGCACCTCGCGGTCGGTGAGCTCGCGCCACGAGCCCTTGGCCACGCCCTCGAGCTCAAGGCCTGCAAAGTTGCAGCGATGCAGACGGATTACCGGGTGGTGGATTTTGCTCAGCATGCGCTTGACCTGGTTCTTGCGGCCCTCGCGGATGATGACCTCCACGGCGGTGGTACCGGGCTTTACGCCTTGCGGAGCCACGGCCTCGGCCTCGCGCGCGCTGATGACGC
Organism: uncultured Collinsella sp.; assembly: GCA_900539035.1. Classification (GTDB taxonomy): domain Bacteria; phylum Actinomycetota; class Coriobacteriia; order Coriobacteriales; family Coriobacteriaceae; genus Collinsella. Next base: position 5,320 of record UQAU01000034.1, on the reverse strand, counting down.
GGCAGATTGCCGGCTGACATAGGCCGTCGTCGAGCTCGATGCCGCGGCGGAGCGGGTCTAGATCGCGATCGGTCAGGTGGCCGTCCACGAGCGCCTGGTAGGTCTTGTAGACGTGCTTGCTGGGGTGCAGCAGGTCCTGCGACAGGTCGCCGTCGGTGGTAAAGAGCAAAAGGCCTGTGGTGTCGCGGTCCAGGCGGCCCACCGGGAAAAGTCCCGGAAAGCGGTCGCGGGGAACCAGGTCCGCCACACAGGGACGCTCCTGCGGGTCGCTCATGGTAGTGAGGTAGCCGGTCGGCTTGTAGAGCATCAGGTACACGGCGCCCTGGTCGAGCTTGACGGGCATACCGTCGACCTCGATATGGTCGTGGTCGACATCGACCTTGGTGCCCAGTTCGGTCGCGACCTGGCCGTTGACGGTCACGCGGCCAGCGGTCATCAGGTCCTCCGAGCCGCGACGGCTCGCCACGCCCGCGCGCGCCAAAAAGCGCTGCAGGCGCATGGTGTGCGGATAGACGGGCTGGGCGTAGGTTGCGGGTACTGCGTTGCCCATGGCGCGCGTCTCCCCTACTTCGTTAGTCCTCGTCATGCAAATCCTCCGAGGTCTCGTCGACGACCAGGTTCTCCAAGTCCTCGACTGCCTCAACATCTTCAACATCGGTATCGATCAGTTCGCGCTCTTCGTCCAGGTCCTCAGCCTGCTCCTCGAGCGTGGACTGAATGCTTCGGCCGCTCAGGCGCTCGCGGATAAACTGGCGCGACTGCTCGTCGGGGGCAAACTGCTCCAGATCGGGAAGGTCGCGGGTGGAGCGCAGGCCGAACTTTTCCAAAAAGGCGTTGGTCGTGCCGTAGATGATGGCCTGACCGCGCTCGGGGTCGCGGCCGAGCTCGCGCACCAGGCCCTTGTCCACGAGCGACGCGATGACGCCGTCGGAGTTGACGCCGCGGATGCCCTTGACCACCTCGCGCGTGACGGGTTGGTGGTAGGCGATGACGGCCAGGGTCTCGAGCGCCGCCTGCGACAGCTTTTGCGTGTCCCAGCTCAGGACATATGCCTCGACCACGTCGTGGTAGGCGGGGTGTGTAAACAGGCGCCAGCCACCGGCGACCTCGCGCAGCTGAAAGCCGCGGTTGGCCTCCTCATACTCAACCTTGAGCTCGGCCAAAAGCGACGCGCACTCGCCCGGGGCGATATCCAGCGCACCTGCCAACGCGGGCGCGCTCACGGGGTCGCTCGACACCAGCAGCAGCGCCTCGAGGGCGCCTTTGAGGCTGTTTGCCTCCAGCGTGGAAAGGGTTGACATGGTTGGTCGCTCCTATTCGGTGAGCTCGGGGCCCTCGCCGGGTGCGTATGCCTCGGCGCCCTCGACGCGGTTGATTTGAATGGTTCCGAAGATTTCGTCCTGGCTCAGCGTAAGCGAGCCGCGCTTGGCGAGCTCGAGCATGGCCAGGAAGGTGACGACGAGCTGCTCGGTGGTGGCGTCGCCGTCCAAGAGCTCGCGGAAGGTGCAGGTTTGATGCGCCATGGTAAAGCGGTCGACCGAGGCCACCGTCAGGTCGAGCGGCACGCGATGCGGTGCCACGTGCTCGGCCTCCAGCAGGAAGGTCTGGCGCTTGCCGTCCAGGTCGGCGCAGATGACGGCGAGGCCGCGCAGGGTAATGCCGGCCAGGTAGTCGGGCATAAGGCCCAAGAACTCGGGGTCGGGGCCGGCCACGCGCGGATGCATGCGGCTCTCGGCCTGCATGCGCGCGCCAAGGGCTGCCGCCGCGCCCTTAAACTGCTTGTAGGCGATCAGGCGCTGAATCAGGACCTCACGCAGGGCGTCGCCGTCGAGCGCGCTTAGTTCCTCGAGGTCATCGTCGTCCTCGTCATCGTCGTCTGTCTTGCGCGGGGCCTCCTGGGGCACCAGCGAGGCAGCCTTGATGTCCAAAAGGGTTGCCGCGACCAGCAAAAAGTCGCTCGCCACGTCCAGGTCCAGCGCCTCGATGCGCTCGGCCTCGGCAAGGTATTGCTCGGCCACCTCGCTGATCGAGATGGCGCCGATATCAACCTTTTGGCGGGTTACCAGCTGCAGCAGCAGGTCGAACGGTCCGCTGTAGACCTGCGTCGACACGCGATACGACATCTTCGACCTCCTTTGACGGCGCCTTCGCGGCGCGGTTTGGGTGCATGTTGCGACCGTTTTGCACGGTCGACCTGTAAGTTTACCCTAGATGCCGGCGATTGCGAAGTTGAGCAGCCACTCGGCCAGCGGATACACGGTAATGTCGAAATAGCGCCCGATCACGTCGATGCCGGTCCACATGGGCAACAGATACAACACGATGATAAGGATCGGCATGGCGTATTGCTGCAGGCGGTAGTAGTTGGCGAGTGCCTTGCCCTTGAGGAACGGAACGATGATCGATGAGCCGTCGAGCGGCGGAATCGGGATGAGGTTAAAAAACGCGAGCGACAGGTTGACCACGATAAACGTGGCACCGAAGTTCATGATTTGGGACGCCACGTCAAAGGACATGCTGGTGTAGAGGTTGCCGTATGCCGCATGCATGAGGGCGGCAGCAAGGCATGCCAGCGCGATGTTCGATGCGGGGCCGGCCACGCTCACCAGGACCTCGTCGCGTTTGGGATGCTTGAAGTTGTTGAGGTAGACGGGCACGGGCTTGGCGAAGGCGAATACCGGGCCGCCGGCGGCGAGCATCAGCAGCGGTAGAAGGACGGTGCCAAACGGGTCGATGTGGTTGAGCGGGTTGAGCGAGACGCGGCCGCGCGAACGGGCCGTCTTGTCGCCGAGCGCCCATGCTGCCGCGGCGTGCGCGCTCTCGTGGATGACGATGCCCACGATGACGGCGACGGCGCTGGCGAGCAGGTTCATGAGGTAGCTGCTGGACATGTCACTCCCCTAGCGGACACGGCGCGAGGCGCGCGTGAGCAGGTAATCGGCCACAAACAGGATGACGGCCACGATGGCGTAGTCCAAGCGGAACACGCCGCCAAAAGGCGATGTGATGACGCCGTAGCCGGCGATGGCACTCGGCAGCGCGCGCGAAAGCTCAACGACAAAGCCCACGATCTGCATCTTGGCGGTGAGGCCGCTAAAGCACAGCAGCACGGTCATCGCGCTCATAAAGATGCCGCAGATGCGACAGGCGATGGCGATGATGCTCATCGCCACGGCAGCGGCCTTACGAGAGTTCACGCGCGGTCTCCTCTTCGATCTGGGTGGAAAGCTCCAGCCATTCGTCCTCGAGCTTGGGCAGCTCTTGCTTAAGGCCGTTATATTCCCCCAGCGCGGCGTTGAACTTGTCCTGATCGGCATAAAGCTCTTCGCTTGCCATCAATTCCATAAGCTCGTCATAGCGGGCGCGCTTTTTGTCCAGCTCCGCCTCGATCTTCTTGAGCTGGTTGCGCACGCCTTTGAGCTTTTTGTTGAGTGCGGCACGGGCCTGGGCCTCGGCGCGCTTTTGCTCCTTGGTCTTTTTGCCCTCTATCGGCTTGGGGGCCGACGCGGGGCTGCTGTCCTGGGCGGCGTTGGCTTTGGTGGACTTGGCCGCGGCAGGCGCGCTCTCCCCTGCCGCCTCGGCAGCGGCGCGGGCAGCGAGGTCCTCGCGTTTGTAGAGGTAGTAGTCGTAGTCGCCGTCGTAGACCGTGACCTTGCCGTCGCGGATGTCGATGATGCGGTTGGCCACGGCACGTACCAGGTGCTCGTCGTGGCTGATCAGCACGATGGTGCCGGGGAAGTTTTGGAGGGCGTTCTCGAGCATGTCCACCGAGTCGATATCCAGGTGGTTGGTGGGCTCGTCCAGGCACAGGAGCGCCTCGGGCGCCACGAGCATCTTTGCCAGGGCCAGACGCGCCTTTTCGCCGCCGGAGAGGACGCGAACCTGCTTTTCGATGGAATCGTTGTCGCTAAACAGGAAGGCGCCCAGCAGGCTGCGCTGCTGCGGCACGGTCCACTTGGGCGTGACGGTGTCGATCTCTTGCAGGACGGTGTTGGACTCGGTCATGCCTTCGAGCGCGTGCTGAGCGTAGTAAGCCACGCCCACGTTGGTGCCCAGGTCGCGGGTGCCGGTGGTGGGCGGCTCCAGGCCGGCGATGATCTTCATGAGGGTGGACTTGCCGGCGCCATTAGGGCCGACGAGCGCCACGTGCTCACCGCGGTAGAGTTTAAGGTCGATGTCGCTGTAGATGTGCTTATCGCCGTAGGACTTGGATACGCCCTCGAGGCTCACGACCATGTCGCCGGAGCGCGGCGGGTCGGGGAACTTAAAGTCGATGTGCTTGTGGCCCTCGGGCAGGATGACGAGCTCCTTTTTGATTTGCTCGATCTTGCGGATGCGCTCCTGCGCCTGGGCGGCCTTGGTGGGCTTGTAGCGGAACTTGTCGACGAAGACCTGCATGTGGGCTATGTCGCGCTCCTGGGCAGCGCGCTTGGCGCGCATCTGCTCCAGGTTGTCCTCGCGTTGCTTGAGGTAGCTGCTGTAGTTGCCGGTGTAGGTGGTTACGCGGCGGTTCTCGAGCGCGGCGACGTGGTCGACGCAGGCGTCCATGAAGGCGCGGTCATGGCTGACTATGAGCACGGCGCCGTCGTAGTTGGCGATAAAGCCGCGCAGCCATTGGACACTTTCGAGGTCCAGGTGGTTGGTGGGCTCGTCCAGAAGCAGCAGGTCGGGGTGGCGCAGGAAAAGCTTGGCCAGCGCGATGCGCATCTGCCAGCCGCCAGAGAACTCGGAGCACGGGCGCTCAAAGTCGGTGACCTTAAAGCCCAGGCCGGACAGGATCTTTCGGGCGTTGCTCTCGAGCTCGTAGCCGCCCAGGTGCTCAAAGCGGTCCTGGACCTGGCCGTACTCGTTAAGGAGTGCGTCGACGTCCTTGCCCTGCTCGGAGAGCTCGGTGATCTGGGCCTGCAGCTCGTTGGCGCGCTCGCCCATACGGCGGATTTCCTTGGCGGCGGCCATGACCTCGGCAAGGATGGTGGTGTCCTTTTGCTCCAAGTTGGTTTCCTGCTCGAGGTAACCTACCTGGCAGTCCTTGGCGTACTGGACTTGGCCGGCGTCGGGGCTGTCGATGCCCATGATGATCTTGAGCATGGTGGTTTTGCCGGCGCCGTTGGGACCCACGAGCGCGAAGCGCTCGCCGGGGTTGATCTGGAAGGACGCGCCGCTAAAGAGGACGCGCGCGCCGAAGCTTTTTTCGATCTTGTCGACCAGGAGGATCATGGTGCCGCCTTTGACCTTGTGTGCCTATATGAAAAAAGGCCCCAACTTGCGTTGGAGCCTCATTCAATGCTCGGGTGGAGACGAGGGGGATCGAACCCCTGAC
>UQAU01000033.1 GCA_900539035.1 uncultured Collinsella sp. | reverse complement strand
CCCCCCCCCCCCCCCCCCCCCCCCCCCCCCCCCCCCCCCCCCCCCCCCCCCCCCCCCCCCCCCCCCCCCCCCCGGGGGGGGCCCTGACATGTCCGAGGACGATTTGGGAGGTAAGCCCTGGGCCTCCGATGAGAGCAGTTCCAGCCGAGGCTATTCGTCGCCGAAGCTGATGCCCAGCGCCTTGGCCTCGCGCACCAGATCGCTCTGGGGGTCGACATACTTGAGCTTGCCGGCGACCTCCTCGAGCGGAATGTGGCACATCTTGCCGTCGCGCAGGGCAATCATGTAGCCAAACTCGCCGCGCAGGCAGCCGAGCGCCGCCTCGACGCCGCACTGGGTCGCAAAGATGCGGTCCTGGGCGTCGGGCTGGCCGCCGCGCTGCGTGTGGCCGGGGATGGCGACGCGGGTCTCGCGACCGGTCTTGGCCTCGATCTCCTTGGCGATGTCGTAGACAATCGACGGGCTCGTGCGCTCGGCAAGCTTCTTCTTGTACTCCTTCTTGGACAGCGCCGCGTCCTCCTTGGAGATGGCACCCTCGGCGACGGCCACGATGGTGAAGCGGCTGCCGGTTTCCATGCGATGCTCGATGGTCTTGATGACGTTATCCATGTCGTAGGGGATCTCGGGAATCAAGATGACATCCGCGCCGCCCGCGACGCCGGCGTACAGCGGAATCCAGCCAACCTTGTGGCCCATGATCTCGATGACAAACACGCGGCCGTGACTCGAGGCAGTGGTGTGGATGTCGTCGATGCACTTGGTGGCGACGTCGATGGCGCTCGTAAAGCCAAACGTCAACTCGGTGCCCCAGGTGTCGTTATCGATGGTCTTAGGCAGGGCGATAACGTTGAGGCCCTCTTCGCGCAGGCGGTTGGCGGTCTTGGTGGAGCCGTTGCCGCCCAGCATAAACAGGCAGTCGAGCTGCAGCTTATGATAGGTGTGGACCATCGCCGGCACCTTCTCAACGCCATCGGCCTCGGGAATGTCCAGGCGCTTGAACGGCGTGCGGCTCGTGCCCAGGATGGTGCCGCCACGGGTAAGGATGCCGCTAAAATCGGCGGGCGTCATGACGCGGAACCTGCTGTAGATAAGGCCCTGGTAGCCGTCCTCAAAACCATAGATCTCGATAGGTTCTTCGCTATTGGTCATAAGCGTTTTGACAATGCCGCGCATGGTGGCGTTGAGCGCCTGGCAGTCGCCGCCACTGGTAAGAAGACCGATCCTAAGCATGATGAATCCTTCCGGGCAAGTTATAACATGCGCATAAGTTTACCCCCGCACACTGCTGGTACGGGGGCAAAACGAGTTAGCTCAAGCGTATGGAAATGTAAACAACGTCAGGCGAGCGTAAGGCCGACGGGCCTGGCTCCTTACAGTGCGAAGGCGTCGACGTCGCCCCAGTGGCGGCGCAGCGTAATAGCGGCGGCGGGTTCGGTATTGTCAAAGACGACCGACCATTGCGTATTGCTGGTGATGTCTTCCGGATTGGGTTCTTGCGCTGCGGCGCGCAGGGCTTCCCAGACAATCGTTTCGTCCTGGGCACCGACATGGGCGTCAAGGACATCGGCGATCGCGACGGCGCGCTCTTTACCATGGCCCAGCTCGCCATTCTTTTGGTTGGGCAGCACTTCGTCGTCATAGCAGGCGTAGAAGTTCGTAACCTGGCGTACAGGAGTCGCTTTGAAAGCGCGGTCCGGATCGCGCGGGTCCCACTCTGCTACGCGCGCGTCACCGGCGGCGTCGTTGATAAAGAAGTGGTAATCGCGTCCTGCCATGGCGTGCATGTCGTAGGCGGAAAGCAGGTCGACAGCTTCTTGCGTGGTGGCGGCGCGGTCGAGCACCAGACGGATGGCGAGCGAGGTGTTGATGACGGGCCGTTGCGTGTCCTGGTCACAGGGCTTGGAATCCAGGGTGAGTACGGCAATGGACACGCCGCATTCGTTAACACCGTCGAGCTGGGCAAACGGGCCCATGAGTGCGGCGGCACGTCCGCCGACGGAGTCAAGCGGAGTGTTATCGCCCAGGTTGTTAAGGGCGGCAAACCCGATGGAGGCATAGCCGCCTCGTGGGTGATTGCGCACCAGCAGCGCCGAGGTGTCGTCCTTAAAGTCGTAATTGCGACCGGTGCGCACGCGGCCTTCGGCATCTACGGCGACAAAAGCGCTGCAGGCAAACTGGGGCGCCTGGACATGTACCGGCACACCGGGCAGCACCTGCGCCACCACGGCATCGATGTAGGCCTGGTCGTCGCGCACGCCAGCGGCGATGATGCGATCAAGATCGTAGTCGTAGGCGATGTCGATTGCGTACAGGTCATAGCCATCCTCGTAGCCGGTCAAGCGTTTGAGCGACGCGGCGGACTTGATTTGCTTGTGATAAACGATACCGGTGGCAGCGGCAAGGCCGACGGCGACTCCCGCGACACCGCAGGCGATGGCAATGTTACGTGGCTTCATGATGGCTCCTCTCGTCCTGTTAGCGTAATTGTCGCAAAAGGTGCACGGGCATGATGGCTCAACTTGGCGAGCGGCGCGGGATTAAACACGGAATGAAGAGTGCGGCGCTGGCGTGGCGGGGTATGCTGGAGGGAACCATCAACCCAGCGAAAGGGGAGAGCATGACGGATCAGGAAACGCCCGAGCGCGCGCATGTGACGGCCGATGATATCGAGGCCGCCAACGACCTTATCGACTTTATCGAGGCATGCCCCAGCATGTTCCATACGGCGGCGACCATTATGGCCGAGCTCGACGAGGCGGGCTTTACCTACCTGCCCGAGAATGCGGCGTGGGACATCGAGCCGGGCGGGCGTTATTACACGCAGCGCAACACCTCGAGCGTTGTTGCCTTTAAGGTGGGCGAGGACCTGGCCGCGACGTGGGGCGAGGACGGTGTTGCCGGTGACTATCATTTTCAGCTCACGGCGTCGCACAGCGATTCGCCGACGTTTAAGGTCAAGGCCGTGCCCGAACTCGACGGCGCGGGCGAGACGCTGCGTCTGAACACCGAGGCCTACGGCGGCATGATCGACTATACCTGGTTCGACCGCCCGCTGACGCTCGCGGGCCGCGTGCTGGTACGCGAAGACGACCGTATCGAGAGCCGCCTGCTTGCTACCGAGCGCGAGGTCGCTATCATTCCGAGCCTTGCCATCCACATGAACCGCGGCGTTAACGAGGGCTTTGCGCCTAACCGAGCCATTGATCTGTGCCCGCTCATCAGCGCTGGCGCGCTTAAGCAGGGCGACTTTGACGCCCTGATCGCTGACGAACTGGACGTTGAGCCCGAGCAGATTCTGGGCCGCGATCTGTTCCTGGTCAATCGTCAGGATGCGCGCATCTGGGGCTGGGCCGACGAGTTTATCTCGACGCCCAAGCTCGACGACCTGGCCTGCGCCTACACCTCGCTACAGGCATTTTTGGGTGCCGAGAACGCGCATGACGTCTCGGTCTTTTGCTGCTTTGATAACGAGGAGGTTGGCTCCGAGACCAAGCAGGGCGCTATGTCGACGTTCTTGGCCGACGCGCTGCGCCGCATCAACGGATCGTTGGACTTTGACGAAGAGTCGTATCATCGCGCACTTGCCGCCTCGATGCTCGTGAGCTGCGATAATGCGCATGCCGTGCACCCCAACCACGCTGAGAAGTGCGATGCCCGCAACCAGGTCGTGCTCAACGGCGGCATCGTCATCAAGGAAGCCGCCAACCAGCACTACTGCACCGATGCCTTTAGCCGCGCGGTGTTCCAGGCCATCTGCGATGACGCCGACGTACCCACACAGGCCTTCGCCAACAAGAGCGATATGGCCGGCGGCTCCACGCTCGGCAATCTGTCCAATATGCAGGCGAGCATGCATGCCGTGGACGTGGGCCTGCCGCAGCTTGCCATGCATTCGAGCTACGAGACCGGCGGCGTACGCGACGTGATGTACGCCATCCGCGCCCTCACCGCCTTCTACGAGCGCAACCTAACCATCAACGGCGCCGAAAGCGTGGAGCTCTAAAATCGACCAAAATGAGATGACAATTTTGGCAGGTTTTATCTGGGCAAATGCCACAACGCCAACAGCTGGACGGAATTGTTAAGACACCGCGGGTTGAGCAAACGTCAGCGAGCGACGTCCAGAACGAACAAGTTGGCATGAAAAAGGCGAGGCATTGACCTTCTGGTCATGCCTCGCCTTTTGAATGACAAATTGTCGCTCTGGGCGGCGCGCAGCGTCGACCGGTCCGCCGTTCGTTAGAACGGCGGAACCCTAATGTTCGATCCAGCAGCGGAGCGTCTCTCCGGCTTGCAGGTGACGCAGGTTCTCCGCGGCGATGTCGACCACGTTGTTGAGGGTGGCCTCCAGGTGGAACCAGCCCGAGATATGCGGCGTGATGAGCATGTTGGGCGCATCCCACAGGGGGCTTGTCTCAGGCAGCGGCTCGGGGTCGGTGACGTCGACCGCGGCGCCGGCGAGATGTCCCGACTCCAGGGCGGCAACCAAGTCGTCGGTGACCACAAGGTCGCCGCGGCCGCCGTTGGCAAAGAAGGCGCCCGGCTTCATCGCGGCGAAGAACTCGGCGTTCGCCAGACCGCGGGTCTCGGGCGTGCTGGGCATAAAGGATGCGACGATGTCAGCCTCGGCTAGGCGCTCGGGCAGGGCGTCCATGCCGTCCATGTTCTCAAACACAATGGGGTAGACGAGCGGATGGCGCTTGATGCCGCGGACGTGTGCACCCATGCTACGGCAGAGCGTGGCAAAGTGGCCGCCAATGTCGCCCGCGCCCAGCACCAGCACGTTGGCGTTTTTGAGCGAGGTAACCGGCCCCAAATCCTCCCAGCGATGCTCGCGCTGCAGGTCCTGGTAGGCGGGCAGACGCTTCATCATGGAAAGGACCATGGCAAACATGTGCTCGCTTACGGCCTGACCGTAGGCGCCGATCGAGCAAGACAGCTTGGCGTCAGCCGGCACGGTGCCGGCGGCAAGGTAGTCGTCATAGCCGGCGGTCTGCAATTGCAACAGCTGGAGATGCTCGCATGCCGTGAGCATGTCAGGGTCGATGTTGCCCAGGATCACGTCGGCATCGGCGACCTGCTCGCGCGTGGCGGCGTCGGCGCTCGTGTAGACAAAGTCCTCGCCCGGAGCGCTCGACTCAAGAATTGCGCGATGACGGTCGTTGACGGGCAGCAAAACCAGGATGTTCACAAGCAGTCCTCTCCGCTTGACCTACCAAAAAGGGACAGGTTTATTTTGGCAGGTTTTATCAGGCAAAACGTTCAAATAAAAACGCCGGATGCAAGACGAGCGTGCCCGTCAGCATCCGGCGCATCTACAGCTACCAGCTCAGCAGCTCGTAGCCGTCCTCGGTCACCACGAGCTGAACCTCGCACTGGGCCGAATCGCTGCCGTCCTTGGTGCGCACGCACCAACCGTCACCCTTGCTAATCTTGATGTCGGGCGCTCCGGCATTGACCATGGGCTCGATGGTAAAGACCATGCCAGGGGCCATGATGGTGTCCACGTCGGGCGCTTCGGTGGTAAAGCCCACAAACGGGTCCTCGTGGAACTCCTTGCCGATGCCGTGTCCACCGTACTCGCGCACCACGCTAAAGCCGGCGTCCTCGACCGTCTTTTGCACGGCCTCGGCCATAACGGACAACGGCAGCCATGGCTTGACGGCCGCCAGACCCGCCTCCACGCTGGCGCGGGTGACGTCGACCAGGCGCTGGCGCTCGGCCGAGACCTCGCCGATGCAGAACATGCGGCTCGAGTCGCTAAAGTAGCCGTCTAGGATCGTGGAGCAGTCCACGTTGATGATGTCGCCCTCGTGCAGCACGTCCGTATCGCAGGGGATGCCGTGGCAGACCACGTCGTTGATCGAGGTGCACACGCTTTTGGGGTAGCCCTCGTAGTTGAGGTCGGCCGGCGTGCCACCGTGCTCGACGGTGTAGTCGTAGATCATCTGGTCGATCTGATTGGTGGTCATGCCTGCGGCGATATGCTCGCCCACATAATCGAGCACGCCCACGTTGATGGCTGCCGAGCGCTTGATGCCCTCGATATCGGCGGGCGTCTTGTAGAGCGTGCGGGGCAGGACCTCCCAGCCCTCTTCCCACAGGCGCTCAAGGCGCTCATCAAAGGCGCTATGGCATTTCTTATATTTTTTGCCGCTGCCGCACCAGCAGGCGTCGTTGCGGCCGGGCACGGGTCCTTTGTCATACATGGCTAACTTCCTTTCATCCGCAGCTAGTATAGCCCATCCACGCGTCCATTAAAGTTGCGGTGATATAGTTCCGATCTAAGCGGTTTAACAGCATAAACAGGAACTATATCACCGCAACTGATGGAGCGGGATGGCGGACACTGGCTGCTGCGTGGTTTTGCTAGTAGCTCACCTGGCAGGGGATGCCGAGGGCGCGTACGCGCGCGGCAATGGCGTCGAGCGCCTCGGGCGCTGCTTTGGCAAGGCCGGCGACCGGCGTCTCGCGCGCGACCGTGTAGATGGTCGCCTCCTGCGGACGAATGCGCTCGAGCGCCGCGAGCCAGGGGCCGACGTACTCCTCGCCGGTGTTGTCGATGAGCTTGCCCTGATACTCGCCGGTCAAAAAGATCGTCTGGATAATGACGTGGCCGTTAAAGCTCGCGAACGTCTCGATCTGGTGCTCGACGTCGTAGGGGCCAACAGGCTGGTCGAGCAGCTGGATAAACGCCGGGTCGACGGTATCGAGCTTGAGGATATTATCGTCGACCATCATGAGCGCGTCGTGCACCTCGGGGCGGTCGGCGCGCGTGCCGTTGGAGAGCACGGCGATCTTGGAGTTTGGGGCTAGCTGGTCGCGCAGCACAACGGCGCCGGCGATGGCCTGCGGAAATTCGGGTGCGGCGGTGGGCTCGCCGTTGCCTGCGAAGGTGATCACATCGGGGAGCTCGCCCTCGGCTGCCATCTCGCGCAGCTTTGCCTCGAGCGCGTCGAGTACCACGGTAGCTGTGTTGTACGGCTCATGGCAGGGGCGCTCGGCGTTGAGGCCGTTTTCGCAGTAAATGCAGTCGAACGTGCAGATTTTGCCGCTGGCCGGCATCATGTTGACGCCGAGCGAGAGACCAAGGCGACGGCTGCGAACGGGCCCAAAGATGGGGCTGGCATTTAGAAACGTAGACATAGGCGAATCTCCTCATATGTGTTCGCATCAGCTTACCACCGTAAGGCGGAACAATTTGCCCCGAGCAAAATGTCTTGCTTTCGGTCCTGCGGGGAATCCGGGCCCGTGATGCTCAATCCCGTTTTCGAGTGTGCGAGCGTGCGCGACTATACCGACGAGCACGTGAACGACGTGGTTGTTGGCCTGCTCGATAATTTTCATGCAGTGCCGCGCAATCTACTCGAGTGGTGCTCTGGTGGGGTCGAACCGGCCCTGCAACCGCAGGATGTGAAATGTTATCTGAATGTTGGAGATTGTTTCGGCGTCTTTGAAATCGCAACCCATGATCTGCCGGATTTTGTCGAGCCGGTAGTAAAGCGTGTTCTTATGGATGAAGAGTTCGGCGGCCACGTCGACGGGATGCGATGGGTTTGCCAGATACAGCCAAAGCGTCCGAGCGAGCTCGGTACCCTCGTGCTCGTCCTCGTCGAGCAGGCGTAATAGTGGCGAAAACCGGGCCCCGTCGACGACGGTGTCGTCGTCGATGTGAAGGATGAGGTCGTCGATCCGGTAGTCGGGGTAGGCGAGGACGTGGCTCGTCCGTCCGAGCCGCCGTGCAGCGGCGATGGCCCGCCTTGCCTCTTCAATGCGGAGGCGTACGTCGCGCACCTCCGTGAACCCCGAGCTCGCACCGAGCATAATTTGCCCGTCTCCGAGTTCGGTCTCGAGCGCGCTGCGGTCGTAAAAGCTCTTGGACGGAGCGTCGGTACTTGAAAGAAAAATAATCTCCGTGTGATTGACGGTGTAGACGGCGTTATCGATATGGGCGAGTAGACGATCGGCGAGCGGTTGGACGTCTTCGATGGATAAAAACTGCCGCGAGAGGTCGGCGACAAGCATGTGCATGCGAGGTTTGAGGTTATAGCCGAAGGACGAGAACTGGCTTCGAAGGCGGTTTATATCCTGGATGTTGTTGCCTGTTTCGAGCTGTTTGAACAGATGTGCATAGTACAGGCGTTTGTTGAGTGTGTAGACGTCGCTGCGCTGCATCAGGATACTTAGGATTTGCGCGATGGTGGGAAGCATCGCCGCTCGACTTGGGCGCAGGCGCTTTTCCATTGTAAAAAAACTCACCGAACCGATGATCGTGCTGCCAGCGTGGATAAGCGCGTAATGGTTGGTGCGCACGTTTCCCTCGCTGTCTGTCCAATCGAATACGCGAAGATCGAAGGGCTTCTTTACGTTGGCGAGCCCTTTGGCCTTGAGCAGCGGAAAGGCGTCCAGGGGCAACGTGTTGCCCCGTGCGTCCTCTCCATGGGTGATCGCAGCAGGAAACCCGTCTGACACTGCAACGAACGAGAGCGAGTTATCGAGAATAGAGGCGGGTGCTCCCACTGCTGCCGACGCGATGTTGAGCACGGTTTCAAGGCTGGCCCCACGGTTGACCAGGTCGGTTAAAGAGATGATCAGTTCTTTCTTGCGCTGAAGTTCTAGAAACTCGTTGGATACGGTTTCGAACGCACTGAGCCATGCCTGGCGGTCTCGTATCGTTGCTACGAACGTTTCGCTTGAGAGCGCCCCGATGGGTTCGTCGAGAAAGAGAAAGAAGGCGCGTTGCGAACGGGCCTCTGCGGGCAGACCGTTAAAAAGGGAGGCTGACGAGAAGAATATGACATCGAAATCGCTGAGCGCGCGGGCCATGGCGATCATAGGGAGTGCGACACCGTTGAATTTTCGATTACGTGAGATATCGAGTTTGATATCAACTGTGCTGGAATCCAATATATCAAGCAGCTCGATAATTTCCATAATAGATACCTTTCTTGGCTGTGGTTTTGTATGAAAAAATATCAAATAGCTAGACAATAAAGAAACTGTCTAAATTCTACTATTACCACTTACCGGTCAATTTCGACCGTTGAGCCCTGTCGATATCCTCAATCGCTGTGCTTGCGAACAGTGATTGAGGATGGCTCACGTCGCATACTTCAAGCCATGGAAACAACCCGGAAACAAAACCGGGAACGCCTGGAAAGGAGCGTTTTCTATGGCCGAAGAAGAGTACAAGGGCATCTATAAGAAGATGACCTTCGGCAAGGACGGCGAGGAGTTCGAGGTTCCCTTCGCTAAGGGCAACCCCGGCAAGAGTCGCGAGGAGCTCGACGAGATCAAGCGCCGCATGCGCGAAGATCCCGAGGCGGCCGGTGACGGCGAGATGGTCGCCACCATGGGCTTCTGCGCCAAATACGATCCGCATACCTACATGACCGATATCCCGGGCGTCATGTGCGAGCGCGACGTGGCTTGCGTTCTGCGCGACGGCACCACGATTTACGCCGACATCTATCGTCCGGCCAACACCACCGAGAAAGTGCCGGTCATCTGCGTCTTTGCCCCGTTTGGCAAGAATCCGTCCGAGGGCATGGACTCCTGGCAGCTCATGGGCGTACCGCCCAAAACCGTGTCGCAGTACGCCAAGTTCGAGGCGCCCGATCCCGGTTATTGGTGCCACTACGGTTACGCCGTTGCCAACATCGACCCGCGCGGCGTGGGCAATTCCGAGGGCGACGTCTACCTGTGGGGCTCCCAGGATGCCCAGGACGGCTACGACTTCATCGAGTGGGTCACCGCTCAGGAGTGGTGCAACGGCCGCGCCACGATGATCGGCAACTCCGGCGTTTGCATGGCTCACTGGCGTATCGCCGCCCAGCGTCCGCCGCACCTCGCGTGCCTCGCCGCCTGGGAAGGCCAGGGCGACCTCTACCGTGAGTCCTACTTCTGCGGCGGCATCCCCAACCCCGACTACGAGACGCATATCATTCAGGCACTCGCCGTCAACAACTATATCGAGGACACCCCCAAGATGGTGGCCGAGAACCCGCTTATGAACGCCTACTACAAGGATAAGATCGTCGACTGGAACAAGATTCGCATCCCGACGTACGTCACCGCCGGTTGGGTCCACCATCACCTGCGCGGCGCCTTCGAGGGTTTCCGTCGTATCCGCTCGCCCAAGAAGTGGATGCGCGCTCACCGCGATTTCGAGTGGCCAGATACCTACAAGCCGGAGAACATGGAGGATGTGCGCAAGTTCTTCGACCGTTATTGCAAGGAGATTCACAACGGCTGGGAGATGACGCCGCGCGTGCGCATCGACGTCATGGACGGCTATGACTACGACTACGCTAGCAAGCGCGCCGAGGATACCTTCCCGCTCAAGCGCACCGAGTATAAGAAGCTCTATCTCGATGCCGGGAACGCTGCCGCGAGCTTCGACGAGTGCGCCAACGAGTCCGAGGTCGTCTACGACCCCAAGACCGAAACCACGACGTTTACCTACGAGTTCACCGAGGATACCGAGATCACTGGTTTCATGAAGCTGCACCTCAACGTCGAGTGCCGCGGTTATGACAACATGGATCTCTTCCCTTGGGTTATCAAACTCGATCACGAGGGCAATTACGTGCCCATTCGCGTCATGGGCGCTCCTTTCCGCGGCGCATGGGGATTCCTACGCTGCAGTCATCGCGACCTCGATCCCAAGTATGCGAGCGATTTCCAGCCTGTGCACTCTCACGAGAAGGAGGAGCGCATGAAGCCGGGCGAGATCGTGCCGGTCGACGTCGAGATGTACCCGCATTCTCGCTTCTGGCACAAGGGCGAGAAGCTCCAGATTGTCATCGCCGGTCGCTTTATCAAGACCGAGTGGTTCCACGATAACGATATGAACCACAAGACCGACAACGGCGACGGCTTGCACGTCATCCATACCGGTGGCGAACACCAGTCCTACCTGCAGATCCCGGTCGTTCCGCCCAAATACAAGGTGGGCGACTACATCTGGCGTGGCGATTGCGCCTAAGCCTCCGGTGCGTGATCGATCGCGATTTTAGGGGCGCGCACCCCATGCATGCGCGCCTGAAAGCCCCGGGGACCTGAGCCCCCGGGGTGCCATCCGGCGGGAGGACCTAGCCTCTCTCCGCCTCCCGCCTTATATCTAGGGAGTCGTCTTTATGGCAGAAAACAAGAAATTCAACGCCTGGTTGCCCAATTTTGGAGCCAAGGGCTGGGGCATCACCATTGCCTGCTTCATCTTCTTCTATTTCTATTCGTTCTGGAATGCTGCCACCAACACGCTGTTTGGTCTTTTTAACGAGATGTACGGCTGGCAGCAAACCGACATGTCCTATGTCATCACCATCGCCGGCTGGATCAGCCTGATCGCCGTTGTGCTCTTCGGTACGCTCGGCCGCAAGATCGGCGCCAAGATGGTCTCGGTCATCGGCCTTGCCGAGTCCGCCATCGGTTTTGGCGTGCTGGCCTGCGCCCGCACGTTTGAGGTCTTCGCCGCAGGTGTCGTGATCTTCAACTTCTCGATGGTCGCCTACGCCACCATCGGTGTGGGGCTCCTCGGATCCTCTTGGTTCCCACGCACCAAGGGTGCTTTTATGGGTATCGCCACCATGGGTATGACCATCTCCTCGGCGACGCTCAACCCCATCATCTTGGGGTTTGCGGGCACCGCCTTCGGTATCTCTGGCTTCTTCTGGGCCATGGCTGCTATCGTTGCGATCGCGGCCGCCGCCGTTTTCCTCTTTGTCAAGAACAACCCCGAGGAGGCTGGCGCCTATCCCGACAATGACCAGTCCGTGAGCCGTGAGGAGCTCGAGGCCGAGTTCAAGGCATCGCTCGAGTACAAGAAGACGAGTCCTTGGACCACCGCCCGCGTCCTGAAGACGCCTCAGACTTGGCTTATCGGTCTTGGAACCGGTCTCCCCATGATGGTCGGTGCCGGCACGATCGCCCTGCTCGTCCCCACGCTCGCCTCTTATGGCCAAGATCCGATGTTCGGCGTCGTGCTGCTGTCTTCCATGTGGCCCATCGGTCTACTCGGCCACTATCTTATCGGTGTGCTCGATCAAAAGATCGGCACCAAAAAGACCACACTTGTCGTGATTTGCGTGCTGGGTATTGGCGGTCTTTTGGTAAAGCTCGGCGGTGTGAGCTCCGTCGTCTGCGCCGTGGCCACGGGCATGTTCATGTTCGGTCTCTCGGGTGCCGCAAACGTCTGCATGTCACTGACAGCCTCCATTTACGGCCGCGCTGATTTCGAGGTCGCCTATACGCCCATCCAAGTCATCTTCAACGTGCTCAACTTTGCCGGCGTCTCAGTCATGTCGACTGTCTCCGCTGTAGCCGGCCCGCAGAACGTGATGCTCGCGGTCTTCGTTATCTGCCTCGTCGCGCTCGTCCCCGTGATCGCGCTGCCCTATAAGCAGATCGCGTCCAATATCCGCGGAGAGTAGCCGTCTGGCAGCTGCATATCCATTGAGCCGGAACGTCGCAGCCGCCAGACAAACTTCAGTAAACCTAGCCGAGTGTTCGCCCGGCATCTAGTCCCACAAGGAAAGGAACACATTATGAACGAATTCCAGGAAGAGGTCGTCGACATTCTCAAGGACAAGGCTGTCGAGATTTTCGGTGGCGAACGTGACAGCCTTTCGGCCGAGACTTCCTTTGTCGACGACTTGGGTTGCAAGAGCGTGAACATCGTCCAGTTCGCCTCCGCGCTCGAGGACGAGTACGAGGTCGAGGTGCCCTTCATGCAGCTCAACAAGTGCAAGACCTTCGCCGAAGCTGCGAAGCTCATCGACGACACTCTCTCGATGTAGTCTGCACCGGGGCGGCGGCGATCTGTCGTCGCCCCGTCTGATCGTTGCGGCGCCGTCGTGGAATCTGACAGAGGCTTGGATTCCATAGCGAGGCTGCATCGCCTCAACTCACTGTGAAAGGACGGAGACAAGATGGCAACCCTGATCGAAAAGCTTGTTGAGGACGCCAAGGGCGCGCCCAAGCGCGTGGCGCTTCCCGAGTGCGAGGCGGAGAAGACTCTTCTCGCCGCGCGCCGCGTGCTCGACGAGGGTATCGGCACCCCGGTTCTCGTGAGCCCGCGTTCTGTGATCGAGGAGACCGCTGCGCGTGCCGGCGTGTCGCTCGAGGGCATGGAGATTGTCGATAACACTGACGAAGCTGCGGCCGATGTGCTTGCCGAGCGCTACATGGCCGGAGGCCCGCGCCTTATCAGCGCCAAGGGCAGCCGCCGCAAGATCAAGAACCCGATGTACTTCGCCATGATGATGGAGGAGCAGGGTGACGTCGACTGCACGTTCTGCGGCCATGTCAACACTACGGGCGACGTGCTGATGGCGGCGCAGACGATTATCGGTCTCGCCGAGGGCGTTGATGTTCCGAGTATCTTCGCACTCGTCGACACTCCGGGCTTCGAAGGCCCCGAGGGCAGCGTTATCTGCTTCACCGACTGCGGCCTCAACCCTGAGCCCACGGCCGAGGAGTTGGCATCCATCGCCATCGCGGCGGCGGACGGCTCTGCTGCCATGATGGGATGGCAACCCCGCGTGGCGTTCCTGTCGTTCTCCACGGATGGGTCCGGTGCCGGCACCTCGGTCGACCGTGTCGAGGAGGCCATCAAGATCGTCCACGAGCGTCGAAGTGACCTCGCCGTCGACGGCGAGTTCCAACTCGACGCCGCGATTGATCCAGCTGTCGCCGCCAAGAAGGTCAAGCGCGAGAGCGACGTTGCCGGCAGTGCCAACGTCCTCGTGTTCCCCGACCTCAATGCCGCGAACATCGCCGTCAAGCTGATCCAGCGCTTTGCCCACGGTGCGGCTTACGGCCACAGCCTCTCGGGTTTCAGGCACCCCGTCGCCGATAGTTCGCGCGGTGCCACGGTCGACGAGATTGTCGGCGACATCGCGATGCTCGTTCTCTCGGCCCGTTGATGGCCGATATGGACGCGGGCGGCTTCGCGGCAGCGCTTCCGTATCTACGTCGTCAGACCGAGCGCGCTCTCGACGCCCGGGCCATGACGGGGGAGTGGCTGACGCCCGAGGTCGAACTCGGTTGCGCGAGCGGCTGTTGGCTGCATCGTGCGGCTGGCACGGCACCCCGACCTGTGGTGTTCGAACTCCACGGGGGCGGCTTCGCACTCGGCGATGCCCGCAAGGGCGATGCGTTGCGCGCTTGGGTACGTGACACCTTCGATGTCAACGTCGTGGGGATTGAGTACCGCTTGGCGCCGGAGCATCCGTTTCCCGCCGCACTCAACGACGTGGCGGGCACGGTCCGGCGTATCGTCGACGGTAGTGAGGTCAAGGTCGAGTCAGCCCGCACCGTGCTCATGGGCTACAGTGCCGGGGCGAACCTGGCTGTTGCCTACGCCCTGCTCTCCCAGCGTGACGATTCGGCTCCACTTGTCTCGGGTTTGGCTCTCCATTATCCGTGCCTCGATGTGGCCGAGCGCATCAATCCGAGCGGTGTGCGCGCTTGCGACCTGCCGGTCGATAAGATGGCCGCGTTCTCGGCGATGTATGCGGGCGAGCGTGACGAGACCGATCCGCTGATGTCTCCTGTGCATGCAGATGATGGCGAGCTCGCTGCGTTGCCGCCTACGGTGTTCTGCCCGGTCGAGGGTGATGCGCTCCTGCCTCAGGCGGAGACGCTGTACCGCCGTATGGTTGATGCGGGTGCGTCTGGCGTCTGGAATCCCGTCGCGGGCGTCTACCACGGCTACATCGAGGATGCGGCCGATATGGAGACGTTTCGAGCCATCTCAATGCCTGAGACCGTCGCCGCGCGGCCCCCTGGGTTCCAGCGCGCCGCGGCCCGCGCCGTCAAAACGTCCCTTGAACATTTGCTCGGACCGGCATGCCGTGACGTGCCGTTTCCCGGCCTTGAAGATCCGGAGTAGCTGCCATGTGCAAATGGAATATCGCGACCATCCTCTGCGACCTCGTGCTTGCGCTGGTCATCAACACCTCGGCGATGCTCATCGGCGGTGCCGAGATTGCATTCCAATCTTGGTATCCGGGCGTGGCATCGGCGTTTTTTACCAATGTGCTGTTGCAGCTCGTGCTGCCCGTGCCTGGGTTTGCTGCCGCCGTGACCGGATGGGCGGGGGAGTGCCGTTGGCGCCCCGTTCTCCAAGTCTTTGTCGAGAACTTCATCTTCGTGACGTGCATCTCCTTCACCATGGCTCTGATCCAGACGTCGACGGGCGGCGATGTCGCCGCCACGTGGCTCGCGACGTATATCCCGCTCGTGTTTATCGGCTACGTGACGTCGCTCGTGCTTTTTGCTATCCAAAACCGCTAGCTGACGACGCCGTTCGTTTCCGTCACCGGGTTTCTATTTCCAATCCCGACAACACCGCTTGCCCCTGTTGATCCATTTCTCCAGATAGAAAGGAAGCTTCCATGAGCTACAAGATCCTGACCCTCTCCCCGGGTTCCACCTCAACCAAGGTCGCCGTGTTCGATGGCACCGAGGCCCTGTTCCGTCTTAACGTCACCCATCCGGCTGAGGAGCTCGCTCGCTTCGACCAGGCGGCCGATCAGTTCGAATACCGCAAGGAGACCATCCTTGCCGCGCTCGAGGAGCACAGCGTCAAACTCGAAGACATCGATGCGTTCTCCGGCTACTGCGGTTCCATGGGCCCTACCGTCGGTGGCATCTTTGCGATCGACGATACGGTCTGCGACCACGTCATGAACGCCGGTGTCAACCATCCCGCCATTTTAGGTGCGCCGCTGCTGCATGCTTTTGCCCAGCAGGTGGGCAAGCCCGCCTACGCCGTCAACCAGCCCGATACCGACGAGCTCGAGGATGTCGCCCGCATCACCGGTTACCCCGGTGTCTACCGCAAGAGTCACGTGCACTGTCTCAATCAGAAGGAGTGCGCCATCCGTTGCGCCGGGGGGCTCGGCACGACCTATGCCGAGGGCAACTTCATCGTCGCACATGTGGGAGGCGGTCTCTCCGTCGCCTGTCATGAGCATGGTCGCATGATCGATACCAACGACGTCCTCGAGGGCTCTGGCCCCTTCGCACCTAATCGCTCGGGCGATGCTCCGCTCAAGCCCGTTGTCAAGATTGCCTTCACCGAGGGTGCCGACAAGAGGCAAATGGATGGCGTGATCGGCAAGACCGGTGGCCTCGTGGGTCTGTGCGGTACCGACGATGCGCGTATCATCTGCCAACGCATCGAGAAGGGCGACGAGTGGGCGAAGGTCGTCTATGACGCCATGGCCTATCAGGTCGCCAAGTACATCGGCGCTTTCGCGGCCGCGCTCAAGGGTGAGGTCGACGGCATCGTTCTCACTGGTGGCGTCTCCAATGACCCGTACTTCACCAGCTATGTGCGCGAGCGTGTCGAGTGGATCGCGCCGGTCAAGGTCTACGGTGGCGATTTCGAGATGGATGCCCTCGCGTCCGGTGCCATCCGTGCGCTCGAGGGCACCGAGGACGTCATGACCTACACCGGCGAGCCCTCTTGGAAGGGTTTCATGATGCCCGGCGCTTTCGCCGACGTCGAGGCCTAAGGGGGGCGCGGTGTCACAGGGAACAACTTCTGCTGCGGGGGCTCAGGCCCCCGCCCTCCGCGGCGGGTTTCACTATGCATACCTGATCGTGGCTGCCGGTATCGTGATCGCCGGCATCCCGTGCGCGCTCGTGCTGAGCTGCGCCGGTATCTTTTTCACCCCGGTGAGCGAGTATTTTGGCGTCGCCCGTGCGTCGTTCACCATGTATTTCTCGATCCTCAACTTGGCGATGATGTTCATGTTGCCGGTTGCGGGCAAGCTCATAAGTCGCTTCGACACGCGTACCGTGCTCTCGGCTGCCATCGCTCTCGACGGCATCGCGCTTGTCGCCATGTCGCGTTTCACCGCCGTCTGGATGTTCTACATCGCGGGCGTGGCGCTCGGTATCGGCACGGCGCCGCTCATCTATCTCGCCGTCCCCACGCTCATTAACGCGTGGTGCAAGAAGAAGGTCGGCTTCTTCGTGGGCCTCTGCATGGCGTTCACCGGTATCGGCGGCGTCGTCTTCAACCCGCTCGGCACAGCGCTGATCTCATCGGGTACCGAGGGCTGGCGCATGGGGTATCTGGTCTTCGGCCTGATCGTGCTCATCGTCGCCCTACCGTTCACGTTTCTTGTGGTTCGTTCTAAGCCGGCGGACAAAGGTCTGCTTCCCTACGGTGTCGAGGATACTGCTTCCGAGGCTAGGGACGCAGCTGAAGGTGCAGCTGCCGCCTCCACCGAGCGGGGCGTGATGGCCGCGCAGGCCATGCGCATGCCCGCGTTCTTTGCGCTCGTCGTGTTTTCCTTCGTCATCACGGTTAATCAGACGGTTTACCAATTCTTGCCGTCGTACTGCCTTTCGTTTGCTGACCGCGCGCCCGCGATCGCCGCGATCTCGGGCGTGGTGGCAAGCGCGTGCATGGCGGGTCAGGCGATTGGCAAGGTCGTGCTCGGCGTGGTCAACGACAAGTCGGCCAAGCTTGGCCTCTCGCTCGGCGTGGCATGCGGCCTTGTGGGTGTTGCCCTCATGGCACTCGTCCCTGGAATCAGCGCGGCCCTGCTCGTGGGTGCCTTCGCTTTTGGCTTTGTCTACGCGTGCACCACGGTGCAGACGCCGCTTTTGGTGCGCTCTGCCTTCGGGTCGCTCGACTACACCAACATCTACTCGCGCGTGTCGATCGCAGGAGCCCTCGGCGGAGTGGTTGCCTCGATCTTCTGGGGTTTTGTAATCGACCTGCCCGGTGGTTTCACGCTCATGTTCGGCCTATCCGTCGTCTGCATGCTTCTCTGCTTTGTCCTTGGCATGCTTGCCCTGCGTCGTAAATAGAGTTTTTCGCCAACAAGGACCGCCAAAGTGCCGTGCCAACGAACGATCGTGTATGCGCGGCGTACTTTGGTTTGGGCGCAGGGTATTGTCCTGAAACGTTGCTGTTGTTTCGATTTTGAAAGATGGGGCCCGACATGGTCAAAGGTATAGGGATCGATGCGGTCGATATTGAGGAGATGCGCCGGCTTTGTTCCGACATGGATGGGGCGTTCGTTCGCCACACCTTCACCGAGGCCGAATGTACCCAGGTTGCCTTACGGCATGATACGGCTCAAGTCCTTGCCGGCAAGTTTGCCGTCAAGGAGGCGACGTTCAAGGCTTTGGCACACCTTACGACCGAAGGCTTCGACTTGCGGATCGTTGAGACGCTGGAAGACAGTGGAGGCGCACCGCGCATCACGCTCACGGGGCCACTTGCCCCGGTGCTCGCCGAGGCCGGCGTAACCGAGTTGCTTGTCTCCATTACCAACGAGCGGGACCTGGCAACGGCTATCGTGCTGGCGCAATAACCTGATTTCGTATAGACCGGACGTCTTTTACAAGATTGTCCGGTCGATTTTTTGCCTTCTGTCGGTCGTATGCGCTCGGGATTTGTTGCGAGAGGGGATAGCAATGATTCCATCCAGCGCTTTGAACCCACTGTTTCTGGCTCATGGGACCGCCCAGCGTAAGCCTCGCAAAGCCTTATTTCGGAAGTGAGGTGAAACCGGGAACTTGCCGACCAGACGACCATAATGGATATCTGTGACCTGCGGGTTTGTCGACTAAAATTCAGTTGTGCTTGCCGGCTTTCGATTTTTCCCCACACTTTCGAAACCCTGTCATGAAAGGGTGCGAGTCGGGTACAGTAAGCGCATTCATGTACGCACAAATGACGCCATCTGGCTAAGCCGCACCCCGGCACGGTCTGGTGGTGTTGACGATGGGAACACAGTATGGATTTTACGGTCGAGAATGCGGGCACCACGATTGCCTGCCGCGAGTATGCCGGCCCGGTTGTATCGTCCGATGCGCCCGCCTTGGTGTGCGTGCACGGCGCCTGCGTCGACGGCGTCTTTTTTGACGCCATAGCCCGCGAGCTCGCCTGTGACTATCGCGTCATTGCCTACGACCGTCGCGGTTGCGGCGAGAGCGGCGACGCTGCAGACGGACGCTACGACCTTGCCGCCCAAGCCGCCGACCTGCAGGCCGTTATCGAGCATATTGGCGCTCCGGCAAACGTGCTCGCGCACAGTGCCGGTACGTTGGTGGCCCTGGAGCTTCTCCGTGCAAACCCCGCTATAATCTCGCGTGCGATCCTGCATGAACCCGCCGTGACGGATGAGGGTGCCGGCCTGGGCGCGGCCCCGGTTTTGCTCGAGATGATCGCCGCGGGAAAGGTCTCCAGGGCATTACGGGCCTTCCTGGGCGCCATCGGCGATTCGGACCCTGAGGCCCCCAAGTTAACCGAGGCAGAAGCCAAGCATGCTCTGCGCAACGGCCGTAGTTTCATGGCGAACGAATACGGGATTACTATGACCTGCGTTCCCGATTGGGATAGCGTTCGCGCGTCGAAAACGGTGGCCGCCGTGCTCCTGGGCGAGCTCTCGATTGGTACGCCCCGCGAGGCGGGCACGAGGATAGCGGCTGAGCTTTTGGACTGTCCACTCGTAATGGTTCCCGGCGCGCACAACGGCCTGCGCGATCGCCCGGCAGCGGCTGCTCAGACTGTCCGTGGCATCCTGGGGCTCTAACACCCGCAATGGCCAAAACAGGCTTCACCCGCAAACGTTTCGGCCGTGTTAACAAACGTGCTCAAAACCTCACGTCTGCGGCTTCAATCGCGCCGTCTGCCAACTCATAAAAATGTAACAGCATTCACGTGCTTACCTGCATCGGCAAGGTGTTACCCTTGAAACATTTGGAACCCACCGCTACTATGCGCACCTATCGAAAGGGCCCCATATGCTCAATAATCACGAGGTCAATCTAACCGACGAGGAGGCTACCGCTGAGGTCGCCCGCGTCGCGAAGACCTACCCCGTGGTGCGTTTGCTGTCGGCCGATCAGATTAAGAGCGAGCCTAACTGCCTGCTCGCCGGCGATCGCTGCCCTTGTCTGCGTCAGTCGAGTCTTGAGGCTTTGGCAGACTCCGATGAGGTGTCGGAGCAACTGCTCAACGATGGTGTTGAGTACCGCGCTCGCCTACGCCCTCTAAAGGTCGAGGGTGAGCCTTGCGTCTTGCTGATGGTGCGTCCGATCGATGAGCAAGAGGCCGCAGAAGAGGACCTTGTCTACACCGACGTGCTGACGAGTGTGCGCAATCGCCGATATTACGAGGAAAAGCTCCGTAGCGCCCGCATGAATGCCGGCGTTGCGGTGATCGACCTTGATGATTTTAGGGTCTTCAACGATACGTGTGGCCGCCATGCCGGCGACCTTGCGCTCGGTGCTGTGGCGACAGCCATACGCAGCGGAATTCGTTCGACTGACGAGCTTGTACGCTATGGCTGCGACAAGTTGTGGTCGTCATGCCCAATATTCCCTCCGATGACTTCACCCGTCGCCTGCATCAGGTGTCCGATGCCGTTCATGCCACGATTGTTCCGGGCCATGAGTACGTGAGCTTGACGGCATGTGTTGGTGGCGTCCGCATTCATGGCGAGACGGTCGATGAGGGCGTTGGCCGCGCTGTCCAGTTATTGAGCCGCGCTAAGGCAAAAGCCGGTACGGTCATGACCGATGCCGATTCCATCGAAGCCTTCCAAAGCGAAAAGCCTTTGGTGCTTATTATCGATGACTCTGAGATGAACCGAGCTATTCTCAACGAGATGCTCAAGGACGAGTATTGCATCCT
Source organism: uncultured Collinsella sp. (assembly GCA_900539035.1). GTDB lineage: Bacteria > Actinomycetota > Coriobacteriia > Coriobacteriales > Coriobacteriaceae > Collinsella. Next base: position 1,687 of record UQAU01000033.1, on the reverse strand, counting down.
CGAGGCCGATAACGGTCGTACGGCGCTTGACATGGTCGACCGCTATGGCGATAAGTTGTCGCTCGTGCTGCTGGATATTGTGATGCCGGGCATAAGCGGCGTTGAGGTGCTGGCCGATCTGTCGCGTCGATCGGGTATCGACAATCTGCCTGTCATCATGATTTCGAGCGAAGATTCCGATGATATGGTTCTGCGCGCGTATGAGCTGGGCGCCTCGGACTATATCAGCCGTCCATTTGACTCCCGTGTCGTACGCCGCCGTGTAAGCAACACTATCCGCCTATACGCCAAACAGCGCCGCCTGACGAGCCTGCTGTCCCAGCAGTACAACGAGCGCGTCAAGAACAGTCGCATGCTCATCGACATCATGGCTGGCGTCATGGAGCTTCGCAATGGCGAGAGCGGCAGGCACGTTACGAATATCGAAAAGCTGACCGAGCTGCTGCTGGACTGTCTGGTCCAGCGTAGCGACACCATCTCCCTCGACAATGAGGAGCGCTCCACGATTGCCTTGGCTTCGGCGCTGCATGATATCGGCAAGATGTCGATTGACGATGCGATCCTCAACAAACCCGGGCGTCTTACGCCCGAGGAGTTCGAGATTATGAAGACGCATACCACGATCGGCGCCGACATGTTGCTTGAGCTGGGCCGTCATCACGTCGGCAATGCGCTTATGGAATATGCGTACCAGATTGCGCGTTGGCATCACGAGCGCTGGGATGGCAGGGGTTATCCCGATGGCCTTAAGGGCGACGAAATTCCCATTGCCGCGCAGGTGGTCTCGGTGGCCGATGTGTATGATGCGCTGACGAGCGTGCGCGTGTACAAGGACGCTATCCCGCACAAGGAGGCGATCCAGATGATCCTGGACGGTAAGTGCGGCACCTTTAACCCGCTGTTGCTCGACTGCCTGCTCGAGGTACAAGACCGTATCGCTGAGACATTGGCACGCCCCGCCGATGTCGTCGCGTTTCCCACGATTTAGTTTGACCAAAGGAGTTTTAATCCATGATTTCCATGCGTGAGGCGTATGAGAAGATCGGCGCCAATTATGATGACGCGTGCGCTCGGCTGATGGGCGAGGAAATGCTTGCCCGCTTTGCCCTCAAGTTTTTGGATGACGAGAGCATAGACAAGCTGGAGGCCGCTATGGCGGCGGGAGACGCCAAGAGTGCGTTTATGGCAGCGCATACGCTCAAGGGCGTGAGTCAGAATCTGGGATTCGATAATCTGTACGAGCCTGCGGTCGTGGTGACCGAAGCGCTGCGTGGCGCTGATGCCGTTGACGGCGCTCGCGAGGGAATGCATGCGCTGCAGCAGCAATATGCGGCTACGATGTCGGCCCTGCGCGAGGTGGCTGAATAAGAGCTTGCGAGCTTTGGACTGTGTGCCGGCAGCATATAGGTAATAGGGCGCCCCCCCGGGCCCAGTGGGCGGCGGGGGGGCCCGTTCTGGTGATGCCGCTGCTGGTGGTCCTGGGGTTCCCTGCCAAGGCGGCGGTGGGGATGGCCCTGCTGGATTCTGTGTTCATTGCCCTGCCGGCGGTGGCAGTCTATGGAAGCCGGTGCCAGGTCCTGGCGCTGGTACCATTGCTGGCAGTTGCCCTTTGCAGTCACGCCGTGGGCGTCACCATCGGCAGCATAACGGCTGTCCGGGTACCTCAGTCCCTTTTAAAACGGGGCGT
>UQAU01000032.1 GCA_900539035.1 uncultured Collinsella sp. | reverse complement strand
CTCGGGGGGGGGGGGGGGGGCGGGCGGCCGGGGCTAATTTTGGGGGCTAATCGCCCGGGGCCTCCCCTACGTTAACTTCGCTGGCGGCGGCTACAGGGACCTACGCTCTGTAAAAGCGCCGGGCTGATAGTTTGGCTTTTTATTGATAGGGGCTCTTGCTAGGCTGGAGCACTTAATAGAGGCATGCCTCGGCGATGCGGCGCTTGAGTTCATCGATGCCCACACCGGTTTGGGAGCTTGTGATGATCACGTTTTCGGCCGGGACGTTGAGCTGCTTTTTGATGGCTGCTGCCTGGCGGGCCTGCTGGGTGCGGCTGAGCTTGTCGGCCTTGGTGAGGCAGACGATAAAGTTGAACTCGTTGCCCTGAAGGTAGTCGATCATGTCGTGGTCGAGCTTGCTGGGGTCGTGACGAATGTCCACCAGTGAGACGACCAAGTTAAAGCTGCGCTCGGAGTCGAAAAAGTCGCCGATAAGCTCGGCCCAGCGGTCGCGCTCGGCCTTGGAGCGACGGGCGAAACCGTAACCCGGCAGGTCCACGAAATGCACGTCATCGGCCTCAAAGAAGTTGATGTTGCTCGTCTTGCCCGGCGTACTGGAAACCTTGACTAGGTTCTTGCGGCCAAATAGCTTGTTCATAATCGACGACTTGCCCACGTTGGAGCGGCCGACAAAGCTCACCTCGGGGCAGGTGGACTCGGGAATCTGCGAAACCTTGCCATAGCTGGCGACGAACTTGGCAAGCTGGTAGTTAATGGAATCGGCCATGGACACTCCTTGGTCGTAGGTTCTTACAAATAGACGCGCTATTGCGCAGCGGCAATACGGCGGACGATATCGAGCGTAATGTCACTTGCGACACGCGCGTACTCGAACAGATCGAACTCTCGCTCGCAAATTGCATCGTACGCCTCGTCACAATTATCGCTGATAGCGCGCAATACCAGGCAATCGACACCATTTTTGGTTGCGACATGGGCAATTGCCGCACCTTCCATGCCGACACAATCGGCATGCGTCGCCTCGATAGCGTCGTTGCGCATGGTGGCGCCCGTCACAAAGCGGTTACCCGTGGCAATCGTGCCGACCAGGAACTGCTTGGTGCCCTCGTTCGAAGCGACTGCATTTTTCGAAGCGTCAACAAACCCACGCTCAGCAAGCACTTCGGCGGCAATATCGACCAGCGCGGGCGTCGAGCCAAACTCCTCGAGCCCCGGTGCGGACTCGGCGATAAGCGCGGTATCGGTATCCAGATAGCGCAGGCGTTTGCCAATGACCACATCGTCGATATGGAGCTTGGGGTTCAAACCGCCCGCAATGCCCGAAAACACAACAGCCTGCGGAGCATACTTGCTAATGAGGTGCTGCGTCGCGGCAGCGGCATTCACCGTGCCCATGCCCGCCGTTGTGGCGACAATCATCAGGCCGTCGAGCTCACCGCTCACAACGGTCAAGCCTGCCTCCCGTGCCTCGCATACGTCGCTCAGCTCTTCCTTAATCTGCATGATCTCTTTTTCGAGCGCACCGATAATCGCGATGGTAGCCATACCATTCCCCAAACCTATACGAAATTCTCAACCAAGGTATGGTACCAGCATTTTGTTTGACCTCGCCAAACGAACACGCTAAGCCAGCGCAGCTCGCGTATCAAACAGAGCCTTTGCAATCGCAGCCGTAACCTCGCTCGAGCGGTCGCTCCACGGCATCGATGTCATGACGCTCATGACATAGGTACGGCCATCGATGTCGATAAGGCCCGCATCGCATGTCGAATAGCAACCGTCCTCGCTGATCCAACCTGCCTTGTTGCGCACCAAAACCTGCTCGTCCGCAATGCCATCGCGAATAAACGAGCGCGATGTTGATGCCAGAAGGCCCGACAACCACTGTGAAGTCTCGGTATCCATGCTCAGATACTCGCTCATCTCACGCCATAACCTCGCAGAAGTGCGCGGGCAGTAGGTCGGAAAATCACTCATCGGATTCAGTGCCGTTTCGTCATCAACACCCAGATTGGCAATCCAATCCTCATAGCCATCATGGTCAAACGCCGCGCGTAACGCGATAAACGAATCGTTGTCTGAGTTGACGACGGCATTCTCGATAAGGTTGCGCACCGTCTGCCAGCCCATGCTGTAACCACCATACGTGGCTAAAGGCCCATCGAGCGACACCTGCCCCGATTCGACCAACGTCTCGCAAATATAGAGCGCATACAGCGCTTTGTAGCTGCTCGCTCCATACACCTCGACATCAGCGTTATACGTCACGCCCCTACCGCTCGATAGGTCGTAGAACACTACACCCACATCGCCCAGCTCCTGCGCCCGACACAGGGCATCCTGGAGCGAGGCAAGGCTCTCATCCTCCAAGGCAGGAGTCTTGTTATCCACCAACGAGAAGGTCCGAACGGTATCACCCGAAGGGATATCGTTGAAGTCCGCCTTCGAAAGTCTCGTCTTGAGATCTGCCGTCGACAGAGCTTGATCTGCCGACGCTTTGGACTTTGAAACCTTCTCGTTTTGCAGCTGTACCGTTGACGCATCTGGGCGCCCCGTTCGCTCCGAGGCGTAGGTTTTAACGGTAATTCCGAGGATAATAACCGCCGACGTTAGCATCCCAATGGCGGCAATCTTCCTCACGCGGATGCGAGCGCCGGCAAGGCCACGCGAAGACGTGCCCTTCGTCTTATATCTGCTGCCATGCTGCGGCACATACTCGTCCCGCGATGCGATGTTTCGCACGTGGTCTCCTGACTGCCACCGTTTATATACGAGCAGCATGATACCGAGCAGGCAATTCTTTCCAAAGATATTCAGCGGCGTTTAAGGTGTCTTTAAAGAAACCACAAGCGTTTCTATGCATTTTTGCCAATTCTGTTGCGCATCTCTACCCAAAACGCAGTTGCGATGAAATAGTTCCTGTTTGGGCGGCATAAGCCGAAAAACAAGAACTATTCCACCGCAACTTGACGGGGCTCTTTGGCAATCAACTTGGTGCCCAGGGGCACTCATTTAAGTCTGTCCCCAATGAGTGCCTTGCGCATCTTAAAAGGTAGTCAATTTGGGACGGGGCTTGTTAACCGATGGCGTTTTTGAGCTCCGCACGGCGCTTTTTCATGCCGGCCATAACGGCATTGCGCAACTCGGGCATACGCGCGGTATCCATCTGTGGCACGCCCTCGAGCTTATAGGGAATGCCCAGTTGCTCGTACTTGACGACACCCATCGTGTGATACGGCAGCATTTCCAGGCCCACCACGTTATGCCATGGAGCGATCAGACGACCGAGTGCCTCGCACTCTTCCACCGTGTCGGTAATACCCGGCACCACCACGTGACGGATAACGACCTTAATCTTGCGACGGGCAAGCTCATCGCCAAACGCCAGGATGCGCGCAGGATCGCATCCGGTCAACTTTTTGTGCTCAACCGGATCGGCATGCTTAATGTCGAGCAGCACCATATCAGTCTCGTTGAGCACAGCATCGAACTTCTCCGGATGCTTGGGGTCAAACGCATAGCCACAGCTGTCTAGGCAGGTGTGTACGCGTCCGTCGGGGTTGTTGTGCATCACGCGGAACAGGTCTGCCAAAAACTCAGGCTGCAGGAGCGGTTCACCGCCCGAAACGGTAATGCCGCCGCTACGGTAGAACTCATGGTTGCTCTGGAACTCGTCCATCAGGTGCTCGACGGTCACCATGGTACCGCCGTTAACCGACCAGGTATCGGGGTTGTGGCAATACGCACAGCGCATGGGGCAGCCCTGAACAAACACCACAAAGCGGATGCCAGGTCCATCGACCGTTCCCATCGTCTCAATCGAATGTACGCGGCCCAGGGCAAACGCGGAGTCCTCAGGACGAGCGTCCACACCCTCGAGCGTCATCTCAGCCATTCCCGCTACCTTGCCTCTCTTTGATTTTAGCTACATAAATGCCAGAGCCATTCTAGCCCATACGTTTGCGTTTAAACGTCTCGGGCTAGAATGGCACGTTTTAATCTATCCCCCATTACCGTGACGGGAGCCCATGTCGAGATGTGAAGGCGAAGAATGCTCGCCTACAGCCTTTACGCCTTGAGCGTGAGCACCGCACCGAAGGCGGTCGGGCCGCAATGGCTCGAGATGACACCGCCGACCTGAGTCCAGGTAACGTCTTTAAAGCCCAGGTCGTGCGCATAGACTTCCATGTCGTCGCGCAGCTCCTGGGAAAGGCCTACCGAATACGCCAGGCCAATGTGCGAGTAGTCAATCTCGCCCTTCGCAACCATGTGGTCAATAAAGGCGCGGGCGCACTTGAGCATAGAGCCGCGGAACTTCTTGGTCGCCACAAACTTACCGCCCGTCACCTCAATGCAGGGCTTAATCTTGAGCAGGTGGGCGCCAAGGAATGCCACGTTGGACAGACGACCTCCCGCCTTAAGGAAGGCTAGGTCGGTAGGAACAAAGCCCAGCAGCACACGGTCCATCACCGAATTGGTGAAGGCGAAAATTTCGTCGACGGTGGCATCGGGGTGAGCCTCGATGTATTTGGCGGTCTCGACGGCAACGAGCGACTGGCCCACCGAGACAAAACGCGTATCCATGGAGAATACGTAGTCGCGGCCCTTAGCCGCAATCTTGGAGGACTGATGCGAGCAAGTCGTGACTTCGGAGTACGCAAGATGCAGAATGGTCGCATCGGGCTGCTCGGCATGGATACGGTCATATACGTGCGCAAAATCTGCAGGCGCGCAGCCGCTGGTCTTGGGCATTACGCCAAACTCGTTGCAGCGCGAGTAAATCTCGAGCGGATCGATGGAGCCGTCCTCGACGGTCTCGTCACCAATCGTGACATGCATGGGCACGCGCACGATGCCGTAGCGCTCGCAGAGCTCCGGCGTCACATCCGACCCAGACTCAACCACGATTACGTACTTGCCCATTATTATCACGACCCATCTCGACATTGGCTTTTCAATACATGGCACGCGCCGCCGCACTGTTGCACAACGGCGTCCAAGCGCCAAAGAGACGCCGCCCCTTGCGCACAACAAAGGACAGCGTCTCCCTGGAAAACTCCGTGCTAACCTGAGATTCTACACGGTTTATTACTAAGTGTTACTTACTCCGCAAACGGTCGCTATACGCGATAAACGGTAGTTGGCCGCGGCAACTGCGATTCATTTCGCCCAGCAAGTCCAATCGTGCCCCATGCACGGTTAATGCACGAGGCGGTAGAAATTCATCGATGCCGCACCCTCGGCATGCAACCCCATCGCCGAAACCGCCGGCGAATAGGTACGGCTCGTAAGTGCCGCCTCGCCGCCATTTGCAAAAATCTCGACCATCGTAGTGTCCGAAAGCACGCGCAGGTCGCGAAGCTCGCTGAGCTCGATCGACCTCTGGTCGCGCCCATAGCCTTCGTCACCCATGTCGAGGGTAAGCATCCCGTCTGCATAGCGCACAAAGACACCCTTGCGAATCTCGAGCTCGACCATCTTGGCGCCCTCACAGGAAACCACAAGATCAAACAGGCGGCCCGGCTCCTCAACGGTTTCACCGCCTGTCGCGCGAACGCAGTCGCCGCGCATCCTCTCAATCTCGTGCGCCGGCTGCTGGCAGAGCTTACCATCGCGCATGCTCAGCTCTCGCGGCACCGTCAACGCGCACTGCCACCCGCGCGCCACCGTCGGGTTTTCTGCCGTCGCATCGGGGCAACCCGACCATCCGATCATCAAACGCCGGCCTGCAGCATCCTCAAAGGACTGCGGAGCATAGAAATCAAAACCGGCATCGACCATCGGGGGCATGCCCTGCCCGACGATTTTAAAGCTCGGCGCCTCCCAATCGGCCTCGATAGGGAACCACACGCACTGATGCGGATTGCGGTAACGCCAACCATCGGCAGGCACACCCTGCGGACAGCAAACGAGAATAAGCTCGCCATCGAGCTCAAACAGATCGGGGCACTCCCACATAAAGCCAAAGTTCTCGTCCAGCTCAATGCGCGTCGCATAGCTCCAGACCCCTAAATCACGCGAAGTATAGACAAGCACGCAGCCACGGTCGTCTTTCGTACGAGCGCCCAGAACCATGTAGTAGATACCATCGTGCTCAAGGATCTTGGGGTCGCGCACGTGCGTACCGATATCGTCGGGGTAATCGACTGGTCCAACAGCCATGCGCTTCTCGCCCAATTCGTCGGGATTCTCGGCAACCATATGAATCTGGTTTTGCTCACGGCCCGTCAACACGTAGTCGTAATCATCGCGGTCAAAATGCTTGACGTTGCCGGTATAGAAGTAGTGAATCTTGCCATCACGTACAAAGGCAGAACCAGAATACGCTCCGCTCGAATCCAAATCGGAATCGGGGAACAGCACGGGGCCGTGATTCTCGTACGTCACAAAATCCTTTGTCGTCAGATGGTTCCAAAGCACTGGACCGCCATGCGCAGCATCGAAAGGATCGTATTGATGATAGATGTGATACGTATCACCAATCTGAACCAAACCGTTGGGGTCGTTGAGCCAGCCAAGCTCAGGCTCCACATGGAACAGGAGCCTATCGGGGTCGGACGCGATGCGACCCGCCGTCTCATCCTGTCCAGCTCGCCACTGCTCATAGTCCGCACGCATCACCTTGTTTTTTTGATTTAACATCGCCATTGACTTTCTCGTCTATAGGGAAGGACGCCCGACTCACACGAGCCGAACGCCCTTCCTCAAATGGACTTATCCGCACATTGCACTGAATGGCTCAACTAGAAGCTGACATCGAAGCCTGCGCCAGCGCCCTCTTCATCGGTGGTCGGCACGCCCTTTGCCTTGTTGTAGGCAAAGATCAAGACGATCGGCACGATAAAGGCGATGAGATTGCCAGCCACATACCACACGAGGGTCTCGGGCGTGACGATGAGCAGGCCAAGCACGCCGGTCAGACCCTGACCGATAGCGCGCACCTCAAAGAGCTTGACGAAGGCACCGCCGCAGCCTGCACCGATGCATGCGCAGATGAACGGAATAATCGAGTAGCGCATGTTTGCAGCAAAGATAGCGGGCTCGGAGATTCCGACCAGCGTCGGGATAAAGGACGACATGCAAATGTTGCGCTCTTTGGAATGCTTCTTGTGAATGAGGTACATGCCGATGGCGCCGCCGCCCTGGGCGATGATGGAAACCGACCAGATGGCCTGGATGTAGTTGAAGCCAGTCGTGGCAACAAGGTTTGCCTCGATACCCTGGATGAACTGATGCGTACCGGTAACGACAAGCGGCTGCAGGAACGCGGCGAAGACAAAGGCACCAAAGACGCCCATCCTGTTGTACAGGATATCGATTACGCCGGCGAGGACATCGCCGATCAGGTTGCCGAGCGGGCCGAACACGGTGAACAGGGCGACGTTAGCAAGAATCAGGGTAACGGTCGGGACAAAGACGAACGAAACGACCTCGGGGATGTACTTCTGGGCAATCTTTTCGACCTTGGCCATAAACCAGGCAGTCAGGATTGCGGGGAACACACCGCCCTGGAAAGCAACCATGGGAATGGATAGCGGACCGAAGTTCCAGTACTCAGCACCCGTCGGGTCCATAACGAACGTGTTGCGGTTCATAAGGCTCGGGTGAACCATGACGATACCGACGAGGATGCCCAGGATCGGGTTACCGCCAAAACGCTTGACCGCGCTGTACATAACCAGGACAGGCAGGTAGTCGAACGTGGTGGCGATAATGGCAAAGAAGCTTGCGAGGTTCTTGAGGAACTCGCTGTGATCGGCGAGGCTGCCTTCCATGCCAAAGAGGCCGTTGGCAACGATCAACGACTTAAGGCCGATGATGATTGCAGCGCCGACGAAGGCGGGAATGATGGGGATAAAGATGTCCGAGAATACCTTGAGGACCGAGAAGAACTTGCCCTTCTTGTCCGCCTCGGCGCCCTTGACCTCGGAAGCACTGATCTCCTTAACGCCCGTCAGAGCCATAAACTCATCGTAAACCTTGTTGACGGTACCGGTACCGAAGATGATCATGAGCTGGCCGCTGTTGTACAGCACGCCCTTGACGCCATCGATGTTCTCGAGCTCGGCCTTGTTGTATTTGCTCGTATCCTTGAGCACCAGACGCAGACGGGTCACGCAATGCGTGGCGCCCTCGATGTTCTCCAGTCCGCCGACGTTGTCGACGACTTGCTGGGACACTGCCTTGTAGTCCATGTTCCTCTCCATTCCTTTTCTAAATCATAAAACGGTTCGTTGCCGCTACAGAGACGCGATCGTTGCGTTTGCGCACTTGAGCGCACCGTCAGTGACGGTAAGCGCCACACCCTGGCCCTGCTTGTTGCAGAAGCGAGCGTTGAGCGCAACGTCATCGACAAAGATGGTCGCGATGTCGTCGTCGACGACCAGACGCACATGGTGAGTGCCCTCGCCCTTAAAGAACAACGGACGCTCGAGGCCCATGTTGTTGACCTGGAACCACGGGTACTGGGGAGCCGGCGTGAACTCGAGCTTGCCCTCGCGCAGGTTGGCGCGGAACTCATAGGCAAGACCGGTCTCGGCGTCCTCGGCGAACTTGACCGAGAAGCCGGCAGCGTTACCGCCGAGCTCAATGTCGGCATCGAGCAAGTAGGTGGAGCCGGCATCTGCGGCGAGCACCTGCTCGACCTTGCCCGACTCGCAGGAAAGCTCAAAGGTCTCGACTGCCTTAGCCTCGCCAAAGGCGCCAAGCATGCTGTCGGGGAGCTTGGTGCCGAGCGTTCCGTCGGCACGCTGAACGATCTCGAGGGGCATAAAGGTGCCACCCCATAGGTAAGAGCTGGGGTCGCCGCCCTCGTCACGCGTAGGAACCCAACCAAAGAGAACGCGACGCTCGCCATCGAATGCGGTGCGAGCGGCGTAGTACGCGCGGCCGTCGAAGGAGTCGTCAGCGGGGGTAATCCAAGGACCGTTGATGGACTTGGACATGCGGTAACGGGTCTTGTTGCCGTCGCTGTACTCGGAAAAGACGAGGTACCACCAGTCGCCCATCTTAAAGAGATCAGGCATCTCAAACATGGTGTACAGGCCCGGGTTCCACCAGTCGCCCTGGAACTCCCAGTTGGTCAGATCCTTGGAGGTGAACTTGACCAGGCGGCCGGTCATCAGACGCTTGTCCTCGCCCACACGCGTGCCGAGGATGAGCATGTACTCTTCGTTCTCCTCATCCCAAAGCACAAAGGGATCGCGCCAGTTGCGGTCATCGTAACCCTCCTGGGGCGGAAGCAGCGTCTCGGCGATGTTCTTCTCCCACTTGACGGCGTCGTCGCTCGTTGCATGAAGAAGAACCTGCTTCATCAAACGTGCGCGGACCTTATCGCGATTGCAACCAGTGTAGAGCGCATGGTACTTGTCGCCCACCTTAAACACCGTGCCGGCATAAATGTACTGGTCGACTTCCTCGTCGCCGCCGCGCTCAAGGCTCTCGCCAAAGTCCTTGTAGTTGACGAAATCCTTGGTCGTAGCGAGTGCCCAGCCAAACGGCTCTCCGAAAGGTTCGGGGTTACGCGTGTCACGCTGATGATAGAGATAGAACGTGCCGTCCTCGCCGTACGGCATGATGTCGCCTACCCAAATTCCCTCAGGCTGGTAATACACCTTGTGCATCCGAGACTTCCTTTCCACGACATACTAACTCGGTACAATGGCAAGATATGTCAATCGTTTTCATATGTCAAACGTTTTCACACCAATACGTCTTTTCGCAGTTCCAGTCGTCGGCAAACGGTTGACATATGCCGGTGAACGGTCATCAGAGGCGTTTGAGGAATTCTTTTGGCACGGGATGAACTATGCGGTTTTGCCCTCAATGAGTTCAACGGGGAGCTTGATATTCGATTCGGGATTATCGCCGTTAATAAGAGCGATGATGGATTGCGCCGCGAGCTCTCCGATGCGATCGATATCTTGACGTACGGTTGTTAAGTCAGGCATAAACGTCATAGTTCGGCGGGCACCATCCGCGCCCACGACCTTAATATCGTCTGGAGCGCTCAAGCCGCGCTGCTTCATCACGTTGAGACAGATGGCCGCCATCGTATCGTCTCCCGCAAAGATGCCGTCAATATCGGGGTTCTCATCGAGGATCTTCGCAACGACCGCGCCCTTTTCGTCGTCGGGCTTAACGAACTCAACCTCACGGACAAGCGCGGACAAACCGGCCTGCTCAACAACATCGAGGTAGGCATCGGTACGCTTATTGGCAGGCATGCGCATGCGGCTATTGCTGCGCAGGCACAGGATACGCCTGCAGCCGTCATCAATCAGACGGCGCGTGGCGAGCTCGCCAATGCCATAGCTGTCACTTGCAATCTGGACAGAGCCCTCGCCAAGATCGCAGTCGATGCCAACCAGGCTCAAGCCCATCTCGGCATATGCCTCGGCACCGATATTGAGGGAGTTGACGATGACGCCGTCGACCATATTGCGGCGGAGCATGTCAATATAGGAACGCTCAAGATCGGGTCGATTGGCGCTGTTGCACAGCAACATCTTAAAGCCGTTTTCCGCTAACGTGCGCTCGACCGCCTGCACAACCTGAGCATGGAACGGGCTGCTCACAAGGGGAACGATCATACCGATAAGGTTCAGGCGACCGTTGAGCATGGCACGGGCGATATCGTTGGGCGTATAGTTGATGCGCTCCATCGCGGCATGGACCTTATCGCGGGTCTCTTGGCTAATATAGCCGCGATTATTAAGCACGCGAGATACCGTAGTAGGCGAAACCCCCGCCACCGCTGCAACTTCCTTGATGCCAGGCTTAGCAGAATCCTTAGAACGAGCGCCCTCGCGAGCCATAGCACCCTCCCCCATCAACATGTCAAACGTTTACATACGAACAAAGCATACCCCAACAACAGCGGGAAGACGGTAACAGCACAAGTAAGTAAACGACTCATCCAAATAATTAGGAGAGTTCCGCCTAAAGGGTGACTACACAGGACCCCCGCCGGGCCGCTTTGGGTTACTTTCCAAAACATTTCCGCAGGACGCAAAGGGCTCCGCCGCGTGAAGCGCGCAGCGGAGCCCTTTGCATGTCCGAGGACGTTTTGGAAAGTAACCCAAAGCGGCCCGGCGATCCTGCGGGAGTTAAACCCCTTTAGAACTTGTCGTGGAAGGTACGCGCAATGACCTCGTCCTGCTGCTCCTTGGTGAGCGTGTGGAAGTTCACGGCATAGCCGGAAACGCGGATGGTCAGCTGCGGGTACTTCTCGGGGTGAGCCTGAGCGTCGAGCAGCGTCTCACGGTTGAAGACGTTGATGTTCAGGTGGTGGCCACCCTTCTCGGCGTAAGCGTCGAGCATGTGGACCAGGTTATCGGCCTGGGTCTCGGAAACTTCAGAAACCTTCATAATGTGTCTCCTTCGATTAATAGGCGCCGGCCGAAACCGGCGCACTAATCAGTAATCGTTATTGTTAGTATAGCACTAACAATAGTTACTCGCCCAGCTGATCAAGGTCGATATCGCCAAAGAACACCTGGTCCTCCTTGCCGAGCGCACTCGGGATGATGGAGAAGGTGTTGGAGATGCCGTCCTGAGCATCGCGGAACGGGAGCTTGGAAACCGAAGACAGCGAAGCGATGGCGCCGTGGCTATCGCGCTTGTGCATGGGGTTAGCACCCGGGGCGAACGGCTGGCCAGCCTTGCGGCCGTCGGGCGTGGAGCCGGTCTTCTTACCGTACACGACGTTGGAGGTAATGGTCAGAACCGAGGTCGTGGGCACGGAGTTGCGGTAGGTGTCGTTCATGCGGATGTACTCCATGAACTGGTGCACAACGTCGTGAGCGATCTGGTCGACGCGGTCGTCGTCGTTACCGTACTTGGGGAACTCGCCCTCGGTCTCGAAGTCGACGATGATGCCGTTCTCATCACGGACGGGGTGGACCTTGGCGTACTTGATGGCGGACAGGGAGTCAGCCACGACGGAAAGGCCAGCGATGCCCGTGGCGAACCAGCGATGCACGTGCTTGTCGTGCAGAGCCATCTGAATGCGCTCGTAGCAATACTTGTCGTGCATGTAGTGAATGATGTTCAGCGAGTTGACGTACACGCCAGCAAGCCACTTCATCATGTCGTTGTACTTGGCCACAACGTCGTCGTAATCGAGCGTGTCACCCTCGACGGCGCGGTACTTGGGACCGACCTGCTTCTTGGAGACCTCGTCAACACCGCCGTTGAGTGCATACAGCAGGCACTTGGCCAGGTTGGCACGGGCGCCGAAGAACTGCATCTCCTTGCCAATGCGCATGGAGGACACGCAGCAGGCGATGCCGTAGTCGTCGCCGTGGTAAACGCGCATGAGGTCGTCGTTCTCGTACTGGATCGAGGAGCTGGCGACAGAAGTCTTGGCGCAGAACTTCTTGAAGTTCTCGGGCAGACGGGTCGACCACAGAACGGTCATGTTGGGCTCGGGGCTGGTGCCCATGTTCTCGAGCGTGTGCAGGTAGCGGTAGCTCATCTTGGTAACGAGCGTACGGCCGTCAACACCCATGCCGCCGATGGACTCGGTGACCCACTGCGGATCGCCAGTGAACAGGGCCTGGTACTCGGGGGTACGGGCAAACTTGACCATGCGGAGCTTCATGATGAAGTGATCCACGAACTCCTGGATCTGCTCCTCGGTGAAGGTACCGTTGGCAAGGTCGCGCTCAGCGTAGATGTCGATGAACGTAGAGGTACGGCCGATGGACATAGCGGCGCCGTTCTGCTCCTTGACGGCAGCGAGGTAGGCGAAGTACATCCACTGGATGGCCTCCTGCGTGTTGGTAGCAGGGTTGGAAATATCGAAACCATAGGTCTCGGCCATCATCTTGAGCTCGCCGAGGGCGCGGATCTGCTCCTGCAGCTCCTCGCGATCGCGGATGTTGTCGGCGGTCATGACCGTCGGGGTGGAAGCCTTCTGGGCCTCCTTGTCCTTGATCAGGTAGTCGACGCCGTACAGGGCAACACGACGGTAGTCGCCGATGATGCGGCCGCGGCCATAGCCATCGGGCAGACCGGTGATGATGTGAGCCGAGCGGCAAGCACGCATCTCGGGGGTGTAGACATCGAAGACGCCAGCGTTGTGGGTCTTGCGCTCGAAGGTGTAGCGCTCGACAACGTTCTCGTCGACCTTATAGCCGTGCTGGCTGGCAGCCTGGCAAGCGATGCGGATACCACCGTTGACGTGCAGCGCGCGCTTGAGCGGCTTGTCGGTCTGGAGGCCGACGATGGTCTCCTTCTCGCGGTGGGCGTTATCGATGTAGCCAGCGGGGTGGCTCACGATACCCGTGACGGTCTTGGTGTCCATATCGAGGACACCGCCCTGCTCGCGCTCCTTAAGCAGCAGGTCGAGAACCTCGCCCCACAGCTCCTTGGTACGCTCGGTCGGACCGGCGAGGAACGACTCGTCGCCCTCGTAGGGGGTGTAGTTCTTCTGGATGAAGTCTCGGACGTCAACCTCTCCCGTCCAAATGCCTTCCTTGAAGCCTTCCCATGCCTCCTGCATTGTGTAACCACGCTCCTAGTTACGTGTAATGCGGCGCTCTCTCACACCGCTGCTTATTGAATTCTTGAATTTTCGGTTTGCACTACCGGCTTCTTCCGTTCTTCACCACACGTTGGTGCAGAGAAAAACGTTTGTCCACCTTGGAACTACAACCCAAAACCCAAGATTTCACCCGCTGAGAAGGATAACATAGCGACCCTCTCCATCTGGGCTGTTATATGTTTCTTTTTTTATATCATAAGGGCGTTTTTTACAAACCCGCAGGAAATGCGAGCGCGAACAACTACCGTTCACCGATTTGTATGGTATTTTTCCTTGCCTTTGTACGACGTTCGCTCTAGCTGTTATGCCAGCTTTAGCAGGGTAAAGTGTCCCAGAGACCCTACAGAAACTGCAGGGCGGCCACGGGATCCCCCGTGGCGGCCCTGTGGCGTAGCTAGTTTTTAGCTTTGATTGCCGCTTGGCATTAGGCGGCTGCAGCGGCCTTGTCGGTCGTTGCCTTGCTGTTGCCCTGGCCCTCAAAATGCTTGTAGCACCAGCTGGTGACCAGCGGGGTCAAAATAGCCGTCACGATTGCGCAGGCAGCAACCTGTGCCGTAGCCGTCGCGAGCACGGCGCCACCGTACATGGCCCCGTTGACGCTTGCCATGGCAGCAGGCGTGGCCACATTGGCTCCGGCGCAGCTCGAAATGGCCGCACCTGCGACACCCGTACCGCCCGTGAGTTTATCGACCGCGATAACGGGGATAGCAAAGACCACCGAGCAGATCACGCCGAGCAGAATACCGGGAAGACCGCCATTAATGAGCTGGCCAAAGGTCATGGTCGAGCCCATGGCAAAGAAGACGAGCACAATGATGGCGGAAAGTGCCGGTGCCATCATCTTCTTAAAGCTGGGGAAGAGGTTGCCCAGAATAATGCCGACGACGATCGGCAGGATGGCACCCACGAGCGACCAGCCAATCGGAGCCTGGCCGGCAGCGCCGAGCACGATCATCGTGACCGGAGGGCCGACAACGAGCGTGGTGATTGCGACAGCGCCACGCTCGGCCTCATTGCCCATGGTGCCCATCAGACCAGCGTACATAGCGTTGTTGGCGCCGGTGCAAGCCGCCAGCATCACCATGGCAGAGATGCCAAACAGGTTGTCGTTGAACACATAAAGGATGAGCAGCGACACGGCAACGACCACGATTTGCTTGACAGCGATGATGATGGCACCGCGGGCAGCGGCGGCAGGAGCACTCTTAAACGAAATCGTCGTACCGACGATGAGCAAAAAAGCGCCCACGAGCGGGCTTGCACCCTGCTGGGTCATGCCAAGCGTAAAGCTGCCGAGCGTTTTGAACAGATCGGGGAATAGCGTGTTGAGCAGGCAGCCCAACAGAAGCGGCACCAAAATATTGGCACCCGGGATGGAGGACATCTTAAAGAACGGCTCCTTTGCCGCCGGCGCCTCCACCGCAGTCGATTCACTCATATATATCTCCTTTGGATGCATGCGAATCGTAGCCGCACGCGCCTATGTCAGAAAGAAGGCGACAACCCCGAGTCGCCAGGGTCGCCGCCAAACGATCACCGCGGGGTATTACCCGTCCAGAACGATGCCACCGTCGCAGTCACCGATCTCGCCGTTCACGAAGCTGGCGAGGTCGGAAGCGAAGAAGAGCACCATCTGCGCAGGCTCGCTGGCCTGGGCAGCGCGGCCCAGAGGAATACCGTTGATGATGCGCTGAGAGTTCTCGTCAGAGAGAATCGAGGTCATATCGGTCAACGTGAGCGACGGGCACACAGCGTTGCAGCGGACGCCGAACTTGCCGCCCTCCTTGGCGACTGCCTTGGTTAGACCGTTAACACCGGCCTTGGAGCTGGCGTAGGCAGCGGTGCCGAGCAGGCCACCACCGATCTTGCCAGCAACGGAGCTCACGTTGACGATAGTGCCGGCATGTGCCGCCTTAAAGTGCGGGTACACGGCATTCATCATGGTAAACGTACCATTGAGGTTGATGTCAATGGTGCGACGCCACTCGGTGTCATCGATCTCGTCGAACTTCTTGGTGCTGATAACACCGGCACAGTTAATCAGGATATTGGTTTGAGGCAGGTCCGTAAAAATCTGCTCGACAGTCTCGCGCGCCTTGGGTGCATCGGCGACATCGAGCTGATAGAACTTGTTGCCCTCGCCAAGCTCGGCCACAGCGGCCTCGCCCTTAGCAGCGTTCCTTGCGATGAGCGCGACATGTCCGCCGCCCGCGACGATGCCCTTGGCGATCTCGAGGCCAATGCCCTGAGTGCCGCCCGTGACAATCGCGGTCTTGCCCGTGAAGTCAAATGCCATGACTCCATCCCCCTTTATATAAGGTGTCTCCTCGCGGGAAGTTGGAGCATCGCACGTGGCGATTATATGAGTCCCAGTCGTCATGGTGGTGACAACCCCTCGCCTAACTGCGTGCATAATAGTTCTTTGAAACGCTTCAGCAATTGAATGATTTTAAGTCTTAATGCACTCTTTATATTGCCTAGCGGCCAAGTAGATTTTTGGGACATGCCTAGAAATCTACCGAATGGAATGCTTGGGCGGGGGTATCATCTTTCACCGAAAATAGTTTCTAGTGTTAGGGGTT
Source organism: uncultured Collinsella sp. (assembly GCA_900539035.1). Classification (GTDB taxonomy): domain Bacteria; phylum Actinomycetota; class Coriobacteriia; order Coriobacteriales; family Coriobacteriaceae; genus Collinsella. The sequence goes on along the minus strand of UQAU01000032.1, from coordinate 6,574 downwards.
TTCGGTGGAAGATACCGATTTCCATGAGCTTGGGCGTCAGCTCTTTACCGAGTTTGGAAGCATGCACCAGCGCGTTTCGCGCTTTGCCGACCAGGCTCTGGGTGGCGAGATGGCCGTCATGCGCGCCCTCATGCGCGCCGGCGGCTCGCTCACGCCGAGCGAACTCGCCGATCGTGCCTGGGTCTCGAGCGCCCGCATCGCCAATATCCTGCGCGCCCTCGAGGCCAAGGGCTGGGTCGAGCGCGAGCACTCAAAGACCGACCGTCGTCGCGTACACGTCACGGTGACCGACAAAGGATTCCAGGTTATCGAAATCAAACGTCGGGAATTCGAGGACCGCACCGCGGCCTTCCTCGAGCAGCTCGGCGAAACAGATACCCAAGAGATGGTGCGTCTTCTAAGGCGTGCCAACGAAATTATCGACCGCAATCAAGAAAGGAGAGATGCCGAATGAGGATTCTCAAGCTCTTTAAAAAGCATATCCTGGCACTGTTCGCAGCTATCGTACTTATCGTAATCAGCTGCAACGCCGATCTGGCGCTGCCTACCTATATGAGCGACATCGTCGACGTGGGTGTGCAGCAAGGCGGCATCGCGTCGCCCGTGCCCGACACCATCCGTGCCGAATCGCTCGACGACCTCAAACTCTTTATGAGCACCAAGGACGCCAAAGCTGTGGAGGCCGTGTTTAGCAAGGCTGGCAAAAACGGCATTCGAGCGTACAAGGGCACCGAGGAAGAGCGTGCCGATGGAGGCAAGATTGCCGACATTATGAGCCTGCCCGAGACTGTCGTACTTTCGTTCAACCAGGGCATTGACGCCGACTCCATGGGCGACATGACCGGCACGTCCGGCGAAAAAGACAGCGACGCCGCCCAGGCCATGCCCACCCCCGAGCAGATGGCGGCGATGACGCCCGAGCAGCTCGCCGAGATGCAGCAGAAGGCCGCAGCGGCGCAGAACATGCAAAAGCAGATTGATGCCGACGGCGGTAAGATCACCATGAAGGGCCTGCGTCTAGGCGTTGAAGGCGGCCTAATCGACCAGGGCAAGCTCGTCGAGGGCGCCAACGATATGGCGGACAAAATGGGCTCCATGTCGGGCTCCATCGTCACTCAGCGCGCCGTGAGCTATGTGCAGGACGAGTACAAGGCACAGAGCATCGACCCCGCCGACGTGCAGAACGCCTACCTGGGCCGCATGGCGACCACGATGTTTGGACTGTGCCTCGTGTCACTCGTCGCCACCATCCTGACCGGTGCCGTGGCTTCGCGCACCGCCTGCTCCATCGCCCGTGACCTTCGCCGCGAGACCTTCAACAAGGTTATGCACTTCTCGCCGGCCGAGGTGGGCAAGTTTAGCCAGGCCTCGCTCATCACCCGCTGCACCAACGACATTCAGCAGATCCAGATGGCCGCAACCCTGTTTATCCGCATGTGTCTGATGGCCCCCGTCATGGGCATCGTCGCCGTCATGCGCGTCCTGGCCAACCATACCGGCCTAGAGTGGACCATCGCCGTGGCCATCATCGCGGTCTCGGCCGTCGTCGGCGTGCTTATGGGCCTCACCATGCCCAAGTTCAAAAAGATGCAGAACTTTGTGGACCGTGTGAACCTTACCGCCCGCGAGCTGCTCGACGGCCTTATGCCCATCCGCTCGTTCAACCGCGAGGAGCATGAGCTCGAGCGTTTTGACAAGGCTTCGCTCGACCTGATGACCACGCAGCTCTACACCAACCGCGCCATGAGCTTTATGATGCCGCTCATGATGCTGGTCATGAACTGCATCACCGTGCTCATCGTCTGGTTTGGCGCGCAGGGCGTGTCCGACGGCGTGATGCAGGTCGGCAACATGATGGCGTTCATCTCCTACACCATGCAGATCGTCATGGCGTTTATGATCCTCACCATGGTTTCGGTCATCCTGCCCCGTGCCGAAGTCGCAGCCGAGCGCGTGGAAGAGGTCATCACCTGCCCCACGAGCATCAACGACCCTGTCTCGCCCAAACTGCCCGCGGCCAATGCGCCGCGCGGTGAGCTCGCCTTCCGCGACGTGAGCTTCCAGTATCCCGATGCCCGCGCCGATGTCATCAGTGGCGTGAACTTCACCACGCATGCCGGTCAGATGCTCGGCATCATTGGCTCCACGGGCTCGGGCAAGTCCACGCTCGTACAGCTGATTCCGCGCTTATACGACGTCACGGGCGGCAGCATTTCGCTCGACGGCATCGACGTGCGCGACATGACCCTTTCCGAGCTGCGCCGCCGCATCGGTTACATCCCGCAGCAGGGTCGCCTGTTCTCGGGCACTGTCGAGAGCAACCTCAAGTTTGCCGGCGACATGGTAAGCGACGAGAACATGCACGAGGCCGCGAGCATCGCCCAAGCCGAGGACTTTATCGCCGAGCGCGAGGGCGGCTACGACTCCCCCATCAGCCAGGGCGGCTCCAATGTTTCGGGTGGTCAGCGCCAACGCCTGGCCATCGCCCGTGCGTTGGCCAAAAAGCCCGAAGTCGTGGTGTTCGACGACTCGTTTAGCGCGCTCGACTACAAGACCGACGCTCGTCTGCGCGAGGAACTGGCCAAAAACGTCACCGACGCGGCGCTCGTGGTCGTGGCCCAGCGCATCGCGACCATCATGCATGCCGACCAGATCATCGTGCTTGATGACGGCCACGTGGTAGGCACCGGTACGCACGAGGAGCTGCTGCACAGCTGCCCGGCGTACCTGGAGATCGCACAGTCGCAGCTTTCCGCCGAGGAGCTGGGGCTTACCCAAGATGAAATTGCAGCCGTCATGGAAGGAGGCGAGCACTAATGGCAGACGAAACCAAGACTCAGATTCCCAAGCCCACCCGCCAGCGTGGTCCCATGGGCCGCATGGGTGGCATGCGCCGCGGCGAGAAGGCCAAAGACTTTAAGGGCACCATGAAGCAGTTACTCGGCTATATCGGTCAGCACAAGATTGCCGTGTTTGCCGCCGTCGCCTTTGCCGTGTGCTCGGTCATCTTTAACATTGTGGGGCCCAAGGTACTCGGCCAGGTTACGACCAAGCTGTTCGAAGGCCTGGTCGCCAAGGTCAACGGCACCGGAGATGTCGACTTTGCCTGGATCGCCAAGACGCTCGGCTTTTTGCTCTGCCTGTATCTGGCAAGCTCTGTTTGCAGCCTCATCCAGGGCTGGCTCATGACCGGCGTCACGCAAAAGATTTGCTACCGCATGCGCAAGGAGATCGCCGCCAAGATCGCCGTCGTGCCGATGAGCTACTTCAACGGCCACAGCAAGGGCGACGCGCTCAGCCGCATCACCAACGACGTCGATACGCTGGGTCAGTCGCTCAACCAGAGCGTGACGCAGCTCATTACGTCCGTCACGCAGATTATCGGCGTGCTCGTCATGATGCTGTCGATCAGCCTGCCGCTCACCGGCGTCACCGTGCTCACGCTGCCGGCAGCCGCGATTATCCTGACCGTAATGATTCACTTCTCGCAGCCGTACTTCCGCGAGCAGCAGCAGGTTCTGGGCGCCGTCAACGGCATTATCGAGGAGGACTTTGCCGGCCAGAACGTCATTCAGGTGTTCGACCGCGCCGAGGCCTCAATCGAGGAGTTCGACCGTCAAAACGACCGACTCTTTATTAGTGGCTGGCGCTCGCAGTTCCTATCGGGCCTGATGATGCCGCTTATGAGCCTGGTGGGCAACATGGGCTACGTGGGTGTCGTCGTGGTGGGTGCGCAGCTCGCGCTGACCGGCAATGCCACGCCCGGCGACATCCAGAGCTTTATCCAGTACGTGCGCAACTTTACGCAGCCGGTGCAGCAGCTGGGCAACGTGAGCAACACGATGCAGTCGATGGCCGCCGCCACCGAGCGCGTCTTTGAGTTCCTGGCCGCGCCCGAGGAGAAGCAGAAGGCTGACGCGCAGATTCCCGAGAAGCGCCCCGGCCACGTGGAGTTCGACCACGTCAAGTTTGGCTACACGCCCGACAAGACCATCATCCACGACTTTAGCTGCGAGGCGCAGCCCGGCCAGACCATCGCCATCGTCGGCCCCACCGGCGCCGGCAAGACCACGCTCATCAAGCTGCTGCAGCGCTTTTACGACGTGGACGGCGGCTCGCTGCGTGTCGAGGGCGTCGACGTGCGCGACTGGGACCGCGCGGCACTTCGCGGCGAGTTTGCCATGGTGCTGCAGGATACCTGGCTGTTTAACGGCACCATCCGCGAGAACATCCGCTACGGACGCCCCGATGCAAGCGATGCCGAGGTCGAGGCCGCTGCGCGTGCCGCACGCTGCGATCACTTTATCCATACGCTCGCCGGCGGCTACGACTTTATGATTAACGAGGAGGGCACCAACCTGTCGCAGGGTCAGCGCCAGCTCGTGACCATCGCTCGTGCCATTTTGGCCGACCGCCCGGCGCTGATTCTGGACGAGGCGACCTCCAACGTGGACACCCGCACCGAGGAGCTCATTCAGCGCGCCATGGATGCACTGATGCAGGGCCGCACCAGCTTTGTCATCGCACATCGCCTGTCCACGATCCGAAACGCCGACGTGATCTTGGTAATTCGTGACGGCGACATCGTCGAGAAGGGCACGCACGACGAGCTGCTCGCCCAGGGCGGCTTCTACGCCGATCTGTACAATTCGCAGTTCGACGAAGCGGCGTAAATTCTGCCGCAGGGAACGGATGACACCCGAGAACGGGGGCGCAGGACAACCTGCGCCCCCGTTTTTGCTCTGCGGCCCTCAAACCGTCTCCCCTGGGACCTGATTGGCAGCCCCTTCGAGGCCCCGTGGGCAAAAAAGGGCAAATATGAGTACTGTTACCTTTTTAGTAACAACCAAAACAGCCCCAAATGCCGTTTTCACGGCTTACACGCGTCCCTAAATTGATCAAACAGCCCTATAGCGGACTTATATGTGTTTGCGTTAATAAACATATTTTGCTGTTATGTCTATTATTTTGCGAAGGCAATATGATACTAAGATAGCAACCGTACTCATATTTGGCATTTTTTGCCCACAGGGTATTTCCTGGGGAACTGGCAACAGCCTTAGGGTCCCGCGCGGCGCCGCTCCCTCCCGGCATTCGCCGACGTTTGCCCAGATAAAACCTGCCAAAATAAACCTGTCCCTTTTTGGTAGGTTTTGGGGTGACAAGGGCTTGCACTTTAGCGTGCGACAGCGGATAATGCCGAGCATTCGACAATACGCTTATTGCCCTTTCTATAGATTGAGGAGACTCCTATGGCCATGGATTTCAAACGCAGGCTGCCGATCCCCATGGAGATCCGCGAGGAAATGCCGCTTTCCGCCGAGCTTACCGCCAAAAAACAGGCATTTGACACCGAGGTCGCCAAGGTCTTTACCGGCGAGGACGCGCGCAAGGTGCTCATCATCGGCCCGTGCTCTGCCGACCGCGAGGACTCAGTGCTTGAGTACATGAACCGACTGGCCAAGGTCGCCGAAGAGGTCAAGGACAAACTTATCATCATTCCGCGCGTCTACACCAACAAGCCGCGCACCAAGGGCACCGGCTACAAGGGCCTGCTGCACAACCCCGACCCCGAGGCGCCCGATGACCTGCTCGAAGGCGTTAAGGCCATTCGCCATATGCACCTGCGCGTCATCGAGGAGACCGGTTTCTTTACCGCCGACGAGATGCTCTACCCGTCCAACTACCAGTACCTCGTTGACCTGTTGAGCTATGTTGCCGTGGGCGCGCGCTCGGTCGAAAACCAGGAGCATCGCCTGGTGTCGAGCGGCATTTCGGTGCCCGTCGGCATGAAAAATCCCACCGCTGGTTCCACCACCGTCATGCTCAACTCCATCTACGCTGCCCAGGCACATCAGAGCTTTATCTTCCGCAACTGGGAAGTTGAGTGCGACGGCAATCCGCTCGCACACGCCGTCATGCGTGGCTACATCGGTCTCGACGGTCGTACCTACCCCAACTACCACTACGAGCACCTGGAGCGCCTGGCCGAGCGCTATACCGAGCATGCCGGCTACGCCAACCCGGCGGCGGTCATCGACTGCAACCACGACAACTCGGGCAAGCGTCCACTGGAGCAGTATCGCATTTGCAAGGAAGTGCTCGACAGCTGCCGCCGCAACGAGTCCATCTCCAAGCTGGTCAAGGGCTTTATGATCGAGTCCTACCTGGAGGACGGCAATCAGCCGGTTGACGGCGGCGTCTTTGGCAAGTCGATCACCGATCCGTGTCTGGGCTGGGAAAAGACCGACTACCTCATCCACGAGATCGCGGAGCGGGTTTAGAGTTACGGCGTTTTACCAAACGCCGTAACCGGCCGACGCTGCAAACCCGCCAGAGCGGCAATCTGCCTTTCAGCTTCGACGGCATGACCAAAAGGTCAATGCCGCCTCGCTTCAAGGCACCTTGCTCGCTCTGGCGGGTTTTCGCTGACGTTTTTCTACCAGCGTCGTTGCCAAAGCTGGCACTTGGGGACGCTCCTTTTGGGGTAGTCGTTGGGGACGTTATTTTTTTTCTAATGGGTTAATAAAGTCCCCCACCCCAGCCCACAAAAAGACTGGAATAAATACCCTTT
>UQAU01000031.1 GCA_900539035.1 uncultured Collinsella sp. | reverse complement strand
AGTTCAAGCTAAAGTTTAAGGTTAGGGGCGTCATTCGCATCGCGAGTACAGATTTCGCAGGTCGGAGCGGGCTATTCGTGCCCCCATGAAGCCCGGAGCTCCCCCACGGGGAGCCCCGGGGCACCCGTCTCAGGGTGCCGTGTGCAAAAAACGGCAAATATGAGTACTGCTCCCAATTTAGTAGCAGCGTATTTCCGCCCCACGAGCCCTTTTTGAGTTCCGCACAGCCCGCTTGGCGCCAAGATATTCCACATTCGTTTATTATCTCTTCGCTGAATCCAGTTTTTCGGCCCAAGTTTCTTTATTTTTGCTGTCACTAATCTAGTAACAGTACTCATATTTGCCGTTTTTTGCACATGGCATATAAACAGACCCCCTATAAAGCCATAGTTTTACGCCGGCTTGAGCCCAAAGCACGCTCGGAGCGTATTCAGCAGAGCATCTTGCCTCTTTCGACGAGCCTCTACACGATTCTGATATCGTTTACCCATACGCTGGTGGATGCGCCATGCGAGCGCTTCCATCGCTTCCATGTCGCAGAGCATCTCGTTGTTGACCGTCGCGACCTCGATTCCCATGGACGCCAAACCCGTATTGCGTTTTTCATCGTGAATGCGCCCGCCGCGAGACGAATGGCCCTGCTCACCGTTGTATTCCAGGTCAAACCGAGCTGCTTCCTGATAGGCATCGCAAACCGCATACGGCATCCCCGAGATCGCCTGCGCACGGTCGTTGAACTCGATCTTGTGGTCGGTCTTAAAGGGACCGCAGGCAAATCCGCCATAAGAAAACGGAAGCGAAAACATGGCAAGCATGATGCATTCCATGGGTGAGCGCAGGTTTTCCGACAGAAAGGGGCACAGCCGCCGCAGCTGCTTGGCCGCGCTCCCCTTGCATGCCGCAAGGTAATCTGCCAGGCGATCGGGCGTCAGCACTGGCTCGACCTCAAAGTAGCCCACATCTGACGGCTGGTCCTTATCCTTTGCAAGCCTGTTCACGGTAGGCGAGCTGTAAGGGGGCAGATACTGCCCGCGATCGCTCAGCGAAATCTTGGAGCACAGCTCCTGGGCCAGGGCAAATGCCTGGATACAGCCGACTTCGCGCGCAACGGCGGCACAGAGGGCCTCGGGAGACAAGCTGTACACTCCCGGCTCCACCTCCAAAATCGAGGCGTCCGGCAGGTCTGTAGAACAAACGGACCAGCTTGCACCAGGCATGCGGCGACGCTGCTTCGCCGACCCCACCAGCAGGCACAAGTCTTCTTGGACCTCGCCACTCACGGCCCCGATCCGCACCAAATCGGGAAGATAAATGTCCTCGGCCGAGGGAGACGATGTATGCAGCACACGGCGCTCTTCATCGGGATCGAGGTCTCTCCAGCTGATGTAACCCATTTGTCGGCGCTCGGCGCGCATCATGCGCAGCGCCGAGGCACCGGTCAGGACTACGGAGGCCGCCAGTTGCTCGCTTGTCGGCTCGATGCGCCGCGCTATCTTCACTGCCACAAAACCACCCCCTACCAAACGCGTGCGATAGCGAGGCCATCGACTGCTGCGGCGCCGGCACGCTTGAGCTCCGCCGAGGCTGCTGCCATGGTCGCGCCCGTGGTAATGACATCATCGATGAGCAGCAGACGGCGGCCGCGCACATCCTCGACCGTCTCGTACATGCCCCAGGCATGCTCCCGGCGCTCATCGCGACCGAGCTCTCGCTGGTCACCATGACCGTATTTAACCAGGGCGTCCAGCAACGGGACACCCGAAAGATCGCAAAACGAGCGCGCGATTGCTTCCATATGGTCGAATCCACGCCGCCGAAACGCTGCCGCAGTCGCGGGCACAAATACCACCGCATCGGCACCGGACAACACACCACCGTAGCGATCGGGTGCCGCGACCTGGGCATGTAAGGCGGTATCGTATAGCAGCTCTGCCAGATACGGCGCCAGGCGTCGCTCGCCCGCGTCTTTGTACGCTTTAATGATCCGCGGCAGCGGATGCGTGTAAGCGGCACATGCCAGGCACCGGTCGAGAGCTTCGGCCATCGCCGAGGACGTACCCTCGACCGAGCACTCAGTGCACAGCAAGTCTCCAAACGGGGCGCCGCATCGAGTGCAGCTATGCCGCGGGTCGATGAGCGCGAGCGCGGCCAGGCAGTCTTGGCAAATAAGCGCACCGGCGCGCTCGCAGCCGGCACATCGCGTGGGTGACAACGCCTCAAACGCCTCGTGCGCCGCCCGCTCGGCAAACGGTAGCAATTCGTCCGCAAACGGTAGGATGCCGGAACCTTGCAGGCATCCCAACACGTTCAAATGTCTCTTCACGACACAACCCTCCCTACGCTCGGTCGCAGGGAGGTCGTTGATTCAGCGATATGGTACCCCGACGCGTTTGGGGTCAGGCAGGTTAAATCCGTTTGCGGGCGCTATTCGCCGGTGGGCGGTTGCGGTGCGGACGAGTTTTGGGTCGAGCCCTCGCCACCATCTTGACGCGGCTTGCGGGAACGACGACGGCGACGGCGCTTCTGGCCCTGGTCGGCCGAACCCTCGCCACCACGATCTTCGCGCGACTCGCGTTCGTCGCGAGCAGCGCCGCGCGCGGCCTTGGCAGCCGCCCCTCCGCCATCTCCGGGGCGACGACGTGTGACCTTGACCTCGCCATCCGAGACCTGATCGGCCACGGAGGGCACCGAGGGCTTTTGCTGCGTGCCCGAGGAATGGCGACGACGCGGACGCGGGGCGCGCTCGTCATCGTTGCGCTGCTTGCCACCCTTGTCGGCAGGCGTATCGGAACCCGAACCACCCTTGGGGGCGGCACCGGCTTCGCGAGCGGCTGCGGCGCGGAAGGCGTCCTCGCGCTCCTCGCTCGACAAATGGCGGCGGCGACGGCGCGTGGGATTCATGCCGCCGCCGCGGTTTTGCTGCTGAGGCTGCTGGGGCTCGCGCTCGCGGGAGGAATTCTTGCCTGCGGGAGCAGCCTCGCCGGCATCGCCCGAACCCGAGCGCTTGCGGCGGCGACGTCCACCGGCGGCCTCCTCAGCCTCGGGTGTCTCGGCCTTGCCGCGACCCTTACCGCGGCCGCGACCCTCGCCCTGGCTCTGACCGGCACGGGTATCGGCGTCCGCATCGCGACGGCGGCGCTTGGGCATCGACGTGCCGGCCAGACGGTCGGCGCTCGACAGGCCATCGCCCACGTCGACGCCGTTCTCGCGGTCGAGCTCCATAAGCGCCAGGCGCATCTCGGGCGACTCGATACGCTCGAGCACATCGCGCGTCACGCAGTCGGGGCGGCAGTTGCAGCCCTGCTCGGCGGCCTTCTTTTTGCAGCCCTCAGAGCAGGTCATGTCGGCCAGGTTGACCTTAAAGACTTTGCCGTTCTCCAGGCGCAACACCAGCTGCTCACGCGGCGTGTCATATTCCTGGATACGCGCCTTGCCAAGCGGCGTATCGATAAGCGTCTTCTTTTTGGGCGCGCGGCTCTTAAAGTCCTTGTACGCCTCGAACTCGTAGCGCAGGCAGCACATCAGGCGGCCGCAGACGCCGCTAATTTTGGACGAGTTGAGCGGCAGGTCCTGCTCTTTTGCCATGCGAATCGAAACCGGCTCAAACTGTCCGCCAAAGCGCGTGCAGCAGAGCTCCTGGCCGCACTGGGCATAGCCGCCCACCAGGCGGGTCTCGTCGCGCACGCCGATCTGGCGCATGTCGACGCGAATGTGCAGCGTCGAGGACAGATCCTTGACGAGCTGACGAAAATCGACGCGCTCCTCGGCCGCAAAGTAGAACACGGCCTTCTCGCCGCCAAACAGGTACTCAACGCCCACCGGCTTCATCTCGAGGTCGAGCTCCTTGACCAGGCGGCGGAAGTCGACCATGGCCTCGTCGCCCTGAATGGCCAGGTCGTCGGCAAGCTGCAGGTCGATGTCGCTCGCCACACGCAGCACGGGCTTGAGCGGCTGACCGATCTCGTCTTGCGGCACCTCAAAGGGATCGGCCGTGACCAGGCCGATCTCGGTTCCGCGCTCGGTGGAGCAAATGGCATAATCGGCCTCGAGGATATCCAGATCCTGCGGATCGAACCACAGGTCGCGCGAGGCGTAGGTAAACTTAACGGGTACGACTAACGGCATTTCAGTGCCTTCCTGATATCGAACAGCATGACCTCGATGGCCAGCTGGGGAGTAACGTTTCTGGCGATGTTGCGCTCGGCGGTCGCGACCGCCTCGAGCGCCCGGGTGGCACCCGCAGCATTCGTCGCGGCGGCAAGCCGCCCGATCGTGTCGCGCACGTCTTCGTTCACGACGTCGGCCGCCTCGTCCTGAAGCGTCAGCAGCACGTCGCGCATGAGCGTCCGCGCGCTCGCCAGCGCTTCCATGATACCCGAACGCTCGCGCGCGTTGAGTTCGCGCTTGTTGCGGTCCTCAAGCTGCTTCAATGCTCCACGCGACAGATAGTCGGCGTTTTGCTCGAGCACCTTTTCCTGTGTGGACTTGACCTCGGCGAGCGGTGCCTTAACGGCGACGATGAGCGACTTGGCGCGGCTGAGCACATCAGCCTCGTCGGCAGCGATGAGCGAATCGATGGCGCGGACCATTTGGCGGCGAGCATCCTGGCGCTCGGCACTCTTAAGGAACTCGATGCCGCGTGTGGGGCTTCCCGCCACGGCGACCACCATGCGGCAACGCGCGAGGTCCTGACCCGTCGCGCGACTCACGGCCTGCGCGGCCACGGTGGGCGACACCAACCGAAACGGCACGCACTGACAGCGGCTCACGATGGTGGGCAACATCACGTCTGCCGAGGTGCCCAACAAGATGAACATAACGCCCTCGGGCGGCTCCTCGAGTGTCTTGAGCAGCGCGTTGGCGGTGTTAGCGCGCAGTTGCTCGGCGCGATCGATGATGTAGACCTTGGCCTTGGCACGGATGGGCGCCAGCGGCACGTCGTCGAGCAGCTCGCGGGTCTGGGCGATGAGGTAGCCCGTGGCGCTCTCGGGCGTGTAATAGTGCACGTCGGGGTGCGTATGGCGGGCGACGCGCACGCAGCTATCGCATGAGCCGCAGCCATCCTGCTCGCACAGGAAGGCTTGGGCGAGCGCCCACGCGGCGTCGAGCTTGCCCGCGCCGGGCGCGCCCAAAAACAGGTAGGCATGCGATGCACGACCGCTGGCGACGGCATTGGTCAAAAAGTCGCGCACGCGCTGTTGGGTGTCGAGCTTGGCCAGCAGACTTGCCTGAGCGGGGGCCATGTTACTCGGCCTCCTTGGCAAGCGCGGCGGTGACGGCGTCCTGGGAAATATCGAGGCCGTAGACGCGAACCTGCTCAACCGTCTTCTCGAAGACTTCCTCGACGGTCGCAGCGGCGTCGATGAGTTTTACGCGGTTTGGCTCCTCGGCGGCAATTGCGCAAAAACCCTGGTAAACACGCTCTTGGAACGCCATACCCTTGGCCTCCATGCGGTCGGCCGCACCGCGGGCAGCCATGCGCAGCGCCGCCTGCTCGGGCGTGATGTGATAGACGAGCGTGAGCGCCGGATGCGTACCGGCGACAGCCAGGTTGTTGGCATCGCGCACCATCTGACGGTCGAGGCCATCGGCAAACGCCTGGTAGCAGGTCGTGGAATCGTAGAAGCGGTCGCACAGGACCACCTTGCCGGCAGCAAGGGCAGGCGCGATAACCTCGTGCACCAGCTGGGCACGCGCGGCCTCGTAGAGCAGCAGCTCGCAGGTGTCGCCCATCGCCGTATTGGCGGGGTCGAGCAGCAGGGCGCGGATCTTCTCGCTGATGGCGGTGCCGCCCGGCTCGCGCAGGCTCACAACCTGGTAGCCAGCGAGCTCGAGCGCACGGGCAAGCAGGCGCGCCTGCGTGGACTTGCCGGCGCCGTCGACGCCCTCGAGCGTGATAAAGCTATGTTGAGCGGGCTCAAAAGCCATGGGCGCAGCCCCTTCCTACAAGGCGCGTAAATGCAGATATATCAACCAAGCCATGATACCCCAGTGCTCGGCGCGTCCCCAATGACCAAAGGCGCCTTTCCAAAGTTGCGGTGAAATAGGGACTGATTGAAGCTCTGAGACCGCCAAACAGTCCCTATTTCACCGCAACTTATGATGGAGAATTTTGGACGCTGGGTATAATCGTCGTATTGCATTGAAATGTGGCGAAAGGAGTGGCAATGTCTCGGTATTGCGCCTCGTGCGGCAAGCTTCTTGCAGATAATGCCAAGTTCTGCACCTCGTGCGGTGCACCCGTTGAGCAAACAACCGCGAGCGATAGCCAGCCCGCTTTTGAGCAGACCGGTTCCCTCGATACGCCGCAAGCCAAGGCGGACGACCCCCTCGCCTATCGCCCCGACCCCGCCGCAGGCCCCGCGGCCGTCGAGACCACGCAGCGCATACCCGCCGCGAGCGGCTCGCCCCAACAGCAGCCGGCTCCCGCATACGCGCCCGTTTCGCCACAGACCCCCGCTCCCAAAAAGGGCGGCACCGGGCCGCTTATCGCCGTTATCGTTGTGCTGGTGGCGATCATCATCGCCCTGGTCATCTTCTTTGCAATCAGACCGTTCGACAACGCCGCCACGCAGACGACTGCCGAGGTAGCTAAGCTGCACCATGACGTCGACGACGATGACCTAAAGCCTCTCGGCGATCCCAACAGCCTGTACGACGATGATGACGATGACGACGACGAGGATGGCGGCGAAGCAACGCTCTCCGAGCAGAACCTCTACCGCCGACTGAGCGAATACTACGACTTGCTCGAAGACCTCGACAGCTACGTCCGTGGCTGCGCGCAGAACTTCAACGGCAGCTATCTGGAAGAGGATCGAACCACCCGTCAAAATCTCGCCGACGTCGCCGAGCGCACGGAGGACACCATCGAGCAGTATTACGACATCGTCGAGGACCTAGATGTCCCGACGAGCTCCAAGAACTACAGCTCCTGGAAGGACATCATCGCCCTGTACGACGACCTGGATCACCGCATTGACGCAATCTGTGATGCCTGGGAGATCAGCCTGAAATACGCCAAGCCTGCGGACCACAAGAATGAGATCGTGGCACCGCTGTCGCGCGACAACGTGGCGGGCACCAATGACAATAAGTACCGCCTAGACTTTGAGGAGCGCTATCCCGGCGCCAAACCCGTCGAAGTGAACTAGCGCTTTGTCGTTCCCGAGCCGGCAGTTAGGGACGTTCCTAAACTGCCGGCAGAAAAGAAACGTCCCTAACTGCCGGATAAAAAACGAGCGAGGATTTTGAGGTCCTCGCTCGTTTTTGTTTTAGTCAATGTTCCGACTGCGCCGTTACTTATCGGCGGCTGCTTTCTTGGCAGTCGACTTCTTCGCGGTCGCCTTCTTGGCGGCAGTGGCTTTCTTAGCCGTCGTCTTCTTGGCCGCCGTCGTCTTCTTTGCCGTGCTCGCCTTGGTCGTGGTCTTGCGGCCGCGGGCGAGCTTCTTCTCCTTGGTCGGGCAGTCCATGTTCACGCAGATGCGCCACGGGCCGCGCGCCGTGTTGACCACCACGATGGGGGCGCCGCACTCGGGGCAGGTCTCGCCCGTCGCCTCGAGCTTACCGCGCGCCGGCAGAGGATAGCTCACACCGCAGTCATCGTAGTTGGTGCAGCGGATAAAGCGCTTGCCGCTCTTCTCGCTCTTGTGCGCGATCAGGTCGCCATGGCGTCCGGCCTCGGCGCACACCTTGCACTCGCCCACCTTAAGGTCAGGCTCGTAGTTGGTGGGGCACGTGGGGTTCACGCAAATCTCGAAGGCCTTCTGGCGGAACGGCTGGCACTTAATGCGCGGCGCGCCGCACTCGGGGCACACGGCTGCCTCGCCCTCGAGCGGGCTCACCTTGACGCCGCTCGGCACCGGATAGGTCACATCGCAGTCGGGCCAGCCCATGCAGCCGATAAAGCTGCCACGGGTCTTGGCGCTCGTCTTCATAACCAAGTCCTTGCCGCACTTGGGGCAAGCGCCCACGCGCGCATCGGCCGTGACGGCGTCGCTGATGGCGTCGCCCAGCTCCTCCGTGTGCTTGAGCAGCTCGTCGAGCACGCCAGCCAGCAGCGCGCGCGAGTGCGTCACGACATGCTCTTCGGTATCCTCGCCGCGCTCGACGCGGGTCATATCGCCATCAAGCTCGCTGGTCATATCGGGGCTCGTGATGCGCGGGGCAAATTGCGTCAGTGCGTCGATGATGGCGATGCCCAGCTGGCTCGGCTCAACGGGATCATTTTTGAGATAGCGCACGGCATACAGGCGCTCGATGATGCTCGCACGCGTGGACTTGGTACCCAGGCCGCGCTTTTCCATCTCCTGCACGAGCTTGCCCTGGCTGTAGCGCGCGGGCGGCTCGGTCTGCTTGGCCTCGAGTTTAATGTCGAACACGTCGACCGTATCGCCCTGCTCCAGCGGCGGCATCTGCTCATCGCGCTTAAGTCCATACGGATACGCCTCGCGGAAGCCCGGAGTCACGAGCACATCGCCCGAAGCCACGAACGGCTCACCGTTCACGTCGAGCTCGAGCTTGGTGTTCTCGATGGTCGCGGGACCCATAAGCGTCGCCAGGAAGCGACGGGCGATCAGGTCATAGAGCTTGCGCTGACCGCCATCGAGCGTGGACGGATCGCCCTCGCCCGTGGGGTAGATAGGCGGGTGGTCGGTGGTCTCGACTTTGCCGCGCGTGGGCTTCATGGGGCCGGCGAGCACCTTTTTGCACACGGGCGCCAGCGCCGGGTTGATCTTTGCCAGGTCACTCACCACGGCGCCCAGATCGAGCGTCGCGGGATACACGGTGTTGTCGACACGCGGGTAGCTGATGAGACCGGCCATGTAGAGGGACTCGGCGATGCGCATGGTACGCGCAGGCGAGATGCCCTCGGCAGCGGCGGCGGCCTGCAGCGAGGTCGTCGCAAACGGCGTGGGCGGCTGCTGCTTGCGCGAGCGCTTGGTCACCGCGGCGACGGTTGCCGTCTTGGCACCGTCAACGTGACCGTACGCCGTCTCAGCAGCATCCTTGTCGGTAAAGCGCGCCGTCTTGTGCGCGATCTTAAAGCGATCGTCCTCGGCAGCGCCCTGCGCGGCACCCATGCCGCGAATCTGCCAATAGTCCTCGGGCACAAACGCCATGCGCTCGCGCTCGCGCTCGACCACCAGGGCAAGCGTCGGCGTCTGCACGCGGCCGGCGGAACGCACGTTGCCAAAGCCACCAAACTTGGCAAGCGTCAGGTAGCGCGTGAGCACCGCACCCCAGATAAGGTCGATGTGCTGACGGCTCTCGCCGGCGTCGGCCAGGTTCTGGTCGAGCGAGACGAGATTATCGAAGGCCTGCGTGATCTCGGCCTTGGTAAACGAAGAGTACTGGGCGCGGGCGACCGGCAAGTCGGGCGCAACCTCGCGCACCTTGTTGAGAGCGTCCGAACCGATCAGCTCGCCCTCGCGATCGAAGTCCGTGGCGATGATGACGCTGTCGGACTTTTTGGCGAGGTTCTTGAGCGAGCGGATGAGCTCCTTCTCGGCTGGCAGCTTAATGACGGGCGCCCAGGTGAGGTAAGGCAGACTCTCGAGCTTCCAGCCCTTGATGGAGATGCCATCGGCAAGAAACGGCTTACGCTTGGTTTCGTAAGGCGGACGCGCCAGGCCATCGGGCATGTCGGCCGGCAGCATCTCGCCGTCCTCGGTAACCGAATACCAGCCCAGCTTTTTATCGAACAGCACACTGTCGCAAAAATCGGGCGCAAGGATGTGACCGGCCAGGCCGATGGTCACGCACTCCTCGCCCTTCCACTCAAAACGGTAGATGGCGGTGTTGTACACCTTGTCCTTTTTGGGTTTGCCCGTGGACAGACGCTCGGCGATCTGCCGCGCGGCGTCATTTTTCTCGGCGATGATGAGCTTCAAAAGAGGCTCCTATCTCGTGTCTCTGCGGCTACGCCCGCCCGTGTGGCGGCCGATTTACGCCCTTGCTTGCTCGATCTGCCCGATGAGCCAATCGCACCAGGCATCCATGCCCTCGCCCTTGCGCGCGCTCACGGCAAACCGCGGCGCCTGCGGATTGAGGTCATCGAGTGTCTTAGTATACCTATCCATGTCAAAATCGAAAGCCGGGGCCACGTCGACCTTGTTGAGCAGCTGCGCGCCGGCATGTTGAAAGATGCCCGGGTACTTGATGGGCTTGTCGTCGCCCTCGGGCACCGAGAGGATCATGATGGACAGGTTCTCGCCCAGGTCAAAGTCGACTGGGCAGACCAGGTTACCCACGTTTTCGATAAAGATGGCGTCGATGTTTTCCAGACCCACAGCCTGGTCGAAGGCATCAACGGCCTCCATGATCATGTTACCCTCGAGGTGGCACAGGCCGCCCGTGTTGATCTGGATGGCAGGCATGCCGGCTTCCTTCATGGTGATGGCATCGACATCCGAGGCGATATCGCCCTCGATGACGGCGCAACGCAAGCCCGCCTTGTCGCGCAGGCGCTCGTTGGTGCCCAGAATCGTAGTGGTCTTGCCCGAGCCGGGGCTCGACAGCACATTGATCACATAGGTGTTTGTCTCTTTAAATCGCTGACGCAGCTGATCTGCCAGGCGCTCATTGCGCGACAGAATCGGCGACGCGATATCAATCGTTTTCTCGGCCATACTCGGCACTCCTTACTTTGGCCCCTTTATACCCCATCACCAGATGGCTAGCGGGCTAATCGTCGGGGGTTTCGATTTCGATACTTGCGATGTCGAGCTCGCGGCCGTGCAGCAGACGCACGTTGGCGCCGCCGCACTGGGGGCAACGGCAATGGAATCGGTCGTGCTCAAAGATCTCACCGCAGTCCAGACACTCACTTTGTGGATGGACTTCCTCCACGGCAAGCTCGCAGCCGTATGTGAGAGGGTCCTCGTCTCGGAACGTCTCCCACGCAAAGTCGAGCGCCTCGCGCACAACTTCGGTCATATCCCCGATACGTAGCGTTACCAAAACGGCGCGCGAGGCCCCCGCCCCACGCGCCGCGCGAATCACTGTATCGAGTATGCCGTTGACAATGCCAACCTCGTGCATACCGATTTACTCCTCGTCGTCCTCGTCGTCCGAGAACAGGTCCAGACGACTCACGAACAAGCCCTCCTTGCCCTCGCGCGCGGTAATGACCACACGGGCGATGGCAAGCGAAATCTCGTAGAGCGAGAGCAGGGCGCCATACATGAGGCCCAGCGTAACGGGCGAGCCGTCGGGCGTAATCACAGCCGAGCCCACAAGCAGGCCAACGTACACGAAACGCCAGGCACTGCGGAAGGCCGCGTAGGACACGATATGGAAGACGGACAGGTAGAAGATGATGAGCGGCAGCTCAAATGCCACGCCAAAGCCGATCATAAAGAGCAGCTCCATGTTGACGTAGTTCTCCAGATCGGGCAGTGCCGTAGCGACGGCCGAGGTCTCGCCGATGAGCCACTCAAAGCCTGCCGGGATAATGATGAAGTAGCAGAAGATGGCGCCCAGGAAGAACAACACCGTCGAGGCGAGCACCGTGGGCACGACCCACTTGCGCTCGTTGGGGCGAAGCGCCGGCAGGAAAAACGCCAAGATCTGCCAGATGATCATGGGCGTGCACATGACAACGGCCATCTTGATGGCCAGCGAAAAGCGCAGACCAAAGCCGCCGAGCGTGGTGGTGATGTAAAACTTACCGTCCGGCACAAAGGAGCGGATGGGGTCTTCCAGGATATCGAGTACCACGGGCGTGGCGAAATACAGCACGATGGCGGCGGCAAAGACTGACACAACCACGATGGTCAGGCGGCGACGGAGCTCTCCCAGGTGATCGAAGAGCGGCATACGCGCAGGTCCGATAGGCATTACTCATCGCCTCCCTTCGGGGCATCGGCGGCAGCGGCGTCGTCCTCGGCCTCGAGCTCGCGAGCGAGCTGGTCGACGACGGCCTTGCGCTTGCGGGGACGACGGGCGTAGAGGTCAGCCGTCGTGGGCTCTGCCGGCTCGGGCTCGGACTCGGGCTCTGCAGCAGGCTCGGGCTCGACGACAGGCTCGGCGGCAGCGGCAGGCTCGGCGCCCTCGGCCTCCTCAGCAGCACCCTCGCCCTCGGCGGCACCCTCGCTCGCAGCCTTCTCGGCAGCAAGGCGGGCACGGCGCTCGGCAAAGGTCTCCTTCTTGGCGGGCGCTGCCGTCTCGGCGGCATCCTCGTCCGCATCGGAATCGTCATCGACGGCAGTCTTCTTGGGCTTGACCGGTGCCGAAGCGGCCTCGCTCACCGGATCGATAATCTCGGACTGAACAACGGCCGTCATCTTTTCCTGCGTCTCGCGGAACTGACGGATGGCACGGCCGATTGTGCGGCCCATCTGTGGGAGCTTATCCGGGCCAAACAGCAAAAAGCCGAAGACCACGATGATTGCGAGCTCACCCTCTCCAATACCAAACACACATACCTCCAAGGCTCGATGTGAGTCGAGCCCGCACCGCGCCATTCGGCCGGAACTCGTCTATTCATTCGGTCAAGTATAGCGCCCGGACGCCAAAAACGTCCGAGCGCATCACAAACATATGCCAAACGGCATGCCCTTTTGGGGGCAAAGATTATGCAGCGGTGATCGAAATCTCCTGGTCGACACCCAGCAGCTGAACCACGCGCATCACCGGGGGCTGCACATTGGTGCAGCTAAAGCGCTTGCCGTGGTCGACCGCGTGGTGCGCGGCGCCCACGAGCACGCCAATGCCCGTCGAATCGATGTAGCTCACCTGGGCAAAATCGAGCTCAACGGCCTCAGTGGGCTGCTCGAGCGCCAGGTCGATGGCATTACGCAGGCTATCGGCGTTAGAGATATCGATCTCGCCGGTTACCTTAATGGTGTAGAGCTCTGGCGTGGGGTTGGTGGAAATACCCAAATCCATGTATACGCTCCTTTACGTATCGAAAGTGCGGATAGTACGGGAAGCCGCGCGTTAGGCGCGCTCGGCACGCGCAAGCTCGGCAGCGACAAGCTTGACGGCCAGCACCAGCACATCGAGCGCGGCCTCCAGGTCCTCGACCGTGGGATAGCTCGGCGCGATGCGGATGTTGGTATCGCGCGGATCCTTGCCATAGGGCCAGGTGGCACCAGCCGGCGTGAGCTTGACGCCCAGGTCGGCACAAAGCGCGGCGACCTTTTGGGCCGAGCCCTCGGGACCATCGAAGCTCACAAAGTAGCCGCCGCGGGGATGTGTCCAAGTAGCGCAACCCGTATCGCCCAGGCCCTCGGTGAGCTTGCGCTCAACGGCCTCAAAGCGCGGGCGCAAGAACTCGGCATGCTTTTTCATGTGCTCCTTGACCGCCTCGATGGTGGGAAGGAAGCGCACGTGACGCAGCTGGTTGAGCTTGTCGGCGCTGATGAGGCCGGCCTTCAGGCGCTTGGAGAACTCGGCGATGACCGCGGGGCTCGCACCGATAAAGCCGATACCGGCGCCCGGGAAGGTGATCTTGGACGTCGAGGCAAAGGCCACCACGCGGTCCTCGGTGCCCGCCGCGCGGGCAAGATCGAAGATGTTGGCGAGCTCGTCGGTCTCGTCGTACAGGTCGTGCACGCAGTAGGCGTTGTCCCAGAAGATGCGGAAATCGGGCGCGGCCGTGGGCATCTCGACCAGGCGGCGCACGGTGTCCTCGCTAAAGGTGATGCCCGTGGGGTTGGAATACTTGGGCACGCACCAGATGCCCTTGATGGAATCGTCGGCGGCGACGAGGCGCTCGACCTCGTCCATATCGGGGCCGTTGTCGGTCATCGCGACGGGAACGTTCTCGATGCCCAAGTCGGCGGTGATGCCAAAGTGGCGATCGTAGCCGGGAACCGGGCACAGGAACTTGACCTTCTTGCCGTCATGCGCGGCCTCGTAAGTCTCCCAAGGCTCGCTGCCGCACGAGCCGCAGCGCCAGAACATGCCGGCGATATCGTGCTCGATCAGCAGGCTCGACGAACCCAGTACGAGCGTCTGCTCGACGGGGCAACCCAGGAACTCCCCCGCCAGCTTGCGTGCCGAGGGAATGCCCTCAAAGCAGCCGTAGTTAGAGCAGTCGACGTTGCCGTCGTGCAGATCGGCATCGGCATTGAGGACATCGAGCATGGGTCGAGAGATGTCCACCTGGGAGGGCGACGGCTTGCCGCGGGCCATGTCGAGCGCCAAGCCCTTGGCCTTGACCTCGGCGACCTCGGCTTTGAGCGCCTCGATGGCGGCATCGAGTTCGGTGGTTTCCATCTTCTGGTAGATCGTCTGCATGGGTGCGACCTTTCACGAAGCGGTACGTTGCAATTCTTCTAAGTATAGACCGCCACCGTCGCAACGTTATGAAGCCGTGATAGATTAAGTCCATCGCAATGAATTACGAATCGCCGCGCATGCCGGCGTGGAGCGCCCAAGGAGGCACTATGGAGTACGGATCGTTCCAGGCCGAGGAATTCGGCGACCTGCAGCGCCTGGTCGACGGACTGTTTTACGACCGTCACGCCATCGACCGCCTGGATCTGATCGTACAGGCCGAAATCTTGGACCTGGCACCCGATCTCATGGAAATCGTAAACCTTTTGCCGCCCGGCTATTACGACCGCCAGTCACTTTGCGACCAGCTCAACTCCGCCTTGGCCGCCCACGGCTGGGGCGCCGTCTACGGCACCGTGGAATAAACCTAGTCATTTAAGAACGTCCCGAATGACTAAAACGCCGCCTGTGATGGTGTTCACAGGCGGCGTTTTCAAACTTGTATGTGCTCTTACTCGTCCTTGGGCGCGGGGTGCTTGCAGATCACACTCATGTAGATCATGCCGAGCACGGCCGCGGTGACAGAGCCGGCGAGAATAGCGGCCTTGGCAGCCAGAACCTCAAACTGGGCCGTCGGGAAGGCAAGGCCGCTGATGAGAATCGACATGGTGAAACCGATACCGCCCAGAATGCCCACGCCGGCAATCATGTGCCAGTTAACGTTATGCGGCAGCTCGGAAATCTTGAGCTTAACCAGGGCAAACGTCATGCCAAAGATTCCGATCGGCTTGCCCAGCAGCATGCCAAAGTACACGCCGAGCGTCACCGGGTCGGTGAGCAGCGTGCTCATGTCCACGCCCACTAGGCGAACCTGTGCGTTCACGAACGCAAAGATCGGCAGAATCACAAAGTTGACCGGCGTGGAGATCAGACGCTCCATACGAATGAGCGGCGGGGTCACGCGGTGCATGACGCGCTCGACCTTGGTAGTCGAGACGGTAAAGTCATGCTGGCCCAGGATGTGTGCCTCGTCATCGTAGCGGTCATCGAGCAGCGGCAGGCACTCGCCCAACCAATCGGTGAGGCTATCGAGCTTGACGCCGCACTTGGCCGGGATGGTAAAGGCCAAGATGACACCGGCGAGCGTAGCATGCACGCCGCTCTTGAACATGCAGAACCACAGCAGCAGGCCCAGCACCGAGTACGGGGCAAGGCGGTAATGCTGCGTCTTGTTGAGCCACACGAGCGCGCAGGTCACAAGCGCGGCGGCGCCCAACCAAAACGGATTGGGGCTCTGACCGTAGAAGATGGCGATGGCGGCGATGGAAATGAGGTCGTCGGCGATGGCGAGCGTCGAGAAGAACACGCGCACGCCGTTGGGCACGCGATTACCCAAAAGCGACAGCACGCCCAGCGCAAAGGCAATATCGGTTGCCATGGGAATGGCCCAGCCGTTGTGCGCGCCGGCATGGTTAAAGATCAGGTAGATGCAGGCGGGAACGACGACGCCGCCCACGGCCGCCAGCATGGGAAGCATAGCCTGACGCGGGTTTTTGAGCTCGCCGACCGTCATCTCGTACTTAAGCTCAATGCCCACCAGCAAAAAGAAAATCGCCATGAGGAAGTCGTTGACGAAAAGCTCAACGGTGAGACCGGCCGTAAGGTTGCCCAGACCCACATACAGCGGGGTCTCCAAAAAGTGATGGATGGCCTCGTAGGCATCGGTATTGGCGCAAATGACGGCGGCGATGGCGGCGAGGACCATGACGGCGGCGGAAATCGTGCCGTTCTCGGCGATGCGCTCCCAGATGTCGTGGCGCTCAAAACGCTTGCGCTCACGAACGTTGAACAGCTGCTCAGTTGCTGCCATGGGCGGCTCCTTTCACGGGAAAGCTCCGGTCTTAAAAAAGCACGGCCCGCCCAAGTGGCGGCGCCGCGCTCTAACGTATTACGCTTGCATCTAGCCTACCCTGCACGACAAGCACGCAGGCGTGGCCGAAAAGCGGAACCACAGGTTGAACATTATTTGCTCAACGGCACGGGCACGCCTGTCCAAGAGACGACGCGGCGCCGTGCACAAAAAACGACCGGAGCGTGGGGCGTCCGCGATCCGGTCGTGGCGTTTGGTCAACTAAACCTAGCAGGCGGCCATGATGGGGGCAGCGACCTGCTTCTTACGGGAGAGGACGCCCGGCATCCAAACGCCGTCGTGCTCGTCGGCAATGCCCAAGCCCTTCTGAGCAGCCTCGGTCTCGCCCTCGAGCAGAACCTGCGAGCCCTCCTCCATGATGTCGGTGATGCACAGGACAATGCCGTCAGCACCCTTCTCGGCGGCGTAGGCGCGCATGGCCTCGCGAATCTCGTCGATCATGCCGAGTGCGCGGGTCTTGTCGACGGTCTCGTACTGGCCGATGAGCAGCTTCTTGCCGGCGGGCTCGAACATCTTGATGTCGTTGCCGACCATCTCGGCAGCGGTGAAGGAGCCGGACGGGCGGGTAAGGAAGACCTCCATGCCAAACTTGACCGGGTCGACGTCCACCTGCTCACCGAGCTTGGCGGCGACGGCGCGGTCGACATCGGTGGTGGTGGGGCTCTTGAGCATGAGCGTATCGGTCATCATGGCCGAGAGCAGCAGCTTGGCCTGGACGTCGGAAAGCTCAACGCCGAGCACGCCGGCGAGCTTGGTGACGATGGTGCAGCTGGAGCCCCAAGGCAGGCAGATGTAGTGCAGCGGGCCGGCGGTCTCGAAGTCGCCGATGCGGTGATGATCGACGACGCCAAAGACCGTGGCGTCCTTAAGGCCGGCGACGGACTGGGCGGACTCGTTGTGGTCGGTGAGGACGACAAGCTGACCGGCTTCGACGGACTCGATCACGCGGGGCTCGGCAATGCCGGCGTCGGCGAGCAGCTTGGCGGACTCTGCCGGAAGCTGACCAAGGGCGCAGGCCTCGTAGGTGTTGCCGGCATACTCAACCTGGTTGAGCAGCTGGGACAGGACGACGGCGCTCATGATGGCGTCGTTATCGGGGTTCTGGTGACCAAAGACAAGAACGTTTGCCATGGATATCCTCCACTTGATATGTGTACTTGGACGTAGCTATGGTAGCACGCCGATGCCGAGCCTTCGCAGACGGAAGGGCTACGGCATATTTTGGGGCAGGCACGGGGCCAAGGTTGTCCCTTTTGCGCCATATTGGGGCAAAGTAACCTGCCCCCTTTGCACCAGCTATTTGCCGGCGGCGCGCAGGGCTACGTAGGCAGCACCGATGATGCCGGCGTCGTTGCCGAGCGAAGCGACCTTAATGGGCGTCTCGCGCGAGGCGGAAAGCGCATAGTGCTGGAAGTGCTCGCGGACCTTGTCGAGGTAGACATCGGCCGAAGCAGACGCGCCGCCACCGATCAGGAACATCTCGGGGTCGACCACGTTGGCGATAAGCGCCAGGGCGCGGCCGAGGTAGTCGGCCATGGTATCGGCCGCGGCAAGCGCGAGCTTGTCACCCTCGCGGCAGGCCTGGAACACGTCCTTGGAATCGGAGGGGCCGGTGAGCTCGATGGGCTCGACGCCCGCCTTCTTGCACTCGGCAAGGTAGTTGCTCACCACGCCGGTGGCGCTGGAATACTGCTCCAGGTGGCCATGGCCGCCGCAGCCGCAGGTGCGCTCCTCGGCCGGGTTCAGGCACATGTGGCCAATCTCGCCGCCGGCGCCCACAACGCCCGATACCACGTCGCCGTTAACGATAACGCCGCCGCCCACGCCGGTGCCAATGGTGACCATCACCACGTTCTGTACGCCCTTGGCAGAGCCGAGCCAGGCCTCGCCCATGGCAGCGGCGTTGGCATCGTTCTCGTACTTAACGACCGCATCGGGGCAGTGCTTCTGAATGGCGACCCTCAGCTCGGGCAGGTTAATGGCAATGTTGGCCTTGACCTTGGCATCGCCCGACGCCGGAATGGGGCACGGAACGGCCAGGCCAATGCCCGACACAAAGGCGCGCGGAATCTGCGCCTTGGCGACCACCTGGTCGATAGCCTCGGTCACCGCGGCAAAGCCCGCAGCGTCAACGATGGGAGGCGTGGGCACGCTGGCCTTGGCAAGCAGGTTGCCGTCCTCGTCGAACAGGCCCTCCTTAACCGAGGTGCCGCCGACGTCGATGCCGATGTAATACTGCTTAGGTTCCATGGGAGCCCACCTTTCTCGTTTAAACATTGCCTGTATGGTACCGCTCCCAAGGCAAAAACCTACCAAAAAGGGACAGGTTTGTTTTGGCAGGCTTTATCTGGGGAAACGCGAATGGTCGCTTAATAGGTCGCGCAAGACCTTCCCCAAATATAAAGGCGCCGGGAGGCGGAGACTCCCGGCGCCCGTCAAAGGGACTGTGTTGTCTGTTGGACCGCACGGCCCATCGCGGCGATAACGCCGACTAGGCCTGAAGTACCTGCAGCTGCTTGTGAATCTCGATGAGCTCCGTCGCCATGACGCGCATGGTCTCGGTACCGGCCATCTGGTCCTCGGCATGCAGCAGAATCAACGGGGCCTCGCCGTTACGCTCGCCGTTGGCCTCCTTCTTCAGAAGCCCCATGTGAACATCGTGGCCACCGTTATAGGCCTCGTCGCCCTGCTTGATAAGCTCCTCGGCGGCGTCAAAATCGCCCTCCTTGGCCTTTTGCACGGCATTGATGTACATGCTCTTGGCGGTACCGACGTAGCTGATGATCTCGAAGCAGGTCATCTGCAGTTCGTTCATATCCTCCATGCGGAGCACCTAGCCCATCACGCTGACGCAGTGGTCGATGATGCCGGCAGCGTTCATGCGGCCGTAGTCGACCATGTTGATGACCTCGACCGGAAAACGACCGGCGGCCTCCTTCTCAAAATCGCCCTTGGTGTAGCCGATCTGCGGACCAAGCAGCAACATGTCGCACTCGTCCAGGTGATCGTGGGCCTCGTTCATGGGACGAGCCTCGACCTCAATATCCAGACCACGGTTTGCAACCTCGGCCTGCATCTTCTGGACCAGCAGGCTCGTGGACATGCCGGCATTGCAGCAGAGCATGATCTTCTTCATGGTTTCCTCCTTATAACTGCGCGGCGCGCAGACGACAACTGGTTGTATTCCTTGCGGCTATTGTGCCCGCTCCCCTATATCTTTACGCAAGGGAGAGAGCCGCGGGGGCCGGCCCCCCCGCCCCGCCCCCCCCAACGGGAAAATGGCGCCCCCGAGGGGGGGTACACGGCGCGCGCCCCCCGCGTGGGGGGTGCGGGGGCGGCAAACAGAAAAAAGGGCAGGTAGACGGCCATGCCAATGACAATCTCGAGAGCCTGCCACACGCCGGCGCGCCAGTCAAAGCCCGTAGCGAGCAGGGCATTGATGACGGGAGGCATGGTCCAGGGCACCTGGGCGATGCAGGGGCTGATGATGCCTGCGCAGGTAAGGCCATAGGTGATGCCGATGAACAGATCGGGAAGAAGGACGAACGGGATCATGAGCGGCAGGTTGTACACGATGGGGTAACCGTAGATAACCGGCTCGTTGATGTTGAACAGACCAGGCAGGATAGCCATCTTGGAAACGGTCTCGGAAGCCTTGTTCTTGGAGAACAGGAGCGTGTCGAGCAGAAGCATGAGGGTGCAGCCCGAGCCGCCGATGAGGGCGAAGCTGTTAACGATCTGCATGTTCATGTAGTGATCGGGCTGGATGGTGCCACCGGCGGCAAAGGTAGCCATGTTGTCGACGATGAGCATGGTCAGGATCGGCTCGACGGTAGCGCCAGAGATGGTGGACTGGTGAATACCGACGCAGAACAGCAGGTTAGCAAGGGTGTAGATGAGGATAACAGCCCACGGACCGGCGTTCATGATGCTCTTGAGCGGGTTGGAGATGCACGTGGAGATGATGGTGCACAGATCGGTGCCGGCGCACACGGCGAGCAGGGCTGCGGCAAGAGCGAAGATCGCGAGGTTGAGCAGCATCGGGATCATGACGTTGAAGGAGTTGGAGACCGCGGGAGGCACGCCCTCGCCCAGCTTAACCTTGAGCTTCTCGACGCCAGAAATCTTGATGAAGAGCGAGACGGAAAGCAGGGCGATGATAATAGCCGAGAACAGACCGTTGGTGCCGGTGTTGGCAGTCGAAAGGGCGCCCGTGACCTCGGCGGAGGTGATCTTGTCGGTGAGCAGCGGGCTCGTGGCGGCAAGCGAGGCGGTG
The DNA here is from genome assembly GCA_900539035.1 of uncultured Collinsella sp. GTDB lineage: Bacteria > Actinomycetota > Coriobacteriia > Coriobacteriales > Coriobacteriaceae > Collinsella. The sequence goes on along the minus strand of UQAU01000031.1, from coordinate 2,343 downwards.
ATCTGCTGCGGCATCATGATGACGAAAGCAGAGATAGCGACGACCACGCAAGCGAGCGGGTTATCGAAACGCTTGTTCTTAGCGAGGCTGTAGCCAATCAATCCGGCCAAGATAATGGCAGAGACGTTGAGGGTGCCCAGCGTAATTGCCGAACCCCACGTCTGAAGGTTGGCAAGGCCCGCCGCATCGAGCGGGAACAGAGGGAACACGACGTTGTTAATAAGAACCGCGATACCCGCAAGGATATAGAGCGGCGTGATGGTCGCGAAGGCGTCACGCAGGGAACGCAGGTGAACCTGGTTTCCCACCTTCGCAGAGACCTCGGCAAACTTGTCGAGGAAGCTCTTTCCGTTGTCACTGGCCATGATTGCTCCTAACTTTCAAATCCGGCCTTTTCCTATGCGCACGGTGGTCTGTCGCCCTCTGCCACCAGATGTGCCATGTGTTGCGCGCAGCGGCGCGCGGTCTGGGCGTTCGCCCGTTCGCTAATCAACCACGTGAGTCGTGGCGACCTGCTTGAGCCAAGCTGCCGACTTCTTAAGGCGGCGCTTGTAGCCGTCCATAAGGTCGACCTCGACAAAACCGTAACGGTTCTTAAAGGCATTCGCCCAAGACCAGTTATCGATGACGGCCCAATAATGGTATCCACGGCACTTGGCGCCCTCGGCAATTGCCTTGGCAACCCACTCCAGGTGCTGGCGTACAAAGTCGACGCGGTAGTCATCCTGGATGGTTCCTTCGGCGTCTCGGTTCTTGTATTCGTCCATGATGCCGATGCCGTTCTCGGAAACGAACCACTCAAGATCGGGGTAGTTCTTAGCGCAGTCCATGCCAAAGTCGTAGAGGCCCTGCGGGTAGATCTCCCAGCCGCGGCTCTCGTTCATAACGGCGTCGGGCCACACGTACTCGTCGGCAAAGTGCGGCAGACCGTACTGGTCGATCTTGCTCGCCGGCGCCTGAACGCGCGTGGGGTGGTAGTAGTTGCAACCGAGCCAGTCGACAACACCCTGCTTAAGAATCTCTTGGTCGCCGGCACGGAACGGAAGCTTAACGCCGCCCTCGGCCAGGCTGTCGAGCACGTCGGCGGGAAGCTCGCCCTTGGTAATGAGGTCGAGCCACCAGCGGTTGTTGATGCCGCTGGTCATACGCACGGCCTCGAGGTCCGCCTCGCTGGGGTTCTCCTTGGTGTAGACCGGGGTAAAGCAGTTGATCATGCCGATCTTGGCATCGCTGCGAACGGCGCCCTCGTCATAGGCGCGACGGTAGTTGGCCACGGCCAGCGCATGTGCCAGCGAGATGTGATACTGCACGGTGCGAGCGCGGCTAAAGTCGTGGAGCTGCGGGAACCACACGCCCTCCTGATAGCGCTGCTCGGGCTCGACGATGGGCTCGTTAAAGGTGAACCAGTACTTGATCTCCTGGCCAAACTCGTGGAAGGCGACGTCGGCGTAATGTGCGTAAGCCTCGACAACCTCACGGCTCTCCCAGCCGCCACGGTTAAAAAGGTAGGTGGGCATGTCAAAGTGGTACAAGTTGACAAACGGCTCCAGGCCGGCTTCGCGAGAGGCGCGGAACAACTCGTGATACCACGCGGCGCCTTCCTCGTTGAGGTTGCCGTCGGCATCGAGCAGACGGCTCCACTGGATGGAAGTGCGATAGGTATCCAGGCCCAAGTCCTTCAAAATGCGAAGGTCTTCCTGGTACTTGGCCATAAAGTCATTGCCGGCGTAAGAGCCAACGCAGTTGTAGAACGAGCCCAGATCCTGGATGGACCAGGTGTCCCACAGGTTCTCGAGCTTGCCGCCCTGGTTCCACTGACCCTCAGTCTGCGGGCCGGACATAGCAGCGCCAAAGAAGAAGTCGTTGGGCAGCTGATACTGTGCCATCAAAGTCCTCGCTTTCGTGTTCTAGAGCTTCCGGTTGGAGACGGGTTTGCTTTGGCAGGTTATCCGGCGCGGGCGCGCACCGGTCATACCGATATCCAACCCGCCAAAACAAAACCGTCCCCAAACGGTCGATCCTGTTCTGCGGAAAGATTCCGTTCGTTGCTTAAACTATAGCGTTCTAATTCTAAAAGTAAAGCGTCTTTTTCTTTTTTCTTTCTCGAGCTTCTTAGATAAAGGTTATATGGGTGCCTTGTTAAGGGTTATACTTACTTGCGTATTGATATATGTCGGAAAGGAGGTTCAATGATTCCCAAATACGAGGCGATAGCTGCAGATATTCGTCGAAGCATCGAGGATGGCACTCTTAAACCGGGCGACAAGCTTCCCACCGTCGTTGAGTTCTGCGAGCTCTATAGCGTTTCCAAAATCACCGTCAAACGAGCTATTGAACAAATCA
>UQAU01000030.1 GCA_900539035.1 uncultured Collinsella sp. | reverse complement strand
CCACTCGGCGGCGTGGATCAGGTAGACCTCGAGGTCGCGGTCGCCGAACTTGTTCATGAGGTACTCGAGCTGCATGAGCTCGTCCCAGGTGCCGCCGACGCCCATCAGGAACACGGCGTCGTAGCCCTCGTCGGCGACCTTGTCGGCGAGCGCGGTCATCTTCTTGCCGGTCTCGTAGAGCGCCTTGCCGTCCTCGAGATAGCCCTCCTGGTCGAAATGCATGATCTCGATCTTCTCGGTTTCCTTCATTTGTCTCTCCTTTCTGGGGTTGTTTCCACATCCCCCATGCCAACGGGCATCAAAACCCGCTTACATTCCGTAACACTCAGCCGCTTTGGCCTTAAGCGCATTGACTGACTCTTCGTAGCCCTCTGCCTTGACCTCCATTTGCTTTGAGACGGCATCGAGATACGGGTGCACGTCCCATGACTTCTGACGCTCGGCGATTATGGCCGCAATCGTCTGGAAGAACACAAGATTGGGAATTGCGCTGAGCAGCGGAGCCACCTGAGGCACCGCAACCTCGTGAGCCCTACCCTTGGGATGGGCCGTGAGCAGCACCGTTTTTGCCGTAACGTTCGATAGCGCATCGGCGATATTCGCAAGACGTTCCGACCCCTGCGGATCGTCGACGATAAACACCAGATAGCCCGGAACGATCTGCATCTCGGGACCGTGGACGAACTCCTCGCCTTCGTGATGCATGGCAGGAATCTTGATGGTCTCGCTCAGCTTGAGCGCTGCCTCCTCGGCAACACCATAGTTGGGGCCGTTGCCGACGACCATGGCGGGCATGTGCTCAGAAAGCTCGAGCATGTGATCTTGGACATATGCCTCGGCGGTCTTGCACATCACGGCATTAGCCTGGATAGCCTCGCGCAGGTCATCAAGACGCTGAGCAACGCCCTTGGCGTCAATCGTTCCGCGCGCCTGACCGCCGTAAATACCAAAGAGCACCAGGTACTCAACGAGAACCTCGACGCCCAGAGTCACAAAGTCCACCGACTCGACGCCCACACCGTAGTCAAGAACGATGTCAGCGTGTTCCTTGATGGGTGCCTCGACGTTTGCCGTGAGCGCAACTGCAGCCATATCGTGTGCGCGCATGTAATCGAGCGCCGCAATCGTATTGGTTGAATAGCCGCTCTGCGAGACGGCAATGTTAAGCGCATGCTGTGGATAGGTGTGTTCAAAATCGGCGAAGGCCTCGGGCGTCACAACGGACACCTGCATCTGCAGCGCATCTTGCAGGTAATCGCGGGCGCAATCCGCAGCATGGCGCGACGAACCCGAAGCAACGATGCGCAGCGCGTCAAAAGAACCGGACTGGAAAATATCAACGAGCTGCGCTACCAGCTCAGACGAACGCTCGAGGTTCTCTCCCATACGCACATGGGCAAGCTGAACGTAATCGAGCATCTTCATCGTCTCACCTCGTAACAAATCATTAGTATTTGATACCAATCACGATTACAGGTTACGGCTTTTTGATACCTCTTTGTCGATTAATTTATTCCTTTCGGCGAACGGTCGATTTTGAGCCATGTAAGGTTGTATATACAGCTGACCCAACGAATCAAAATTCCGTCAGCTTTTCAGCCCGTTATGCAAAAAAACCAGCTAGTACGTATAGGTATATCCACCCGCATCACCGCGGTTAAACGACTTGACGTACTCGATCGCCTGGCCGCCCGCATCGAAGCTTACGCACTCAAGCGTCAAGGCAAAATCGCCCTGCTCCAGTCCAAGCAGGCCGGCATCTCGTGCGCCCAGCGCTTCGATATCGAGCTTTTCCTGTGCCATGACCGGCTTTCGGCCCAACATCTCATAGGTCTCGTACAAACTGAAGACCGACACGTCAATATCTTCGATTGTGGGAAACAGCAGGCACGGGATGAACGCCGTCTCAATCGATACGGGGTCGCCGTTGACGCAGTTCAAACGCCGAATCGAATACAGCAAATCGTCCTCGGCAATACCAAACAGGTTGGCATAATATGGGCCCGCATAACGCTTGGAACGCGCGAGGATGCGGACGGACGGCTCGCCACCCGAAGCACGAACCGATTCGCGAAAGCCTCCTGTTCGCTCGTACGCAACGGGCACTTTCTGTGCCACAAACGCGCCCTTTCCGCGGACGCGTCGAATCTGCCCACGCCGAACCAACTCATCGACAGCACTTCGGATGGTCAAGCGTGTCGTACCAAATTCCTCGGCGAGGTCTTTTTCGGACGGAATCATGGAACCCGTGGGATATATTCCGCGCTCGATACGCTCCTCGATGCGGCGTCGAATGCGCATATAAACCGGGGTGGCATCTACTGTTTCAGCCATTGTTCACCTGCCACGCTCCTCATGCCGTTCTCTTCGCCGTTATCGGCAAAGCGGAACTTTGTGGGCAAAATCACCGATTTGCAATGCTCCACAAAACGCATGTCCTTATCCAATTCGATCGTGCTCTCATAGAACACCGGCGTTCCCTCTTCTTGCTGGAGCAGCTCGGCCTCTTCGACGTTCAAACGCGAGATGGAGATATGCTCACGTCCATGCTCAACGCGCACGCCACCTTCTTTGAGCAAGACATCGTAAAGGCTCTCACACTCAAAATCGTGCTCGGGAAGCGATGGGCACAGGGACAGGTTAACGTGAGCCGTCTCGATTGACGCCGGCTCGCCCTCAATAAGTCGAACGCGCTGCATGCGAAGCAAAGGAGCGCCTACAGACACCCCAAGCTTGTCGGCAAGTGCCTCATCCGCCTCGATGGTCCCGGTGGAAACCAGACGAGAAGAGGGGTGCAGGCCGGCAGTCCGCACAGCATCGGAAAAGTTATACGTTTCCTGGAAGATGTTCAACGGCTTAGGAGGACACACATACGTGCCCGATCCGCGACGGCTCTCGAGCGTTCCACACGAGATAAGCCGCGTGATACCGGCACGCAACGCCGTACGCGAAACGCCAATCTCTTCGCACAGCACGCGCTCGGCCGGCAGGCGATCGCCGCCGGCAAGCTGATGGTGCTGGATATACCAAAGAATTCCCTCAACAGCACGATCTTTGGGGGGAATTGCATAAGATTCGCCTGCCATTGCACAGACTCCTCATTCAGAAACGTATGCCGCCAAAATTAGACCAGCCCTCCCATGGCATCAAATTCGGCCTTGATCTTCTCGGCAACATTCCGATACGACTTATATAGACTTGAATCGCGTTTGACTTCGTCGGTCATAACGGGAATCTCTAATTTGGAAACCTCGTCTTTTCCCGTCTGAACCGCCACAACAACGCCCATACCAAGACACATATTACGCTTGGCAGCGTTTATTTTCGCCGCCTTGGCAGGATTTGCCAGGATACGCTGGGCAAATTCCTGTTTTGAGACCACTTCCTCGGCCTCCGGATCGCCCGCCTCGGCCACTTCGCACTGCAACACGTCCGCATAGTCAAAAATCTTCGGCTCGCCGCCGCGCTGATGCACGGCCCACTTGCGGCGCGTGGCATCCTGGTAGATAGCCGGCAAAAACGTAAACCGCGGTGGGTCCAAAATCGTATCCGTGATGGTAAACACATCGGGATCAAAGGCATCCTGCGGGTTTTTCTTCTTGAACAGCCCCATATCAGCCTCCCGTACTAGCATTAAACAACTCAAGCTGAATATAGCTCCAATTTCAAGCCGCCTCTTTACCGCATCGGTGCGCGGCGTCTATGGCTCGCTCAGCGGAAAAGTTCACGGACGAGGGCCGGGGTGCCTGCCGGCAAATAGCGGACACTCCGCATGCAATCTATGCAAACAAACAAGTGCGCTTAGCTATATTCGGTAAGGTTAAGCACGCTGCCCTTCACGATAAGCGCCGGCTCCAGAACGACCTCTTCGGCACGTCTACCGCCCCTACCGGCAAGACGCTTGGACATGCAGCCAAAAGCATGCTCCGCGAGGACACCAGGATCCTGCTCAATCGCGGTCAGTGCCGGCTCAAAGAGAACGTCGGCCGCCGAGTTGTCATAGCTTACGACCGAGATATCGCCCGGGATGCTCTTCCCCATCTCGTGCAAGCGCTTGAGCAAACCGAGGGCAATGTTGTCCGAGCTTGCGAACACGGCGGTGGCATCGGTTGCAAGCACAGCCTCCGAGGCCTCATAGGCACTCGGGATGTAATATTCGCTCTCAAACTCCAGGCGCGCGTCGATGGGCAGCCCCACCTCGCGCAGCGCGCGTTCGTAACCGGCGAGTCGTTTGCGACCCGTATTGGAGCGACGCGCGTTAACCAGACAGGCGATGCGACGGTGGCCTTGCTCGATCAGATAGCGGGTGGCCATGTAGCCGCCCATCTCGTGGTCGAACATCACCTTGTCGCACTCGAGTCCCTCAATGGCACGGTCGACCATTACGGCCGGGATGGGCAGGTGGCTGACTTCTTCGCGCAGGGCGCGGTCGTCGGAGAACTCGTCGCCCACGACCAGGAAGACGCCATCGACGCCGCGCGTCACCAGCTGGCGCAGCAGCTCCAGATCGTCATCGGCGCTTCCGCCCGAGCTGGTAATGAAGAGCGCATAGCCGTCCTCGCGGCAGCGCTTTTCCAGGCTACCGGCGAGCGAGGCAAAAAAGCGGCTCTCGATGTTAGGGACGATAAGGCCCAGCGTGCGCGACTCGCGCATGACCAAACTACGCGCAATCTGGTTAGGAACATAGTGGTTGCGCGCCGCGACCTCCTTGATGAGTTTGCGGTTTTCTTCCGAGATGCGACAGGGCCGATTATTGAGCACAAGCGAGACCGACGAGGGGGAAAGCCCCACCTCCTGGGCGATCTGCTTGAGGGTGACTTTGTTGGCCATCTCGCTCCTTCCGGGTTTACGCGCAATCTCTTGAAAGTATAGCGACTACCCATCTACCTCGGTGATAAACACTTTACCAATCCGGTAGACGGCTGTTTTATCGCCGCCAGCGCACCAAATCCGTCCGGGTGGGGTATATTGCAATCGATTGATGACAACGACCACCAAAAGGCGGATATTCGTATGCACGAGAACGACTTTTTTAACGAGGACCTGCTGTGCGCGCTTGCTGGCGTTGCCGGCGAGGACAACGTGCTGATGAGCGAGCCCATGCGCGAGCACACCACGTTTAAGATCGGCGGCCCGGCCGACGTCTTTGTCACGCCCGATACCGAGCAGGGCCTCGTCGCCACGCTCGATACCTGCTATCGCTGCGATCTGCCCCTCACCATCGTGGGCAACGGCTCCGACCTACTCGTCGGCGACAAGGGCATCCGCGGCGTCGTCGTGGCGCTGGGCGAAGGCCTCTCCGACATTACGATCGACGGCACGCACGTCACGGCGGCAGCCGGCGCCTTGCTTTCCGATGTCGCCGCGGCGGCAGCCGAGGCCGGTCTCACCGGCATGGAGCCCATCTCGGGCATCCCCGGATCGGTCGGCGGCGCCTGCTACATGAACGCCGGTGCCTACGGTGCCTGCATGGCCGATGTGCTGGAGTCCGTGCGCGTCTACAAACCCGCTCGCCAGCTCGACGACGGCACCCGCGGCAGCGGCAATATCATCGAGTTCGATGTCGACGAGCTCAACCTGGGCTATCGCAAGAGCCGCATTGCCGACGACGGTTTCATCGTGCTTTCGGCCACTTTCAATCTCGCCCCGGGCAACGCCGCGATGATCAAGGCCGACATGGACGACTACCGCCAGCGTCGCGAGGACAAGCAGCCGCTCGACATGCCGAGTGCCGGCTCCACCTTCAAGCGCCCCGAGGGCTACTTTGCCGGCAAGCTCATCATGGATGCCGGCCTGCGAGGACACGCCGTTGGCGGCGCGCAGGTAAGCGAAAAGCACTGCGGCTTCATCGTCAACGCCGACCACGCCACCGCCGCCGACGTCGACGAACTCATCCGCCACATCCAGGCAACCGTCAAAGACCAATTCAACGTAGACCTAGAACCCGAAGTCCACCGAGTAGGCGAATTCCTCTAAAAAAGAAGGCCCCGAAAGGGGCCTTCACCATATTTATTCAGATAACCCAGTCCGGTGTGTCGCGCTCAGGACCCGAGAGGTCCGGGACAGTCCGAGAGGCATAAGGTTGATCGCGAGTTCCGCACGAGCCGGAGAGCACTTAATGTGCTCTCCGTGCGAGCAGGACTGCCCGAGCAGGCAACCTTATGCCTCTCGGGCTGTCCCGGACCAAGCCGCAGTTACGACAGCGCAATACCGCCAAGCCAGCCCCAACGCACGCCAGAGCCAGTGCCATAGAAGCTAATAAACGAATCAAGCGACTTAGACGTAATGGCACCCTCGTTGCTCATAACGATGCCGCCGCCAACGTAGATACCCACATGACCGTAGATGAGGCCCGGAGCACCCGTGCCGCTGTGCGAGGAATCGGCAACAATCATGCCCACCTGCAGCGCCGAGCGGTCGGAGCTATAGCACCATGCGTTAAACATGTCGCACGCATTGCCGCCAAAGTAGCCAACGCCGGCGTTACGGAAGACATTGGTAACCCACGCCGCGCACCAGTTCTGACCCGGCGAAGGCGTGGAGTAGCACGCGTTGACGACGGCCTGCTGTTTGCCCGAGCCGGCATTCTGTTGCGGGGTTCCGGGCGCATACGATCCGCCACCCGAGCTTGAACCACCCGAGTAGGAATTGTTCTTGTTCGCGGCAGCCGCGGCAGCGGCAGCCTTCCTAGCGGCCTCCTCAGCCTGGGCGGCAGCGAGAATCTCGGAATCACGCTGAGCCATGAGCTCCTTGACATCGTCAGAGAGGCCGTTCAGAACCGTCTGGACCTCCTGCTGCTTGGCCTGCATGTCCTGCATCTGAGCCGTCTGCTGGTCCTTGAGCTTCTCTAAGTCGGCTTTCTGCGACTCAAGCTCGGTCTTTTGCGCATCGAGTTCTTCCTGAATGGTCTGAATGTCCTCGATGGCATCGCGGTCGCTCTTGTTGATCTTCTCAACGTAATGCGCGTTGGCGACGAGTTCCTCAAACGAGCCAGAGGCCAGCAGCAGCGACAGGATGTTCGTGCCGCCGGACTTGTAGCTGGCGGCCACGCGATCGGAAAGGTCGTTGCGCTTCTTCTTGAGCTCGGCCTTCTTTTCATCGATCTGGGCCTGCGTGTCGTCAATCTTGCCTTGGACATTCTCGATGTCGTTGAGGGTCTGGGCGTTCTTGTTGGCCAGCGCCGCATACTCATTTGCGATGCTGTCGAGCTGGGCCTGAACCTCGTCGAGCTGGGCCTGGGCGGCATTCAGTTTATCGGTGGTTTCTTTGGAAGCCTCCGCCGCATGGGCGCGAGCGGGCAGGCCAAAAAGAACTGCCGCAGAAGCGGCGCCGAACAGGGCCTTGAGGGCAGTGCGGCGCGAGAGCTCCTGGGAAAGGATGGAATCGCTGTTTGGTGACATATGTACTCCGTTACATGTTTATTTATATGTCGCTCAACTCATACATATTAGCGTACATATGGCGCGTCCCAACGATTTCCACGAACGGCAGGAAACTACAAGGTCAGCGGCTCGTAAGCAAATGCCAGAGATCAGGTTATGCGTACGCAAGCTCTTCTGATGAGTACGTTAGCACAATCCTCTGCTTTTCCTACAGCGCACGATTTGGGCGTCCCTGCCTGCGCTATACTCCCCTGAAGAAGTGTTCCTGATTCGATAGGAGACTACATGTCCAAAGCACTCGACCCCAAAGACACCTGCGTCCTCGTTACCGGTGGCGCCGGCTTTATCGGCTCGCACACCGTCGTTCAGCTGCTCGAGGGTGGCTACCAGGTCGTCATCGTCGATGATCTCTCCAACTCCAGCGCCGTCGCCGTCGACCGCGTCAAGACCATCGTGGGCGACGAGGCTGCCAAAAACCTCACCTTCTACGAGGCCAACGTGCTCGACCGCGATGCGATGAACAAGATCTTCGATACCCACCAGATCGACCGCGTCATCCACTTCGCCGGCTTTAAGGCCGTCGGCGAATCAGTGAGCAAGCCCGTCGAGTACTACCACAACAATATCGAGAACACCCTGGTGCTCATTGACGTCATGCGCAACCATGGCTGCAAGTCCATCATCTTCTCGAGCTCCTCGACCGTCTACGGCGATCCGGACAACCCGCCTGTCACCGAGGAAGACCCCAAGAAGCCCGCGACCAACCCCTACGGTTGGACCAAGTGGATGATTGAGCAGATCCTCATGGATGTCCACACCGCCGACCCCGAGTGGGACGTCGTGCTGCTCCGTTACTTCAACCCCATCGGCGCTCATCCGTCGGGCCTGATCGGCGAGGACCCCAAGGGCATCCCCAACAACCTGGTTCCCTATGTCGCCCAGGTCGCCGTGGGCAAGCTCGAGGCCGTTCAGGTCTTTGGCAACGACTACCCCACCCCCGACGGCACCGGCGTGCGCGACTACATCCACGTGTGCGATCTGGCCTCTGGTCACGTTGCCGCCCTTAATTGGATGAACGGCAAGACCGGCGTCGAGATCTTTAACCTGGGCACCGGTACCGGTACTTCGGTGCTCGAGGTCGTCGCCGCCTTCTCCAAGGCGTGCGGCAAGGAGCTGCCCTACGTGATTCGTGAGCGCCGTGCCGGCGATATCGCCGCCAACTGGTGCGATGCCTCCAAGGCCGAGCGCATGATGGGCTGGAAGGCCCAGTACGACATCGCGGACATGTGCCGCGATAGCTGGAACTGGCAGAGCCACAACCCCAACGGCTTCGCCGACGCCGAGTAGCAAAAACCTACATACCGCTCTTGCCCCGATCTCACGTTGTGAGGTCGGGGCTTTTTCATGGCATGTAACCATTCGCCGAAAATCGACCAACTTTTTTATCTTGCCTGTACATGTTTAAACAACATGTTTTACAATAGGCGTATCGAATCAGAACATCGGAGGCGGACTGCACACCCATCGGCAGGCCGACCCCACAACAAGAAGGTTGGTGAGCGCATTCATGGAGCGTGCAAGCGGCGTCCTCATGCCCGTCTCATCTCTGCCCGGACCATACGGAATCGGCGGCTTTGGTTGGAATGCCTACGACTTCGTCGATTTTCTCGCCTCGTGCAAACAACATTACTGGCAGATTCTGCCCCTTACGACGACCAGCTATGGCGATTCGCCCTATCAGTCGTTCTCGGCCCGCGCAGGCAACCCCAACTTTATCGACTTTGCCGAGCTTATCGAGGCAGGGTATCTGGAGCAGCGCGATATCGATGGCGTGTATCTGGGATCCGACCCCAGCAATGTCGACTACGGTGCTATCTTTGGCGGCCGCCGTCAGATTCTCGACCGCGCCGCTGAGCGCTTTGCTGCCGACAAGCCGACCGATTTCGATGACTTTATCCAGGCCAACGAGGACTGGCTCATCCCCTACTGTGAGTTCATGACCGTCAAAGAAGAGTGCGGTCTCAAGGCGTTTTGGGAGTGGCCCGCGGAGCTCCGCACCCGCGGCGAGGCTTCCGCCAAGGTCTGCGCCGACCATCCGGCGCGTATGCTCTACCACCAGATGACGCAGTACTTCTTCGATCGCCAGTGGAGCCGCCTCAAGGCCTATGCCAACGAGCGCGACATTCTCATCATCGGAGATTTGCCCATCTATGTCTCGCGTGACTCCGTCGAGATGTGGGCGACACCTGAGCTCTTTAAGATCGACGCCGCCGGCAATCCCGTGAGCGTCGCCGGCACGCCGCCCGACCAGTTCTCGGCCACCGGCCAGTACTGGGGCAACCCCATCTACGACTGGGACGCTATGGAGTCCGATGGCTTCTCCTGGTGGGAAGGCCGCATTCGCGCCGCCCTCGACATGTACGACGTCATCCGCCTGGATCACTTCCGCGGCTTCGAGGCCTATTGGGAGGTGCCGTTCTCCTCGCCCGATTCGTCTTACGGTTCGTGGACGCAGGGTCCCGGCCTCAAGTTCTTCAAGACGCTCGAGGAAAAGCTCGGCACGCTGCCCATCATCGCCGAGGACCTGGGCTTCCTCACCCCCGGCGTCATCGACATGCGCGACAACTCGGGCTTCCCCGGCATGAAGATCCTGCAGTTTGCCTTTGAGGGTACCAACTCGTACTACCTGCCGCATAACTACATCGCCAACACCGTCGCCTATGTGGGCACCCACGACAACGAGACGGCGCGCGGTTGGTTTGAGGGAACGGCCACCCCGCGTCAACGCGAGCAGGCAGCCCTGTACACCCATCAGCAGGCCGGCGAACCCATGGCAGATGCACTCAATCGCACCATCGCCGCCAGCGTGAGCGACACGTGCATCTACACCATGCAGGATTTGCTCAACTTGGGCAACGAGGCGCGCATCAACACCCCTGCCACGCTGGGCGGCAACTGGACCTGGCGCATGCTCGACGGCGCCATCACCCGCGAGCTCGAGCACAAACTCACCGACTGGACCGAGACCTACTTCCGCATCCCGTCGGAAGCCGAAATCGAGCTTCCTCAATAGGAGCTACCGCGCCCGACCCCTCCCCACCGTGCGGACGCGCTTGCTTTTCCCGCGCGAGGCCACCCCTATCCCCTCGCGCGGGCTTCTTATGAATTGCAGACATGAAACAACCCATCACAGGAGAAAACATGCCCCGAATTAACCTCATGGAACTCGCCGAGCAGTCTTTTGGCACCTCGCTCGAGCAGCTCGACGACCGTCGCATTTACAAGCTGCTGGTCAAACTCGTGCAGGAGCGCTCCGCCACCTGCCCGCTCAACAACGGCAAGAAAAAGCTCTATTACATTTCCGCCGAATTTTTGATCGGCAAGCTGCTCATCAACAACATGATCGACCTCGGCATCTACGACGAGGTTAAGGACCAGCTCACCGCCGCAGGCCACGACCTCAACAAGATCGAGGAATTCGAGGTCGAGCCGTCGCTCGGCAACGGCGGCCTGGGCCGCCTGGCCGCGTGCTTCCTGGATTCCATCGCCACGCTGGGCTTGACCGGCGATGGCGTGGGCCTCAACTATCACTACGGTCTGTTCCGTCAGCGCTTTGTCGACAACCAGCAGAAGGCCGTCCCCGACGAGTGGCTCGGTGAGCAGGACATCCTGGTCGACGATGACCGCTCCTACACCGTCGAGTTCGGCGATTTTGCCGTTACCTCCAAGCTCGTCAACATCGATGTGCCCGGTTACGACCAGCCCACCAAGAACCGCCTGCGCCTGTTCGACCTGGCGAGCGTCGACGACGGCCTGGTCCCCGGCAGCTCCATCGACTTCGACAAGACCGAGATCGCCAAGAACCTCACCTTGTTCCTCTACCCCGACGATTCCGACGAGCAGGGCCGCCTGCTTCGCATCTACCAGGAATACTTCATGGTGAGCAACGCCGCCCAGCTCCTGATCGACGAGGCCATCGAGCGCGGCAGCAACCTGCACGATCTGGCCGACTACGCCGTGGTCCAGATTAACGACACGCACCCCACCATGGTCATCCCCGAGCTCATTCGCTTGCTCACCACCGAGCATGGCATCAAGTTTGATGAGGCCGTGACCATCGTACGCTCCATGGTCGCCTACACCAACCACACGATTCTTGCCGAGGCGCTCGAGAAGTGGCCGCTCACCAGCCTGCAAAAGGTCTCCCCTGCCATCGCCGACATTATCGTCAAGCTCGATGAGGTCGCGAAGGCCGAGCACGATGACCCGCGCGTCGCCATCATCGACGAGCACGACACCGTCCACATGGCCCACATGGACATCCACTTTGGCTTCTCCATCAACGGCGTAGCCGCCCTCCACACCAAGATCCTGGAGGACACCGAGCTTCATCCGTTCTACGAGATCTATCCCGAGAAGTTCTCCAACAAGACCAACGGCATCACCTTCCGCCGCTGGATCCATGGGGCCAACCCCGCGCTCGCCAGCCTGCTCGACGATGTGATCGGCACCGACTGGCGCAGCACCGGCGATCTGAGCAAACTCGCCAAGTTCGCCGACGACAAGGACGTTCTTGAGCGCCTGGCCGCCACCAAGGTCGAGGCCAAGGCCATCATGCGCCAGTTCATGGCGCTCGAGCAGGGCGTGACCATTCCCTCCAACGCCATCATCGACGTCCAGGTCAAGCGCATGCACGAGTACAAGCGCCAGCAGATGCTCGCGCTCTACATCATCTGGAAGTACCTCGATATCAAGAACGGCAACAGACCTAAGCACCCCGTCACCATCATCTTTGGCGGCAAGGCGGCGCCTGCCTACACTATCGCGCAGGACATCATCCATCTGATCTTGACGCTGTCGCAGTGGATTGCAAACGACCCCGACGTGGCTCCCTACCTGCAGGTTGTCATGATCGAGAACTACAACGTCACCGCCGCCGAGCGCGTGATCCCCGCCGCTGATATCTCCGAGCAGATCAGCCTGGCCTCCAAGGAGGCGAGCGGCACTTCCAACATGAAGTTCATGCTCAACGGTGCCTTAACCCTGTGCACGCTCGACGGCGCCAATGTCGAGATCGCCGAACTCGTAGGCGACGAGAACATCTACACCTTTGGTGCCTCTTCCAAGCAGGTCGAGCAGCTCTACGCCGACGGCAGCTATAACGCCAGCGCACTCTACCGCAAGCCCGGTATCAAACTGCTGGTGGACTTCATCACCAACCCGGCCTTTATGGCGACCGGCAATGCCGAGCGTCTGCAGCGCCTGCACGACGACATTATGGGCAAGGACTGGTTTATGGCCCTGCTCGACATTGAGGAGTACATCCAGACCAAGGAGCGCGTACTGGCCGACTACGAGGACCAGGATGCCTGGATGCGCAAGACGCTCATCAATATCGCCAACGCCGGCACCTTCTCGTCCGACCGCACCATCTCCCAGTACAACGACGAGATTTGGCACCTGAGTTAATTTCGCTTCCCTTACCCATCCTCTTGAGAAACGGAGTCGTGGCAACGCGGCTCCGTTTTTTGTGCCCGCACGTTACCCTGTGACCCGACTCGGTCAAACAATCTCGATCCATAACAACTACTCAACCAAAACGGTCCCAGCTGTTACAGATTGAGACATACCGGCCCCTCCCCTTGGGTTTATCTCAATCTGTAACATCTAACGTCCGAAATCGGCCCTACCCGTTACAGATCGAGACAAACGACCGGCCAGACAACCCCAACACAAAGAAAGGCTCCCCTCTCGCCCAGTGGACGGGAGGGGAGCCTTATATGTGACCGCGGCAAAAGGATGGCAATACCGCAGTCGCCCAAAGGGAGGGCCCGGATGCACCAGGCCTAGATAAGGTTCTTGCCAGAGACCTTATCGAAGAGGTGGGTCGCGTTCTTCTCGAACTTGAACCAGATGGGGTCGCCCGCCTTGAGCGCACCCTTGGCCTCAAGGTCGACAACGGGAATGATCAGGACGAACTGGCCATCGGGAGCGGTCACGTGGACATGCTCGGTCGAACCCATGAGCTCGGTCACCTCGACGGTACCCTGGAGCGCACCCTCCTCGTCCTTGTCGGCAAGCAGAATCTGCTCGGGGCGCACGCCGGCCGTGATCTCCTTCACGTCGCCGCCGTCCCAGTTGAGAGCAAGCTGAGCGCAGGTCTCGGGGGCGAGCGCCACGTTCATATCCTCGGTCTTGACGGTGAAGCCGTTGCCCGAGCGCACCAGCTGGGCATCGAAGAAGTTCATCTGCGGCACACCGATAAAGCCGGCAACGAAGATGTTCGCGGGATGGTTGAAGACCTCCTGCGGGGTGGCAATCTGCTGGACGACGCCGTCCTTCATGACCACGATGCGATCGCCGAGGGTCATGGCCTCGGTCTGGTCGTGGGTGACGTAGATGAACGTGCCCTTGATCTCGTGGCGCAGCTTGATGAGCTCGGCACGCATCTGGTTACGCAGCTTGGCGTCCAGGTTGGACAGCGGCTCGTCCATCAGAAAGACCTTAGGATCACGCACGATGGCGCGGCCGATGGCGACACGCTGGCGCTGGCCGCCCGAAAGCGCCTTGGGCTTACGGTCGAGGTATTCGGTAATGCCCAGGATCTCGGCAGCAGAGCGAACCTTACGGTCGATCTCGTCCTTGGGGACCTTCTTGAGCTCAAGCGTAAACGCCATGTTCTCGTACACCGTCATATTGGGGTACAGAGCATAGCTCTGGAACACCATGGCAATGTCGCGGTCCTTGGGCGCCACGTCGTTGACGCGCTTGCCGTCGATGAGCACGTCGCCCGAAGTGATGTCCTCCAGGCCGGCGACCATGCGCATCGTCGTGGACTTGCCGCAGCCAGACGGGCCAACGAGAACGACAAACTCCTGGTCATGCACGGTGAGATTAAAGTCCTCCACCGCGAGCACGCCGTCCTCGGTAACCTTGAGGTTGTGCTTCTTCTCCTCGGTCTTCTTCTTTTTGCCAAAGAAGCCCTTCTTTTTGGACTCGTTGTTGGGATACACCTTCTGAACATGTTTGAGAACGATCTCGGCCATGTCTTTACCTTTCGATATGCGGCGCCGCGCTGAGGGGCGCCGCAGAAACTTGCAAAACAGTTACGGCATCAGCCCTTGACGGCACCCGCCACCACGCCGTCGATGATGTACTTCTGGCAGAGGATGTACATGATGACGATGGGGATAACGACCATCATGATGCAGGCCATCATGGGACCGAGCTCGACGTGGCCGTAGCCGCCGCGGAAGTACTGGATCAAGATAGGAATGGTCCTGTACTTGGTGGAGTCGAGGGTAAGGTAGGGCAGCAGATAGTCGTTCCAGACCCACATGGTCTCGAGAATGCCGACCGAAAGATAGGTGGGCTTCATGATGGGAAGGACGATCTTAAAGAACACCTGGACCGGGTTGCAGCCGTCGATCATGGCCGCCTCTTCGATCTCGAGCGGAATGTTCTTTACAAAGCCGGCGAACATAAAGACCGCCAGGCCCGCGCCAAAGCCAAGATAGATAAAGCAAATGTTGAACGGCGTGTTGAAGCCGATGCGGTCCGCCAAATTGGACAGCGTGAACATGAGCATCTGGAAGGGCACGACCATCGAGAAGACGAACAGGTAATAGAAGAAGTTCGAGATCTTGTTGTTGACACGAACCACATACCAAGCGCACATGGAGCAGCACACCAAAATCAGCACGACCGACGTGACCGTGATGATGAGCGAGTACATAAATGCCGAGGCAAAGCCCTGCTCGTTAAGAGCGTGCAAGTAGTTTGCAAGGCCGTTGAACGTCTCGGGCGTGAGCAGATCGAACGCTGTGGTGGTGCTGATTGCGGTCGCTTTCTTAAAGGAATTGAGCGCGATCATGAACACGGGGTAGATCCACGCGAGCGACAGAATCGTAAAGAAGATTGAGAGCGCGCGGTTGATAACCTTATCGCGTTTCATTACTGCTGCACCTCCTTGGACCTCGTGGCCTTAAGCTGAATCATGGAGATGGCTACGACCAGGATGCAGAAGATGACTGCCTTGGCCTGGCCAATGCCCTGCCATGCGATACCGGCACGCGAATAGAACGTGTTGTAGATGTTCAGGGCGAGCATCTCGGTGGAATGCGCGGGGGCGCCGCCGGTAAGGGCGAGGTTCTGGTCGAACAGCTTAAAGCCGTTGGTGATGGACAGGAACAGGCAGATGGTGATGGTCGGCATCAGGTTAGGGATCTTAACCTTCCAAAACGTCTGCCATGCCGTGGCACCGTCGACCTTGGCGGCCTCGATGTAGTCGGACGGAATGGACTGCAGACCAGCGATGTAGATGATCATCATGTAGCCGACCTGCTGCCACAGGGTCAGGATGATAAGGCCCCAGAAGCCAGCAGCAGAGTTAAGGGCGATGAGCTGAGCGCCCACGTTGGAGAGCAGGCAGTTGATCAGAATCTGCCAGATGTAGCCCAGCACGATGCCGCCGATCAGGTTAGGCATAAAGAAGATCGTACGGAAGATGTTGGTGCCTTTGAGCGCCTTGCGGGTGAGCGCCTGCGCGATGGCCAGGGCGATCACGTTGATGAGCACCGTCGACAGGAAGGCAAACGCCACGGTAAAGAAGAACGACGTGGAGAACTGTGGATCGGACAGTGCGCGCACGTAGTTCTCGATACCGACAAAGTGCGCATTGTTGATGGTAATAAACTGGCAGAACGAGAGATAGAAGCCCTGGATAAAGGGGATCACGAACCCGATCATAAACGCCAGGCACGTGGGCAGCATAAAGAGCGGCCACCAGCGCTTGAGTGCTTTGCCCATAAAAGGGTCCTTTCAATATGCAGGGGGCGGGCAAACCAACGTCTGCCCGCCCCCTGTCGCTAATCAGATAGCTTGGGCAGCAACTACTTACTCGGAAGCAGCCTTCTCGGTCTTCCAGCCATCGACGAAGGCGTTCTTGACGCCGTCCCACTTGCTGTTGTCGGCAGCATAGGCGATCAGAGCCTGCTTGAGGTTCTTCTTCCACTCCTCAGAGGGGATGTAGACGAAGTCCCAAGCGACGGTCTTCTTGCCGTCCTTAGCCATGGCAACGGCCTGCTGCGAGAAGACGTTGGTAGTCTCCTTGGCGCTCTTGAACGGAGCGGTCAGACCCATCTTGTCGGCGATGATGCTGGTCGGGGTGTCAGCGGTGACGCACCAGTACATGAAGTCCTCGGTGGCCTTCTGAGCATCCTCGGAAGCCTGGGAACTCACGCACCAGTAGTTCTCGCCGCCGGAGCACAGGCCCTGGTTCTCCTCGCCGTCAACGCCGATGTAGATCGGCAGCATGCCGAGCTGGTCGTCGGTCATACCGGCCTTGGTGAGGTCAGCGTATGCCCAAGAGCCGTTCTGATAGAAGACGGCCTTGCCGGTTGCGAACTCGTTGGTGGCGTCGTCACCGGTCTTGGAGGCAAGCTGCGAAGGATCGCAGGTGGAGTCGGTGATGTACAGGTCGAAGATCTGCTTGAAGTTGTCGAGATACTCGCCCTTGATCTCGTCGTCCTCCTGGTTGTGCTCCTTCTCGAACTCGTAGTAGAGCGGGAGGTTGGCGAGGTGGGTGGTGTAGCGCCAGCTGGAGGAGTCATCCATGCCGGCGGAAGTGAAGGCACCCTCAACGCCAAGCTCGTCCTTGCGGGCCTGGATGTCGTCGGCACAAGCCTTCAGCTTGTCGAAGGAGTTGATGTCCTCGGCCTTGTAGCCAGCCTTCTCGAGCAGCTGCTTGTTGTAGATGATGCCGTAGCTCTCCTGGACCCAGTCGATACCCAGATCCTTGCCGTCGGACTGCAGAGCCAGGGAGTCGTCGATGAGCTCACCGCGGAGCTTGGTATCGGACAGGTCGGCGCAGTAATCCTTCCAGTTCTTAAGACCGGTGGGGCCGTTGACCTGGAACAGGGTCGGAGCGGAGCTCTTGGACATCTCGGACTTGAGCTTCTCCTCGTAGGTGTTGGAGGCGGCGGTCACGATCTTGACCTCGACGCCCTTCTCCTTCTTGTACGCCTTGGCGATCTCCTTCCACTCCTTGTCGACCTCGGGCTTGAATTGAAGGAAGTAGACCTCGGCAGCGTCACCAGAAGCAGAGGAGCCGGAGCCGGCAGAACCACCGCAACCCACGAGGCCCAGACCAAGAACTGCAGCCGCGGAACCAGCAAAGCCCAGGAACTGCCTTCTGCTCATTTCGTTCTTCATTACAATCCACCCTTTCACACCGTGGCGGCACCCTTTGCCGCCGCCTTCGGAGATTGGCTCGGGGACTTTGCCCCTTTTGCTGATTTGAACGATACGCTATTTGGCTAGTTGTTTGAACAAGTATTACTAGAGCGGTAGAAAAACTTCGGTGAACGGTAATTTCAACTTGATACTTGACAAGTTTTGTATAAACAATTATTTGTTATCGAATGCAGAGAAAACGCCCGGTCAAGCCGATGTACCGTCGGTTTGACCGGGCGTTTTCTCTTTGAGGCCATGAGTCTCGTCAGGCTGCGAGCTAGCCGGCTATCGCTTGGAATTGACGCGGTAGTGGAAGATCTCGGGGTGTGTGCGAGTGTGCGTCACCTCAAACAAGATGCCATCCGAGGTGTACGACTGACTCTCCATGACGGCAACGCAGTTGTATTTGCCGAGGTCAAGATAGCTGCAGTCCTCATCGTTGGCGAGCTCGACGCTCACCGTACGACGGCTCGCCATCACTTTGACACCGCGCTTGTGCTCCAGATAGCCGTAAATAGAATCTGCCGCGATCTCGGGAGTCAGGCCCTTGGCGATCGACGCCAAAAAATAGCCATGGTCCACTTGGCGCGCGTTGCCGTTGAGGCTTCGGACACGCACTACGCGAATCAGCTCCTCGCCCACCTTAAAGCCCAGGCAACGAGAGAGCTGCTCGGTGCAAATCAAATGGTCAAAGGACTTAACGTCCGTCGATGCAACGGCATTGTTGCGTTTTGCGAACTCGCCAAACGACTCAACCTCTTCGAGTGCGCCCAACATGTCGGTTTCGCCCTTAAGCCAAATAACGCGCACGCCCTTGCCGTGTATGGGCTGCACAAACATCCCGTCGGCCAGCATGCTCAAAGCGCGGCGGACGGTATTGCGCGTGCAGCCAAATTCCGCGGTCAGCTCGGCTTCGGTTGGCAGCATCTCCTGAAACGCATAGGTCCCATTAATGATGCGCGAGCGTATTTCTCGGTAGATTCCTTCGTATATCGCTTTTGGCATTGTTTCACCTCTACATTATTCATTTCCGGCTAGGCACGATAGCATTTCTTAAAGTTGTTTAAACCGAATATCGGTGAAGCGACAGGATTTAGCCGTTGACGGTTTCTGTCATGCCCAAATCGGTTTCGCTCAAAACTGCCGGTACGACACTCGTCTGGTCCTCTACAATGAATCCATTGTTTAAACGTTTCCCCACGCGCAACGCGCCTCGATATTCGGAAGGCAGAACATGCTGCAAAAAATCCAACGCTTTGGCGGGGCAATGTTCGCGCCCGCCATGCTGTTTTCTATATCAGGCCTCATGGTCGGCGTCTCCGCTCTCGCAACGACTGCGGACATCGTCGGCGATCTCGCCGTATACGGAACCCCTTGGTACGTTTTTTGGGCCATCATCCAGCGCGGCTCGTGGACGGTCTTTAAACGCCTCCCGCTCCTTTTTGCCGTAGCGCTGCCCATCGGTCTTGCCCAAAAACAACCGGCTCGTTGCTGCCTCGAGGCTCTCGTCGCCTATTTTGCCTACTGCTTCTTTTTGAGCGAGATCATTAAGCTGAGCGGAGACAACCTTGGACTTGAGTACCCGTCATCTTTGACCTCCGCCAGCGGTATCACCGTCATCGACGGCATCAAGACGCTCGACACCGGCATTATCGGCCCGCTGGCGGTATCGGCAACCGTCGTCGCCATCCATGACCGCTTCTACGATGCCAAGGTTCCCGATTGGCTCGGCACCTTCTCGGGCTCCTCGCTGGTCTACCTCATCAGCTTTTTTGCCGTGTTTGCCCTTGCCGCTATCTCGGCCGCCATCGTGCCCTACGTATACGATGTAACTGATACGCTGCGTCACGCGCTTGCAGGCATCGGTCCCTTTGGCGTGGGCATCTTTGTCTTTTTAGAACGAGCACTCGAGCCCTTTGGCCTGCACCACCTGCTCTACATGCCGATCTACTACGACAACCTGGTCATTAACGACGGCATCTACGCCACGTGGAGCAGTTTGCTCCCCATCCTCTCCCATAGCACGCGCCCCCTTAATGAACTTGCGCCGTGGGCCGGTTTTACCGCCACCGGCTGGGTCAAGCTCTTTGGCCTTCCCGCCATCGCAGCCGCGTTCTACTCCACCGCAAAACCAGAGCGCCGCGCCGGCCTTAAGGTCATCCTTTTGCCCGCCATCGTCGCCTCGGTGGTTTGCGGCGTTACCGAGCCACTCGAGTTTCTCTTTATGTTCACCCACCCCGGGCTCTTTTTGCTCTACGCCGTCTTATCGTCTTGCCTTGCCACAACCATGAATCTCTTTGGCATCGTCGGCATCTTCTCGGGCGGCCTCATGGAGATGGCAGCCTTCAACTTTATTCCGCTCATGCGCACGCATGCCGGTGCCTATCTTTTGGCGCTCGGTATCGGCCTTGCCTTTAGCCTCATCTTTTTTGTTAGTTTTCGAGCACTCATCTTGGTCTATGACCTTAAGACGCCGGGCCGCGAGGATCATGTCGCCAATCGCGCGGCAATCGATTGTTTAACGGGAAGCGACTTTGCCAAAGAGCAATCTCCCAATGACGAGGTCGATAGTCGATCCGATCAAGATCACGTCCTCGCTGAGCGGGTAATTCAGCTTTTAGGTGGCGTTGGCAATATCGTGGGCGCAACCAACTGCGCCACGCGCCTGCGCGTCGAAGTCACAGACCCTTCTATCGTTGCAGATAACGCGTCGTTTGTCGCGGTGGGCGCCAAAGGCCTCATCATTACGGGCAAGACCGCCCAGGTGGTCATCGGCATCTCCGTTCCCCGCGTTAAAGAGCATTTTGACCAGATCATGGGCCTCGAGCCGGAATTTGTGCCCACCACCTCGACCTCCCCTGCCGCCAGCGCAGCCCATAAGCGCGGCGATATCTGCTTCTTCGATATCGACGGAACGCTCGCCTGGCAAGACCCCAGGCTCGCCCAAGACCTTCCCGAAGACGAGCGGGACCTCTCCCCCTATCCCAACGAGGCGGTTTCGCAGGCAATCCGCGAGTTTGTCGCCAACGACAACATGGCCTTTATCTGCACAGGACGCACCCTCAGCTGCATCCACCCCAAACTTCTTGAGCTGCCCTGGACCGGCATCGTCTGTCTTGCGGGCGGTTACGCCGAGATCAACGGACACGCAATTCGCGATCTGTCGATGACGCCCAGCATGCTGCAGCATCTTGCCCCCTATCTTGAGCAATCGGGCGAGGTCATCCGCTTTGAGGGCCTCAACGGCGTCGTGCGCATGAGTGCCGATGCCCCCGATGCCCCCGGATACGCGCGCACCCTGGGCGACGCAGTCACGCAGCTGCAACATTACAGTGTCTACAAGATCTTGATGTCTACATCGCTCGCCAACCACATCGCTCAAGATAAGGCACTTGAGCCGCTGCTGTGCTTTAACGAGCTCGAACTCGAGGTAACCGAAATCTCGCCCCGCGAATGCACGAAGCGCGGGGGCATCCAGTCTGTACTCGACGCCCTCGATCCCCACCACGGAACCGTATACGGCATTGGCGACGCCAGCAATGACGTCTCGCTGATGAACGCCGTCGATGTCGGTATCGCCATGGGCAATGCGCCGGACTATCTCAAAAAGCGCGCCGACTACATCACCGACTCGGTCGACAAAGATGGCGTCGTCAAGGCGCTCGAGCACTTTAGGCTTATATAAGCAGCCGGCACGCGCACGCGTCCCGTTTCTCCAAATCGCCAAAACAGACGCGCCGGCAACTCCAATGTGGCAATATGGTATCTGCACACCGCAACGATGTAACCCAAGAAAGAATGCGAGAACCCGTGTCCAGTCCGTTTACCAGCTTTTTAGCCCAGCACTTTGACCAGATTAACGACTATCTGGCCACGTTCTTTGACGGACAGGCGACCTCTGCCGATATCGAGCGCTACCTGTACGCGCCGCTCTCGGCTTTTACGGCCAACGCCGGCAAGCGCCACCGCCCGCTTATCTGTATGCTCGCCGCAACCGCAGTGGACGGTAGCTTTGAGAGCGCCCGCAGCGCCGCGGCAGCCATCGAGCATTTCCAGTCGGGCGCGCTGATCCACGACGACATCGCCGACAACGGACAGCTTCGTCGAGGCAAGCCCTGCATGCACCTTACCGAGGGCACGGGCCTTGCCATCAATTGTGGCGACCTGGCGCTCACCATGGTCACCAAGACGGTTCTCGACGACCCCACGCTGGAGTCCGACGTGAAGCTGCGTGTGCTCCACGAGCTTACCGAGATGATCGTCCGCACCATCGAGGGTCAAGCACTCGACCTGGGTTGGGTCCGCGACGGGCGCTTTGATATCTCGGTTGATGACTACCTGGACATGGCGACGCACAAGACCGCGTACTACAGCGGAGCCACGCCACTTGCCGCCGGAGCCATTATCGGCGGCGGCAGCGAGGAGCAGATTGAGGCGCTGCGCGCCTTTGGCCTGCACACGGGCCTTGCCTTCCAGATCCAAGATGACCTGCTCAACTTGATCGGTATCAAGGAGGCCGCCAACAAGGACTTCCGCACCGATATCACCGAGGGCAAGCGCACCCTCGTCGCCGTGCACGCCCTGTCAGACGAGCGTTATCACGACGAGGTCGAGGCAATCCTTTCCTCGGGCACCGAGGACCCCGCGCAACTTGCACGCGCCGTGGAGATCTTCCAGGAGACCGGCTCCATCGATTACGCCCACACTTACGCGCTCGACCTGACCGCCAAGGCGAAAGCGGCCATCGAGAACGTTGAGCTTGATCCGCACGCACGCGAGCTGTTCCTCTCCATGGCAGATTTCTTTGTGGAGCGCCTTAACTAGCGGGGGTAATAAAACCTGTCAGCAGCGTATTTGGGTACAACTTGCTACACTGTTGAGTGCATGTTTATGCATCCCTTTGCGTTGTCTATCCGACACACGCTCAAATAGTACGAATGGTACGCCGAAAGGGGTTCGTTCATGGAACCTATTACAACGGGCATGCAGGGAGCAGCCGTCGAGGACGTGCAGTCTCGTCTCCTGCAGCTCGGCTACACGATTGATGCCGCCGAAGTCACCGACAAGTACTTTGGAGCCACCACTGAGCAGGCCGTCAGCACCTTCAGGCTCGACAGCGGCCTTGCTGCCGGTCATGCCGTCGATATCCCCTGTTGGAGCGCCCTTGTAGACGCTTCGTATAAGCTGGGCGACCGCACCCTCTATCTGCGCATGCCCAATTTCCATGGCGCCGATGTGCAGGCCCTGCAGCGCGCTCTCAACGTTTTGGGCTTTGCCTGTGGCGAAGACGACGGCTACTTTGGTCCGCATACCGAGGCCGCCCTGCAGCAGTTCCAGGAAAATGTCGGCCTGTTTGCCGACGGCATGGCCTTCCAGGACACCTACGCCTACGTCAACCGCCTGCACCATGTGTGGGAGGGCAAGCCCTCGGTCACCGAAGCCGAGTCCCGCATCGGTTTTGCTCGCGCCGCCAACGTGCTCGAGCGCTTCCAGATTGCCGTTATCGGCGAGGACCCCATCGCACGCAGTGTTGCGTCGCGCATGTGGAATATCGCCACGGCAACGACCGACAACAGCGGCATGATGCTCTGCGACTCCGAGGTCCCAACCGACGTTGACCTGGTGCTCGAGATCGCAAGCGACGAGCTGCCCGCCGACGCCGCACCGCGCGCCACGATTGCCCTCGCCGAGTGCCACAACCTGGCCCAGCGCATCCGCACTGCCAATGTTGCCGCGCAGCAGAAGCCGGCTCGCATTCGCATTGAGCTCACGGGCATGACGCGCTACAACGGCACCTTCACGGCCAGCGACGCGCAGACACTCGCCGTACGCCTGCTCGATGGCGTTTGCGATGCCCTCGCAGATTAGGTAAACTAAACGAGTTGCTTTTGGGCAACACCACACATTGGGACGTAGTTCAACGGTAGAACTCCGGTTTTTGGTGCCGGCTGTTGGGGGTTCGAATCCCTCCGTCCCAGCCAAAGAAACAAGCCTCTCGAACGCATAGCCGATCGGGAGGCTTTTCTTGTGAGCAAGCGGAGGGATTCGAACCCGCAAGGAATCTACCTATATAAGACAGACGCCCCAGGCCCATAACGACCAAGAGCGCCTTGCATCTAGAATTATCAGCCCTGTTCCGAAAAGCGAGCCGCATGCAACAACCAAGTAACCACAGGCCCCGGGAGAGCGGGGACACCGGCTTAGGTTTATCGCGAGTTCCGCACGAACAGGAGGCCACTTAATGTGGCCTCCGTCGTGAGCAGGACTGTAG
>UQAU01000029.1 GCA_900539035.1 uncultured Collinsella sp. | reverse complement strand
TTCCGTAGGCGGGACCCCAATCGCGACTGATTGCAGGCGATTGGGGCCCCGTTTTTGCGTTGGGCCACTCGAAAGGATGGATATGGAGAAAACTGCAGAGCAGCTGCGCCGCGAGCACATTGCCCTAGAGGGCGACACCCATGGCAAGAACAAGTGGGCGATTCTATTTACCGTGCTCATCATGACGTTTATGGTGTGTCTGGATTCGACCGTCGTGACCGTGGCGCTGCCCGTGATGCAAAAGGAGCTGGGCGTGGGCCTCGATCGCATTCAGCTGGTAAGCTCGGTGTATCTGCTTGCGACTTGCGTGGCTATGTTGCCGTTTGGCCGTCTGGGCGACGTGCGTGGCAAGGTGAATGTGTTCCAGCTGGGCGTCATCGTCTTTTCGGTCGGTTCGCTGCTGTGCGGCCTTTCGGCCTCGCTCGAGGTTCTTATCCTGGCACGCATTGTTCAGGGCGTCGGTTGCGCGGCGGCCATGGCTAACAACATGGGTATCATCACCGAGTCGTTCCCGGCGCGCGAACGAGGCCGTGCCATGGGTATTCTCGCGACCTTCGTGGCCCTCGGCATGATGTGTGGCCCCGTGCTCGGCGGCATGCTGGTGGCAAGCTTTCCCTGGGAGAGCATCTTCCTCATCAACCTGCCCATCGGCGTCATCTCGTTTATCGTGGGGCTCTACACGCTGCCGCATGTTAAGCCGGAGGCCGGCGAGCGCCCCATGTCCCTGATCGAGGCCGCGCGTCGCTGCTTTGCAAATTCGGCCTTCACCATCAACCTTGCCTGCATGCTCATCGTGTTCGTTGGCATTGGCGCATCCGAGTTTATTCTGCCGTTCTATTTTCAGGACGCCCACGGCTTCGGTTCTGATATCTCTGGACTACTCTTTTTGGCGCTGCCGATGGTGAATGCCTTTATCGGCCCGCTTTCGGGTACGGTTTCGGACCGTGTTGGCTGCGAGGGCCCCACGGCGGTCGGCCTGGGCGTGTACGTATGCGGTCTTTTTGCGGTAAGCACGCTCGACGAGCACTCTTCTATCCCTGTGATCGTGTGCTGTGTCGCGTTTATGTCGTGTGGCACGTCGATTTTCCAGAGCCCCAACAACTCGCTGTACATGGGCTCGGCTCCGCGCGAGGCGCTCGGTTTTGCGGGTAGCTTGGGCAGTTTGGCGCGCTACGCCGGCATGGCACTCGGCATTACGGCGGCGTCGCATATCCTATATGGACAGATGAGCGTGGCGATGGGCGAGGCCGTGACCAGTTTTGTTGCAGGACGTCCGGATGTGTTCCTGTTTGGCTTTCGCTCGGTGTTCTACGTGCTCATGACTGTGGCCGCTGTGGGCTTTGTGCTCGCCATGGTGCGTTTGGTGAGGATGCGCGCCCGCCATTAGCTTGTGGTGGCAGGCTTGCCACGAATCGTGCCTATCTACTGGTCTTGCAGCTTTATGGTGCTATGTGGCTTGTGGGGCGGGCGGGGGTCGGTCCGTGGTAGACTATCGAACAACGTTTATTAATCGCGCGGTATCGTTGCCGCGAGAAGGGGTTGCGCCATGCAGGAGCTTGAGGATCGTATTCGCCATGACGGCATCGTAAAGGCCGGTAACGTCCTTAAGGTTGATGCCTTCCTCAACCACCAGT
Source organism: uncultured Collinsella sp. (assembly GCA_900539035.1). Taxonomy (GTDB): domain Bacteria; phylum Actinomycetota; class Coriobacteriia; order Coriobacteriales; family Coriobacteriaceae; genus Collinsella. The sequence continues at coordinate 22,908 of UQAU01000029.1, read as the reverse complement.
GCGACGTTGAGCTGTTCGACCACATGGGTGCCGAGTGGGCCCGTCTGTTCGAGGGTGTCGAGATCAACAAGATCCTGACGATCGAGGCTTCGGGCATTGGCATGGCTTGCATCGCAGCTCAGCATTTTGGCGGCGTGCCGGTAGTCTTTGCCAAGAAGGCACAGTCCATCAACCTTGACGGCGAGCAGTATGCCACGACCATCTACTCCTTTACCAAGCAGAAGGAGTACCCGGTTATCGTGGGCAAGCGCTTCCTGTCCGAGGGCGACAAGGTTCTGATCATCGACGACTTCCTGGCCAACGGCTGCGCGCTTGAGGGCCTTATTAAGATCTGCGAGGCTGCGGGCGCCGAGGTTGCCGGCATTGGCATTGCCGTGGAGAAGGGCTTCCAGGGCGGTGGCGATAAGCTCCGCGAGCGCGGCTTCCGCGTTGAGAGCCTGGCCCGTATCGCCGAAATGGACTGCGAGAACGGCGAGATTACGTTCGCCTAGGCGCACAGCACAAGCGATTGGTATGCGATGTGACAAAGGGACTGTCCCTTTGTCACATTTTTTGTATGAGGGGAGGTGTTGATATGGATGAGAACAAGATGGGATGGCGCGAGTATGCGCGCTTTGCCGAGATGTCGGTCGAGGAGTTGGCACGCGATTGCGAGGTGCAGGTGTTTCGCGCGACGGGCCCGGGCGGCCAGGGTGTGAACACGACGGATTCAGCGGTGCGCATGAAACATGGGCCCACGGGGATTGTCGTGACGGCGCGCGAGAGCCGTAGTCAGTTTCAGAATCGCAGCTGCTGTCTGCGTAAGCTGAGGGCAGAGCTCGAGCGTCGTGGCCGTTCGCCGCGCCGTCGTGTCAAGACCAAAGTGCCACAACGATCGCGCCAGCGTAGGCTCAACGACAAGCACTTCAACGCGATTAAAAAGGCTAACCGTCGCAAGCCGGACGGGGAGGAATGATCTCCTCAATACGTTGCGGTGAAATAGGGACTGTTTTGCGGATTTAGCTGTATAAACAGTCCCTATTTCACCGCAACTTAGGTTGGGTTAGCAGGTTGGGTGCCAGACTTGGAGGGCACCGGGAAGGATGTCGACCTCGATGCGCGAGGCGACGATGGGCTCACCGTCGGCCTGAATGGGGTAGTCGGGCTCCTCAAAGGTAAGCTCGGCATGACGGCAACGACGCATGCGAACCGGCGGCAGCTTGGTATGATGGCCGTCCTTGGCCGAAAGGAACATGGGCAGGGCGACCGCACGGGGGACGGGACCGCAGGCGTAGCAAACGTCGAGCATGCCGTCGCACGGGTCGGCGTTGGGACAGATGCGATAGCCAGAGCCATAGGTGGGCCCCAGCTGGATGGCCATGATAATCGCCCGTATACGCTCGGCGGGCGCACCGTCAAAGCTGACCATCATGGAGTAGTTGCGATAGCGCAGGCCAAATCGCTCAAGTCCCGAGAGGGTGTAGAGCGGTGCGCCGGTGAGGCCCGTCTTTTTGCGCAGCTCGGTGGTGCCCAGGCCGATGGCGGCGTCAATACCGACGGAGAGCGTCTGGTCGTAATACTCAACGGTAGCCTCGCCGCTCCCGTTCTCAGGGCTCCACGAGCGAATGCGCCCGATGTCCTGACGCTGCAGCTCGCAGGTGAGCAGCGCGCCAAAATCCTTGCCGGAGAAATCGTCGATACCGAGCGTCTGGGCAAAATCGTTGCCGGAGCCCACGGGCAGGACGGCAAGGGCGGGCCGGACCGCCTTATCCTGCGTCATGAGTCCATTGACGACCTCGTGGATCACGCCGTCGCCGCCGAGTGCGATAACGGTGCGATAGTCCGTTGCCTGGGCGGCAAGTTCCTTGGCATGTCCCATGCGCTCGGTCAGCACAAGGTCAAACTGGGATGAGCGCGCGGTCATGTCCAAAAAGCGCTGCAGGCGCTCAGCGACCTCGCGTGCGGCACCCGACTGGGCGGCAGGGTTGGCGATGATGAGCGTGCGACCAAAATCAGTTGCGTGCATGGGGCGACTCCCGGCGTGTGACGTGACAGTGCGGTCGCGCTCAGGTCGAATTGCCCCCGATTGTGGCTGCACGGCGAATATTTACGTCTACTCTATCAGGTCGTTGTGGCGCTCGATAGCCTCTTCCACCGTGCCGCCCTCGTCCACAATAAGCGAGCGACGCTTGGGTGAGATGATGCGCTGGGCGGGGTACACGCCGCGGTGGCCGCCGGCGAGATAGCTGATAAACGCCACGATCACGAAGAAGCCGGCGGCCGTGCCGTGGAACAGGTCGATGGCCATCATGCAGGTGGTGATGGGCACGTTGAGGCCGGCGCAGAACACGCCGAGCATGCCCAGCGCCGCCAGAAAGCTGGGGTCGATTCCGACGAGGCAACCGATCCAGCCGCCGAGCGCTGCACCGATGCCAAACAGGGGTGTGACCTCGCCGCCTTGGAAGCCCGCGCCCAGGGTAAGCGCTGTGACGACGAGTTTGATGGCCGCATCGGCAAGGGTCGTGTTGCCGGCGAAACCGGCGCCCGAGAGCCAGGTGGCAAGGCCGGCATACTTCCAGGCGTCGAGCATCGCGTAGGCCATGAGCACTACGAGCGCGCCCACGAGCGCGCGAGCAAGGTAGTTGGTGATAAAGCGACCGTACAGGCTCTTGACGGTTCGAACCGACCAGGCAAAGAGGCGTGCCGTCAGACCGAAGATGATGGCGCTGATAACAACGATGACGACCGTCTTGGGCGTCATGGTGGGAACGCTGGCGATGACATTCGCCTCGTACTCGGTACCCAGGGCGAGCGATGTAAAGTAGCCGGTAAACGAGGCGACCAGGCAGTAGATGCCCGCGGTGTAGTCAATCTTGCCGATAAAGCACATCTCCATGCCAAAGAAAGCCCCGGCAAGGGGCGAGCCGAATACGGCGCCAAAGGCCGACGAGATGCCGGCGAGCATGAGGTCGTGGTGGTCATGCTTTTCGAGGTGGGCGAGGCTCGAGATGTTACTGGCGATGGTGCCGCCAATCTGCACCGCAGCCCCCTCGCGACCGGCCGATCCGCCGGTGAGGTGCGTGAGCGTGGAGCAGACGAAGGTGAGGACGGCCATGCGCATATGGATAAGGCGTGTGCCCAGGGCGGAGTCGATGACCAGGTTGTTACCTCGTTTGGCGGCAAGGCCGTGGTTTTTGTACACCCATGCGGTGGCAACGCCCACAACGGGAAGCAACGCGTAAATCCACACGTGGTGCTCGCGATAATCGGTCGCGATATTCAGCGAGGCCAAAAATGCCCAAGCGGCAACACCCATGGCGAGCGAGACGATGACGACGAGCGCGAGCAGTTTGGCGCTTGCAAACAGGTTGCGGGCGTTGCGGCGTGTGTCGGCGGCCAAGAGCTGCTCGGAGCGGGTGAGCTGATGCCTGCCGGCCATGATGACGTCGTTCAGGGAGAAAAAGCCGCCGTCGTCGAGCGGCTGGGAATGATCCTGCGCCTCGTTTGCGCTTTCAGGTTTGTCGTTATAAGCCATACGTTCCTCTTTTAGGTTGCAACGCAAGCATTATAGAACGCGGCAAACGCGACGAACCGGTGGGTTGGTTTCCATTCTGTTTCGCGGCTTGCGGCCGACAGGTGTATTTGCGGGTACAGGCCAAGTCGCGGTCGCGCGTCGGAGGATTATACTGAGACAAGCATAAAGAATCGGCGCCCCTGTTGTGCGCCGTGGCATTAAGAGGTGCATATGGCAGAGAAACTCATTCCGCTGGAGGACGCGCAGTCGATTGTTCTGTCGCATGTTGTTCCGACGGATCTCATCGAGATTCCCGTGTGGCAGGCCGCCGGTCTTCCCTTGGCCGAGGACGCGGTGGCCGATATCGACATCTCGCCGTTTGCCAACAGCGCTATGGACGGATATGCCGTGCGCGCAGCCGATCTTGCTGCGGCCACCGCTGACACTCCGGTGTCGCTCTCCGTCGTAGGGCACGAGGCAGCGGGCCATGTCTTTGAGGGCGTGGTCGGCGTGGGCGAGACGGTCCGCATCATGACGGGCGCGCCGGTGCCCGAGGGTGCCGACGCCGTAGTGAAATACGAGATCGTCGAGGTGCTTGACGGCGATGGCAACGAGGGCTCGCATGTGAGGTTCTCGGCGTCGGCCAAGGTAGGGGAGAACGTTCGCTCTGCCGCCGAGGAGGCCCATGCCGGCGATGTTGTGATGCACGCTGGCGAGGTCGTGGCTCCGGCGGGCGCAGGTCTGCTGGCAAGCGCCGGTTACGCGAGCGTGAAGGTTCATGCCGCCCCGCGCGTGGGCATTATCTCGCTGGGAACGGAACTGGTCGCGCCGAGTGAGCTGCCGGCGCGCGGGCTGATTCGCGACTCCAACTCCTCGGCGCTGATGGCTGAGGCACTCGATGCCGGCGCCGAGCCCGTGTTCTACGGCATTGCGCCCGATGATGAGCAGGCGATTGCCGAGCTGGTGCATCGTGCTGTGCGGGAGTGCGATTTTGTCATTACGAGCGGCGGTGCCTCGGCGGGCGACTACGACTATGTGACGGCGCTCGTCCGGCGCGAGGGCGAGGTGCTGTTTGACCGCATCTCGATGCGTCCGGGCAAGGCCATCACATTTGGCTTGCTCTGGGGTAAGCCCTACCTGGGGCTTTCAGGCAATCCGGCCGCGGCGTATGTAGGCTTTGAGATGCTTGCCCGTCCGGCGATCCGCAAGATGCGTGGTTTTGCTGAGGGGGCGCGCCCCGTGCAGCAGGCGATATTGACGCACGGCGTGAAGAAGCGCCAAGATCGACGCTTTTTCGATCGCGCCACGGTTTTGCGCGACCCCGAGACCGGTGAGCTGTTGGTGACCGAGGTCAAGACGCAGAATTCGGCGCTGCTCGGCACGATACAGCAGGCCAACTGCCTGCTGCGTATTGACGAAGGGCCGTGCGAGCTCAAGGTGGGAGATGTCGTGGACGTTGTTCGCGTCGACCTGCCCGAGGGCGCCGTGTTGTAGGAGGAATGCTATGGAGTTGAAGATATCGATCGTGACGTGTTCGGACACGCGCGATCTTGCCCAGGACGAGGCTGGAGCCGCACTCGAGGAGCTTATCGAGGCACAGGGATGGACGGTCGCCTCGCATGTGGTCGTGCGCGACGACGTCAGCGAGATTGGTGATGCCATTGTGGAAGCCGCCGATGAGTGCCACGCCAATGTCGTGCTCACCTGCGGCGGCACGGGGCTTTCGATGCGCGATGTGACGCCCGAGGCGACGCGTGCCGTCTGCGACCGCGATGTGCCGGGTGTTGCAGAGGCGATTCGCGCGTACTCGATGACCAAGACGCGCCGCGCTATGCTCTCACGTGCTATTTGCATGCAACGAGGTCATACACTTGTCGTAAACTTTCCCGGTTCTACGAAGGCCGCCCGCGAAAGCTGGGAGGCCGTGAGTGACCAGCTGGAGCATGCGGCTCAGATGACAGCGGGCGGCGGACATACCAACTAAGCGGTTTACCTGCGGCGGGGCGACCTGAACGGCTGCTCCGCTTTTGTTTTCCGCCGAATCGACGCCGAGGTGTACGGTAAATCGAAACTATATTCTCTGGCGAGAATAATTTCTCACTATCATTATTCGCGCAAAAGTATAATCTGATTACAGATTATAGCCTGCGGCGGGGTGCCCGGGCATAGCGTTCGAAAGGGTTGAATATGTTCGATATGGTTTCTCGCCGCGGATTCGTCTCGCTTTCTGGTGTCGCCGCTGCCGGCCTTGGTCTTGCCGGCTGCTCGGGCGGCAAGACGTCCGAGCCGGCCGGATCCGATGCCGGTTCTGCTAAGGCATCCTCCAAGAAGGCTGTCGAACTGCAGGTCTTTGCCGCCAACTCGCTCGAGAAGGCCCTGCCCGAGGTCCAGGAACTCTACACCGACCAGACCGGCACCACCTTTGCCGATACGCAGTTTAAGGCCTCCGGCGACCTCGTCGAACAGATGCGTGCCGGCGCCACGGTCGACGTGTTCATCACTGCTTCCAAGGGCACCATGGATGACGCTGAGACCGCCGAGCTCGTCGACGCCGACACCCGTGAGGATATGTTCGTCAACGACCTCGTGATCATTCGCGCCGAGGGCTCCGACACCAAGGTCGAAGCCATCGCCGACGTCGCGAATCTGGACGGCAAGATCGCCATTGGCGACGCTAAGACCGTCCCCGCCGGCAAGTACGCCAACCAGGCCCTGGCTTCCGTGGGCCTCTATACCGGCACCGAGGGCGACGACGGCGAGTATGCTCCCGAGATCGCCGACAAGGTGGCCCTGGCCGACAAAGTTGGTACCGCCGCCGCCTATGTGTCCACAGGCGACTGCGTGGCCGGTTTTGTCTACAGCTCCGACATCTTCCGCTACGACGGTATCGAGGAGGCCTTCGTGTGCCCCGAGGATTCGCACAAGCCCATCGTGTACCCGGGTGCCGTTGCCGAGAGCTCCGAGCACGCCGACGAGGCCAAGGCGTTCATCGACTTCTGCCTGACCAACAAGAAGGCTCAGAAGATTTGGGCTAAGTACGGCTTTGAGCTTTCCGCATAGTGCGGCTTGGCGCGATAATTCCATCGTTTTGTGTTTCACTCCGTCCTTGTATTCGCTTGGAGCTTTTCGTGCTTAATAGATTCCGCATGCTTGTCACCTGTGCTTTGACCTTCGCGCTTTGCTGGGTGCCGGGATTTGCGTTTGCTGGGGATGCTGAGGACGGGGCCCAGGTTGCTGCGACCGCTCATGGGCTTTCCTATGGGATCGAGGGTTTTGAGCGGCTGGCCAAGGGGACCGCTCGTGCCATGGAGGGCCAGCCTGAGGGCTACCGGTTTCCCGTTGACGAGGACGTGGACCTTGTAGTGGCGCCTGCTGCCGATCGCGTTGTGGTGTGGATATCGCCCAAGGCGGTCGAGAAGTATGGATTGGATCCGCAGGACAACGAGTGCGTATCGGGTTTCAAGGCCCTCGTCTGTGAGCTAGACAGCGCAAACTGCATGGGAGGTGCGCGGCTAGGGGACGTGGATCTTCCTTGGTATGTCACGGCGGAAACAACGTTTGAATCCGGCGGGTATACCTATGGCTTTGACGAGCGCGGTGCGGATGGGGACCGCTATGTGGTGATTGCATCAGCCTCGGGTGATGCCAAAGGCGGCGCGCGTTGGCTTGATAGCGCTCACATGGTAGAAGCATCGTCTGTCGTGTTACGGGATGAGCAAGGGCCCTTGACCTCTCTGGCCTCCTTTTTGGGCGGCATCGACTACCGACCGTTTTGGGTGTCCATAAAAACGAGCGGCCTTGCCCTGCTGATCTCCTTTGCGCTGGGCCTGTTTGCCGCGTGGAAGACTATGGGTACCTCGAGTCGCATCAAGGGCTTGCTCGACTCGGTATTCACCATCCCCATGGTGCTGCCGCCCACGGTCTGCGGCTTTCTACTTCTCATGCTGTTTGGCCGTACGACCGGAGTGGGCCAGTGGCTGATCGCGCACGGCGTCTCGATCGTCTTTACGTGGCCGGCGGCGGTGATCTCTGCCGTGGTGGTGTCGTTCCCGCTCGTCTATCGAACGGCCCTCGGAGCTTTTGAGAGCCTCGACACGCAAATGCTCGATGCAGCGCGCACGTTGGGCTGGTCCGAGCGACGCATCTTTACCAAGCTTATGATGCCGCTTGGTTGGCCCTCCATCGCCGCCGGCACGGTGCTCGCCTTTGCCCGCGCGATGGGCGAGTTTGGCTGCACGCTGTTCTTTGCGGGCAACTACGCCGGTATTACGCAGACCATCCCCATTGCCATCTACTTTGAGTGGATGGGCGGCAACACGTCGGTAGCCCTCTTTTGGGTCGTCGTCGTGATCGTGTTTAGTTTCCTAGTCATCCTGTTCATCAATATGTACACCGCTCATTCGCAGAAGTATCGCGAGCGGGGCCTTTCCCATGCGGAGTACAAACAAGCCAAAGATCTCGCCGGACAGGGCGATTCGCTCGATCCGGCGGGCGGCGATGCCTTGCGTATCGATCGCGAGGCACTGGCCGAGCTCATGCGCGATGAGCCCGCTATGCAGGGAGGTCGATAGGCCATGTCGCTCGTTCTGGATATCAAAAAGCGCTATCCCGGGTTTATGCTCGACATGCAGCTTGAGGCTGGCGAGGAGCGTGTGGCGCTGCTCGGCGCCTCGGGTTGCGGCAAGAGCTGCACGTTGCGTTGCATTGCCGGTGTGGAGACGCCCGACGAGGGCAAGATCGTCGTCAACGGCGTGACCTTTTTTGACTCGGAGGCGGGCATCGACCTGTCACCCCAGGAGCGCAAATGCGCCCTGTTATTCCAAAACTATCAGCTGTTTCCCAACATGACGGTGGCCGACAACGTGTGCGCCGGCGTCAAGGATGCGGGCGACGCCGCGGCGCGCAAGCAGCTTGCCATGCGCTACCTGGGCATCTTTGGACTGGCCGACTTTGCTGACCGTTATCCCGCGCGCCTCTCGGGCGGTCAGCAGCAACGTGTGGCGCTTGCGCGCATGGTGGCGGCGCATCCGGGCATCTTTATGTTCGACGAGCCCATGAGCGCACTCGATTCCTATCTTAAGAGCGCACTCGAGCAGAACATGCTCGACCTGTTCGATGTATGCAACCGCACCGTGCTCTACGTGAGCCACGACATCGACGAAGCGTGCCGTCTGTGTGAGCGTATCTGCGTGATGCACGACGGGCATGTTGAGGAGATCGGCTCCGTCGAGGACGTGGTCCGCCGTCCGCAGACGCTGGCGGCGCTGCGCCTGACGGGCTGCAAGAACACAAGCCGGGCGCGCAAGATCGGCGACGAAGAAGTTGAGGCCCTCGACTGGGGCATGACCTTTAACGTGGGTCGCGAGGTTCCTGATAATGTGGCGTACCTGGGCATTCGCGCAAGCTACTTCCATGTGGACAACCGTGCCGAGCGGGGTCGCAACAGCTATGACCTGCACGTGGCCCGTGTGAGCGATTCGCGTTTTGAGCGCCTGGTGCTGTTGGATGCGCCGCGGGCCGATGCGCCAACGCGTCTGCAGTGGAAGGTCAACAAGGTGAGCGTACCAGCGGATGGGTTACCGCAAGAAGGCGAGACCCTGCGTATGCATTTTGATGCGAGTAAGATCCATTTGGTTTGTCGATAGCGCCGGGTAATGCCGTCGGGGATATTAGCCTCGGCGGCTTTGTCTTGTCGCTCACCGAATGAGTGATGACAAACTCTTATTAATCAAGATAATAATTTATTAAACGACGGCACACGACGCTGTCGTACGAATGTCAACGGTGTTCGCCTGGACGACAACCGTTGATATAGTTACCTTCGACGAGAAAAGGAGGGCGCGCCGATGCCGCAGAAGACATATTCGCGCCGCGTTGCCGCGCGCGCCCTGTATATAGCTCGGAGTCGCATATGAGCAGGTATGTTCACGGCTCCGGGAGAGACGACGCACAACTAAATAATCGACCGCAAAGCAGGTTCCCTAAAATTCCGGGTTTGAGCACGGCCGGGCAATCGCCGTCCGTCGTGCATCGATACCGCTGTTATCCGCTTTTGGTTCGAGAGGGGAACCGTCATGGCTGAAGAATTTGATTTCCATCCGATGTGGGAGAGCCTCGGCATGAATCTTGCCGACCACGACATGCTGCTGGGCGCCGTGGGCCAGATGTACGGCGATATGTTCCTGACGCAGAACAATCGCCCCAAGTCCACGTCCTACCTGGATTTTGTTGCCACCAACATCCACAGCGGCCGTATTAAGGAGATGCTCGACAAGAAGGAGGCCGGCGAGGCCACCAAGATCGTCGGCTCGTTCTGCGTGTACGTGCCCGAGGAGATCGTGCTTGCCTGTGATGGCATTCCCGTTGGTCTGTGCTCGGGTGCCGATTGGGCAACCGATAAGGTCGAGGAGCACCTGCCGCGCAACACCTGCCCGCTTATCAAGAGCTTTGCCGGCTTTAAGCTGGGCGAGGTCTGCCCCTATATCGAGTCGAGCAACCTGGTGGTAGGCGAGAACACCTGCGATGGCAAGAAGAAAGCTTACGAGTTCTTTGCCACGCAAAAGAACATGTACGTCATGGATATTCCCAACGTACACGACGAGTCGACGCTCGTGACCTGGAAGGCCGAGGTCAAGAAGCTCGCCGCCAAGATCGAGGACGAGTGCGGCGTCAAGATTACGCCTGAGCGTCTGAAGGCCGCCATCCACGCCGTCAATGAGAAGCGTCGCGCCCTGCAGCGCCTCGCTGCCACGCGCGCTGCCGACCCAGCGCCCATCAGCGGTCTCGATAGCCTGCTGACCGTTCAGGCCGCCTTTATGGACGACACGCCGCGTCTGACCGGAGCCATCAACGACATGGCCGCCGAGTGCGAGCAGCGTGTCGAGGCCGGTGAGGGCGTGGCGCCCAAGGGGACCAAGCGCATCCTGTACACCGGCACGCCCATGGCCGTGCCCAACTGGAAGCTGTTCAACCTCATCGAGAAGGCCGGCGGCGTTGTGGTAGGCGAGGAGTCCTGCACGGGCTCGCGCTACTACATGGACCTGGTCGACGAGTCCGGCGAGACGGTCGACGAGATGCTCGACGCCATCGCGGAGCGCTACTTTAAGATCAACTGCGCCGTCTTTACGCCCAACGACCAGCGTATGAAGGACATTGTCCAGATGGCCAAGGACCTGCATGCCGACGGTATCGTCGACGTGGCCCTGCAGTTCTGCACGCTCTACGAGATGGAGTCGTTTGCCGTGGAGAAGGCCGCCGAGGAGGCCGGAATTCCGTTTATGCACATCACGACCGACTACGCCGGCGAGGATGCCGGTCAGCTCCAGACCCGCATCGAGGCCTTCCTCGAGACGATTTAGCCGCACCTGCGCTAAGCTGTGCCGCCGGGTGTTCCTATCCGCGCGATAGGGATTTCTCTGTTGCCATGCCGGCCGGTGTCCGGAAGCACCGCAGGCTGCCGACCGGCTTCGCATAGCTGCCGGGGCGGGGATTTCCGCCGTCCCGGCAGATTCTATCCGTTTGTTCAGTCACGAAAGGAACTCAATGAACAACGACCTTTTCAAGGCGGGCGTTTCCCGTCGCGGTTTTCTGACCGGCTCCGCTGCCCTGTGCGCCATGGCGGGCCTCGGCCTCGCCGGCTGCGGCGGTTCGGGCGCCGAGAGCGGTAGCGCCGCTGCCTCCGGCCAGGATGTGGAGTATCGCGACGAGCTGCAGATCGCGCTCCCGGCGAGCCCGGACGGCCTCGATCCGCACACCACGTCGTCGCTTGTGACCATGGACATCATCTGCAACGTCGTCGAGCCGCTCTTTGGCCTCGATAGCGACTACGAGCCCCAGCCCGTGCTGGCCAAGGGCTATGAGGTCTCCGACGACGGCCTGACCTATACCATCAAGCTGCGCGAGGGCGTCACCTTCCACAATGGCAAGGAGCTTGGCTCCGAGGACGTCGTGGCCTCGATGAACCGCTGGCTCACCGTCAACGACCGCGCCGCGAGCCTGCTGCCCGGCGCCACCTTCGCCGCCTCGGGCGACCACGAGGTCACCTGCACGCTGACCGAGCCCGCCATCGACTTTCTGATCATCCTGGGCAACCACTCCCAGTATCCGGGTATCTTCCCCTCCGAGGTCATCGAGGCCGCGGGCGATACCGGCGTGACCGAGTACGTGGGTACCGGTGCCTACAAGTTTGTGGAGTGGAAGCAGGACCAGTACGTCCATCTCACCCGCTACGAAGACTATGTCGCCGCTCACGGCAAGGCTTCGGGCTACACCGGCAAGGTCTCCGCGCCCACCAAGGACATCTACTATCAGTTCGTGACCGAGGCCTCCACGCGCGTGAGCGGGTTTGAGACCGGTGAGTACGATATCGCTGGCGAGATCCCCACCGAGAACTACCACGACTTCGACGGCAACGACGACGTCAAGCTTTACACCCATAACGCCGGCGTTCTGACCGCCTTCCTCAACATGAACGAGGGCGTCTTCGCCGACGAGGAGATCCGTAAGTGCGCCCTCATGGCTATCGACTGCGAGGCGGCCGCTCTTGCCGCCTATGGCGAGAAGGAGCTCTTCAACATCGATCCCAACCTTGGCAACCCCGAGAACACTCAGTGGGCGACTGACGCGGGCAAGAAATACTTCAACCAGGCCGACGCCAAGGCCGCCAAGAAGGCCCTGGCCAAGACCTCCTATGCCGGTGAGACGGTCAAGCTGCTGACCACCCCCGACTACAAGGATATGTACAACGCCACCGTCGCGCTGCAGGAGCAGCTCGAGAAGGCCGGCTTCACCGCCGAGGTCGACAGCTACGAGTTCGCGACCTTCATGGACATCCGCTCCAGCAAGCCCGAGCAGTGGGACCTCTTTGTGGCCTCCACCAACTACAAGCCCATCCCGGCCCAGTCCCTCTCGGTCTCCAAGGCCTTCTATGGCCTGTCCGACGAGAAGGCGCTCAAGCTCGTGGCCGAGACTCGCACCGCCAAGGACACCGACGCCGCGGCCAAGAAGTGGGCCGAGGCTCAGGAGCGCCTCTATGAGATCGCCGTCATCGAGCCGCTTTGCCACTACGCTTCCATCACGGGCACCCAGGCAGACGTCGAGGACGTCGAGGTGCTCGATGGCGCCATCGTTTGGAATGCCAAGCGTCCGGAGTAATGCAATAGATGGCGTGGCGGCTTGAGGGGTCTGGTCCCTTGTGGCCGCCACGCCCTGTCCACGTTCAGAGGGGAAATAGACGCCTCGCATGTTGAAGTACACGCTCAAACGTATAGGCGCGATGGTTCCGGTGATGCTCATCATCTCGGTCGTCGTGTTTTTGATTATCTATCTCACACCGGGTGACCCGGCCTCTTCCATGCTCGGCATGGAGGCTTCGGCCGACCAGATCGAGCGCGTCAACGATAGCCTGGGACTCAACGAGCCGCTGCCGCAACGCTACGTTGAGTGGATGGGCGGCGTGCTTACCGGCGACCTGGGCGATTCGTATTTTATGCGCCAGCCCGTCACGCAGGCGATCGCCGAGCACTTTGGCCCCACGCTATCGCTCGCGCTTCTGGCACAGCTCATCGCGCTGTTGATTGCACTGCCCTGCGGCGTCGTCGCTGCCCTCAAACATGGGTCGCGCACCGACGCGGTCTTGCGTGTCGTTGCTCTTTTGGGCGTGGCGATACCCGGCTTTTTGATGGCGCTCATGCTTATGTGGCTGTTTGCCGTCACGTTGCGTGTGTTCCCGGTGGCCGGCTATGCGCCGCTATCGAAGGGCTGGTTCAGCCATTTACGCTATCTTGCGTTGCCGGCCATATCGCTTGGATGCGTTCAGGCCGCGCTGCTCATGCGCATGACCCGTTCGAGCGTTATCGAGGCCATGCAGCTCGACTGCGTCAAGACGGCGCGTGCCAAGGGCGTCTCCGAGGTTCGCGTGGTGCTGGCCCATGCCCTGCGCAACGCCGCGCTGCCGATTCTCACCTCGGTCGGCTATTCTTTTGGCGCCCTGATTACGGGCGCCGTGGTGACTGAGGCCATTTTTAACATCCCCGGTTTGGGCCAGCTGGTCACGAGCTCTATCGAGCGTCGCGACTATCCGGTGATTCAGGGCGTGCTGCTGGTCATCGCCTTGTTGAATTCGGTGATCAATCTGGCCGTCGACCTTGCCTACGGCGCTTTTGACCCGCGCGCTCGCAAATGGGGCGATGCATGATGACAAACGTTAAGAAGGCTCTTGCCAACAAGGGGTTTGTGGTCGGCGGCTGCATTTTCCTGGCGATTGCGCTGATCGCGCTCGTCGGTCCGCTGGTGTGGACGGTTAATCCCAATGCGCAGGAGATGACGTTGCGACTTTCGGCACCTTCGCCCGCGCATCCCTTTGGCTGCGATGACTTTGGGCGCGACCTGCTTGCCCGCGTCATCGTGGGCGCGCGCGTGTCGCTTGGCGTTGGCATTGCCGTCACGCTTGCGACGAGTGCGCTCGGCTTGGTGATCGGCGCCTATGCGTGCTACAACGAGAGGCTCGATCATATTCTCATGCGCATCTGCGACGGCCTTATGTCCATTCCGGGCGTGCTTTTGGCTATCGCACTCATGGCCATGATGGGCGCCTCGGTCTGGAACGTCATTATCGCGCTCTCCATTGTCTATACGCCCAGCATGGCGCGCATCGTGCGCTCGCGTGCGATGGTGGTCAAGGAGGAGCCCTTTGTGGAGGCGCTGCGCGTGCAGGGCGCCTCGACCGCGCGCATCGTGTGGCTGCATATCGTGCCCAACGTTATGGCACCCTTCCTGGTGCAGGCGACCTTCGTCTTTGCCGAGGCCGTGCTCTCGGAGGCCGCCCTCTCGTTTCTGGGTCTGGGTATCAAGGCGCCCGACGCCAGCTGGGGAAACATCCTGCAGGCAGGCAAGAACGTGATGCGTAAAGCCTGGTGGATGATCTTCTTCCCGGCAGCGGCCATCATCGCGAGCGTGCTTTCGCTCAATCTGGCCGGCGACGGCCTGCGCGACGCCCTCGACCCCAAGACCAAGGAGGACTAGCCCATGAGCGAACATCTTTTGGACGTGCGCGACCTCTGCATCTCCTTTGTGGGCCGCGGGGGCTCGCAGCTCGAGGCCGTCAACGGCCTCAACCTGCATATCGACGCCGGCGAGATCGTGGGCGTGGTGGGCGAGTCGGGCTGCGGCAAGTCCGTCTTTGCCCAGTCGGTCATGCGCCTGCTTGAGCACGAGCAGAAGATGGCCTATACCGGTCAGATTCTCTTTGACGGGGAGGACCTGCTCGCGCGCCCGCTCAAGCGCATGCGCGAGGTGCGCGGCTGCGACATCGCCATGATCTTCCAGGACCCGTTGTCCTCGCTCAACCCCGTCATGACGGTGGGTACGCAGGTTATCGAGGCGGTGCGGGCCCACCGTAAGGTGGGCCGACGCGAAGCCCGCAACGAGGCTCTATCGCTGTTGGAGCGTGTGGGAATCCGAGATGCCGCGGCTCGCTTCGACATGTATCCAGGCGATTTTAGCGGCGGTATGCGCCAGCGCGTGATGATTGCCATGGCGCTTGCCGGTCATCCGCGACTGCTGATTGCCGATGAGCCCACCACGGCACTCGACACGACGACTCAAAAACAGATTTTGGATCTCCTGCGCGACCTCAACCGCACCGAGAACATGGCGGTGCTTTTTATCAGCCATGATTTGGGTGTCGTCACGAGCATCTGCTCGCGCGTGCACGTCATGTATCTGGGCCAAATCGTAGAAGAGATCGACGCCTGCGGCCTTATGGAGCGCCCGAGCCACCCGTATGCCCAGGGGCTCATTGCGAGCATTCCGCCGCTCGAAGGCGAGCGAGTTGACACGCTGGCGGATATTCCGGGCACAGTGCCGCCGCTTACGGCAATACCCTGTGGATGCCGCTTTGCGCCTCGTTGCGCCCGGGCGGACGAGCGTTGCCGTGCGCAGGAGCCTCCGCTGGTTGCCGTGAATGCGTGCGACCGGTCTAAATGCTGGCTTGTCGAGAAAGGGGAGTGCCATGGCTGTTGATAGCGAAGCCCTGCTTAGGGTCTCACATCTGACTAAAACGTATCCCATGCCTGGCTCAGGTTTTAAGCGTCAGGCCTTTACCGCCGTGGACGATCTGTCGTTTGAGATCGCGCCGGGCGAGGTCTATGGCCTGGTTGGCGAATCCGGATCGGGCAAGTCGACGACTGGACGTCTGATCTGTGGTCTCGAGCGTGCGGATTCCGGCTCGATTGTCTATCGCGGGCACGACCTCGCCACGATGTCGGAGCGCGAACGCAAGCCGTTTCGCCGCGAGATCCAGCTGGTATTCCAGGATAGCTCTACGGCTTTTGACCCGCGCAACCGTGTTGGCCGCATTTTGGAGGAGCCGCTGATTATCGCCGGCGTGCGCGATGCGGATGAGCGCCATGAGCGCGCGCTCTCGGCCCTGGCCTCGGTCGGTCTTCTGGCAGAGCATTATGACCGCTATCCGCATGACCTTTCGGGGGGACAGCGTCAGCGACTCAATCTGGCACGGGCGCTTATTTGCGAGCCGCGCCTTGTGGTATGCGACGAGCCGGTCTCGGCGCTTGACGTGTCCGTTCAGGCCCAAGTGCTCAACTTGCTTCGCGACCTGCAGCGCACGACGGGCGTGGCGCTGCTGTTTATCACGCATGATATGCGTGTGGTTCGGCATATGTCCGACCGGATTGGCGTGCTCTACCACGGTCGTCTTGTCGAGGAAGGCGCGGCCGAGGACGTGATCGCGCGCCCGAGCGATCCGTATACGCAGGAGCTTATCGACGCCATTCCCTAGAGGATGCTTCCTTTTGGGTATGGCGTGGGTTCGTTGTTTAATTGTCGGTATATCGGTGCAAGAGAGGGGAACTACTATGGCCGATATCGAGGAACAGCCGTTGCCGCGCACATTTGAGGAGTTCAACGAGCAGCGCAAGGCGGCGTTTATTCGCGTCAAGGATTATAAGCAGGCGGGTAATCGCCTGGTCGGCTTTTTGTGCAGCTATACGCCGCTCGAGATTATCGATGCCGCGGGCGCTGCAAGTGTGGCCCTGTGCGGCACGTCCGATGAGGTGATTCCCGAGGCCGAGAAGGTGCTGCCGGCAAATCTGTGTCCGCTCATCAAGTCGACCTACGGTTTTGCCTATTCGCAAAAGTGCCCGTTTACGTACTTTAGCGACATGATCATCGGCGAGACCACCTGCGACGGCAAGAAGAAGATGTACGAGCTACTCAACGAGCTCAAGCGCACGCACATTCTGCATCTTCCGCAGGGTCGCGATCGCGCCTACGAGCGTGAAGGCTGGTACGAGGAGTGCCGTCTGCTTAAGGAGGAGCTCGAGAACTTCTACGGCATCACGATTACCGATGACGACCTGCGCGCTGCCGCCCGTCGTCGCAACCGTTTGCGTGCGGCCCAGCTCGAGATGTTTGCGCTGCAGGCCAACCAGCCGGCGGCCATGAGCGGCGTCGACCTGATGAGCACCATGTTTGCCGGTACGTTTAGCTTTGATATCGAGGCCTATACGCAGCAGCTGGAGCAAAAGGTTGCCAAGCTGCGTGAGGCCTACGACGCGGGCGAGCGCCCGGTCGCGGCGGATGCCAAGCGCATTCTGATCACCGGTTGCCCGGTGGGCGGCGTGATCAACAAGATCGGTCGCACCATCGAGTCCAACGGCGGCGTGGTCGTGTGCATGGATGACTGCTCGGGCGAGCGCACGGCGGCCATGATGATTGATCCGGAGGCTCCCGACATCCTGCGCGCCATCGCCGACCGCTACCTCGACATTAACTGCTCGGTCATGACGCCCAACGACGGCCGTATGGAAAACACGCTGGCCATGTGCGAGAAGTACCACGTCGATGGCGTTGTGGAGAGCGTGCTACAGGCCTGCCACACCTTTAACGTGGAGAGTGCGCGCATGCAGGAGGCCGTCGAGGGTGCGGGTATTCCGTATATGAAGATCGAGACCGATTACAGCAACGGCGACATGGGCCAGATCGAGACGCGCATCGCCGCCTTCATCGAAACCCTCTAGCTTTCTCAGGCACCGGATCTTGCCCCTCAAACCGTCGCTTGCGTACCCAAAGTACGCTGCGCTCCTCTTTCGGGGCAATCTCCGGCACCTGAGAAACCTAGAGCTAAGGCGCCTGGACGCGCCGCTACCTTTGATGTTTAGATTGGGAGAGAGCCATGATAGGGATCGGGATCGATATCGGGTCTACGGCGGCTAAGGCCGCTGTGGTCGATGAGGAGGGTTCGGTGGCGTGGACGTGCGTGCAGCCAACCGGGTTCTCGTCGGTCGATGCGGCCGAGCGCTTGCGCGGCGAGCTTGCCGCGGCTGGCTATGACGTGACAGCCGACGACGTGCGCGTGATCGCGACTGGCTACGGCCGTGTCGCCGTGCCCTATGCGCACAAGGTCGTGACCGAGATTACCTGCCACGGCACCGGTGCCGTGCGCCTGTTTGGCGACCACGGCACCGTGATCGACGTGGGCGGTCAGGACACCAAGGTCATTCAGCTTAAAAGTGGCCGCGTGGCCAAGTTTGCCATGAACGACAAGTGCGCCGCCGGCACGGGGCGCTTTTTGGAGATCATGGCCGACCGCCTGGGCATTTCCCAGCAGCAGATGGCCGACCTGGCGCGTTTCGGCGAGCCCACCAAGATCAGCAGCATGTGCACGGTGTTTGCCGAAAGCGAGGTTATCAGCCTGATCGGTCGCGGTGAGCCGCGCGAGAACATCGCCCGCGGGGTGATCGAGAGCGTCGTGTCGCGCGTGGCCACTATGGCCGGGCAGGCGGCGGGCGCCCCGTACTACCTGACGGGCGGCCTCTGCGAAAACGCCTATGTGGTGGAGCGGCTGGGCGAACTTTTGGGCGCACCCGTGACCACCTCGCCTCAGGCGCGCTTTGCCGGTGCCATCGGTGCTGCCGTCCGCGCGCGGGCGCTGGTTTAAGGGACCCTGTCGATGCGCATCCTCAATATCTCGGCACAAAAACCAGATAGCACCGGCAGCGGCACCTACCTTGCCGCGCTCGTGCGCGAGCAGATCGAGACGGGGCATCGCGCCGCCGTGCTTTGCGGCGCGGCACCGGGTGATACCCAAGGCGAGCTGGACCGGCGTGCTGCCGTGTTTGCCGTACCGTTCGAGTCGCCCGAGCTGCCGTTTCCCATCTGCGGTATGTCCGATGTCATGCCCTATCCCTCTACACGCTATCGTGACCTGACGCCTTCGATGCTCAAGGCATTTGAGCGGGCATTTGCTGCTGCAATCGATCGGGCGGTGGCTGAGTTTCGGCCCGATCTGGTGCTCTGCCATCACCTGTATCTGGTGACCGCATTGGCGCGCGAGTGCGTCCGGGGCGTGCCGGTTGTTGCCGTGTGCCATTCGACCGACCTGCGCCAGCTGCGTTCGCATGCGCTCGAGCGCGATCGCATCGTACGTGCGGTTCGTCGGCTCGATGCCGTTTTTGCGCTCCATGCTGAGCAGGCTGAGCAGATTGGCCTGGTGTGCGGCGTCGATGCCGATCGCATCCACGTGATTGGGACGGGCTACGACCATCGCGTCTTCTGCCGCGATGCAAGCGTGGCGAGGCAGCCGGGATCGCTTGTGTACGTGGGCAAGATTTGCTTTAAAAAAGGCGTCGAGTCGCTGGTTCGAGCCGTGTCATTGCCGATTGACGATGACGTCCGCCCATCTGGCTTGGTACTTGTGGGCGGCCGCGGGGACGATGCCGAGTACGCGCGTATCGAGCGCCTGGCCGCGGCCTCGGATGTGCCGGTGACGCTGGCGGGGCGCCTGGATAGCGATGAACTCGTGCGTGCCTACCGCAGTTCCGACGTCTTTGTGCTGCCTTCGTTTTACGAGGGTCTGCCGCTCGTGACGATCGAGGCCCTCGCGTGCGGCTGCAAAGTTGTGGCGACCGATTTGCCCGGCGTTCGTCCCTGGATGGAGGCGATGCTTCCCGGCGCTCCCGGGACGTGGGTGGCGCCGCCGCGTATGACGGATGTCGACACGCCCGAGGCGGCCGACCTTCCGTTGTTTGAGCGCGCACTGGCAGATGCTATCGCGCAGGCGCTTGCGGATCCGCCTTCGACGTTCGAGCCGTCGGCGGTCTCTTGGGAAGCGTGCCTGGGGCGTATACTTAAAGTCGTTGATTTGTTGGAAGGGGGTTCGTATGGCTAAGGACACCATGAGGCTCACGTCCATGACGGCCGCGAGCGGTTGAGCCGCTAAGTTGGCTCCCGGAGCCCTCGCCCAGGTCCTGGGCGACTTGCCCAATGTGCATAACGACAACCTGCTCGTGGGGTTCGATACCTCCGACGATGCGAGCGTCTTCCGCGTAGGGGAGAACCTTGGCCTCGTGCAGTCCATCGACTTCTTCCCGCCGATGGTCGACGACCCGTTCCTGTTTGGCCAGATCGCCGCGGCCAACTCGCTGTCGGACATCTACGCCATGGGCGGGCGGCCGAGCCATGCCATGAACCTGCTCTGCATACCCAGTTGTCTGGGCATCGAGGTTGCCGGTCAGATTCTGGCGGGCGGCGCCGACAAGTGCGTCGAGGCGGGTTGCTCCATCGCGGGCGGCCATACCATCAACGACGACGAGCCCAAGTACGGCCTGTCCGTGAGCGGCTTTGTCGCGCTCGACCGCATGCTCGCCAACAGCGGCGCACGCGTGGGCGATGTTCTGCTGCTGACCAAGGCGATCGGCTCGGGCATCATCACCACGGCCATTAAGGGCGATCTTATCGAGCAGGACGAGGCCGCAGCCATGTTTGACTCGATGCGCACCCTCAACGAGGCCCCGATTCGTCTGGCCGAGGGACTCGAGCTTCACGGCTGTACCGACATTACGGGCTTTGGCCTGATCGGGCACGTATGCGAGATGGCCGAGGGTTCGGGCGCGCAGATTGAGCTTGCGTCTGGGGCGGTGCCGCTCTTTGATCAGGTGCTCGACATGGCGCGTCTGGGCATTATCCCCGCGGGCTCCTATCGCAACCAGGACTTCTTTGGCCCGCGCGTGGCTGCCGACGAGGACCTGGAGCCGGGTATGCTCGACGCGCTGTACGATCCACAGACGTCTGGTGGCCTGCTTATCGCGGCACCTGCTGCCGATGTGGATGAGCTTGCGCGCCGCCTGGATGCCGAAGGACGTATCGCCGCCGTTGTCGGGCGCGTGTACGAGGCGGTGCCGGGCGGTCCTGCCGTCCGCGTTGTTCGCTAGCCCGCACGTTTATGTAATTGTTTACCGTTCTCTAGAACGGTTCTTTCGAAAGGAATTTGCTATGCCTACCAAAATTGAAGTCAATGCCATGGGCGATGCCTGCCCGCTGCCCGTCGTCAAGACGCTTAAGGCACTCAAACAGCTTGATGGCGAGGGTGCCGTGGTGACCTCGGTCGATAACGAGACCGCCGTCAAGAACATCTCCAAGATGGCGCAGGAGAAGGGCTGCACGGCCTCGGTCGAGAAAATCTCGGACGCCGAGTGGCACGTGACTGTCGTGACCGCCGGTGCCGTGGCCGTTGCGGACCCCGAGCAGGACGGTGCTGCTTTTTGCGACGCCAGCGCCGGCAAGGGCAAACTCGTCATTTCCGTCTACACCGATTGCATGGGCCGTGGCGACGACGAGTTGGGCCACAAGCTCATGAAGGCGTTTATCTTTGCCGTGACGCAGCAGGAGGAGCTGCCCGCGACCATGCTGTTCTACAACGGCGGTGCCAAGCTCACCGTCGAGGGCTCGCCGGTGCTCGATGACCTGAAGGGCCTGGCCGAGCAGGGTGTCGAGATTCTCACCTGCGGTACCTGCCTCGACCACTATGGCATTAAAGACCAGCTTGCGGTGGGCGAGGTCACCAACATGTACGTGATCGTGGAGAAGATGGAGCAGGCCGTGCGCGTGGTGCGCCCGTAGCGTATTGGTTGGAGTTGCCATGAGGGAGAAGCGCCCGGCGCTTGTCATCACGTTTCCCACCACGGCGGCCGCCATGGGCTGCGAGGCCCTGTGCATCGAGCGCGGCCTTCCCGGGCGAACGATTCCCGTGCCCGGGGAGGTCGCCGCTGGCTGCGGTCTGGCGTGGAAAGCCCTGCCTGCAGATGAGGAGCTGCTACGCGGCGAGCTTGCCGCGGCAGGCGTTCCCACCGAGGGCTTTACCGTGATCGATATGTGGGAGGTCGTGCGATGATCTACCTGGATAACGCGGCGACGACCATGCACAAGCCGCAGACGGTCATCGATGCCGTGACGCAGGCGATGTGTTCGCTCGGCAATGCCGGACGCGGTGCCACGTCGGGTGCCCTCGATGCCGCTCGTACGATTCACGCTTGCCGTGCCAAGCTCGCGCGCCTTTTGGGTTGCCCGAGGGCGGACCATGTGTGCTTTACGCCCAACTCTACGGCGGCGCTCAACACCGCCATCAACGGGGTGGTGCGCCCCGGCGACCGCGTGGTCACGACGGTGCTCGAGCACAACTCGGTGCTACGTCCGCTCAACCGCCTGGCGGCCGAGCAGGGTGTGACCATTGAGCATGCGGGCTGCGACGCGAACGGCGCGCTCGACTACGACGAGCTCGAGCGGCTGGTTACGCCCGGTACGCGTGCCGTGGTGGTGACGCACGCCTCCAATGTGACCGGCAACGCGGTCGACATTGCGCGCGTGGCTGCCATCGCGCATGCGGCCGGCGTGCTGTTGATCGTCGATGCTTCGCAGTCTGCCGGCGCGATGTATGTCGATATGCAGGCTATGGGGCTCGACGTCGTGTGCTTTACCGGTCACAAGGGGCTCATGGGTCCGCAGGGGACCGGCGGCCTGGCCGTGGCGGAGGGCATTGACGTGGCTCCGTGGGCCATGGG
The DNA here is from genome assembly GCA_900539035.1 of uncultured Collinsella sp. Taxonomy (GTDB): domain Bacteria; phylum Actinomycetota; class Coriobacteriia; order Coriobacteriales; family Coriobacteriaceae; genus Collinsella. Next base: position 561 of record UQAU01000029.1, on the reverse strand, counting down.
CGGCACGGGCGTGCACAGCTTCGATGCGCTGCAGCCGCTTGAGTGGCCCACGCGCCTTGAGGCGGGCACGCTCAACGGTCACGGCATCGCGGGACTTTCCGCAGGTCTCGACTTTATCGAGGCCCAGGGCGGAGTCGAGGCGATCGCGGCACACGAGCGAGCGCTTGCAGAGCGCTTCCTCGCTGGTGTGCGCGAAATCCCGGAGATTAAGCTTTACGGCGCCTTTGACCAGCCGTCGCGCTCGGCGATCGTGTCGCTCAACGCAGGCGATATCGATTCGGCTGAGATTTCGGACGCGCTCATGCAAGGGTGGGGGATTGCGACGCGCCCCGGTGCCCATTGCGCTCCGCTCATGCACCGCGCGCTGGGGACCGAGCGCCAGGGTGTCGTTCGCTTCTCGTTTGGGTATTTCAACACGGATGAGGAAGTCGACACGGCGATTGAGGCTCTGCGCGATTTAGCCTGCTAGAGCGTATATACTTGCGGGACGTGTCTCTATAGTTTTGTCAACCGCGTGCTTCGCGCCATTTCGGCATGACGCATCCGGGCGCCTGGCGCCCC
>UQAU01000028.1 GCA_900539035.1 uncultured Collinsella sp. | reverse complement strand
GACCACCGGTACGGCTCAATCGTATAACCGTGCAACGGAAAAGAGCCGCCCTTTCGGACGACTCAAACTGTAATGGGTCTTTTGCCCGTCCCGTTTTTGTTTCGATTCGAAAGGTGGCCCCATGGCTTCATCCGCCCCGCACGGTCTGCGCTCCGACCATGTCGTTACCGTCGGCATTGCGCTGTTCTCGATGCTCTTTGGCGCCGGCAACCTCATCATTCCGCCGTTGCTGGCGCTCCAGGCCGGCACGGCCACACCGCTTGCCATGGTTGGCTTTTTGATTGCCGCTATCGGGCTGCCCGTCATGGGCTTTATCGCCGTGGCGCTTGCCGGAACGGCGCGCGAGCTTGCCGGCCGCGTGCACCCCAAGTTCGGTGAGTTCTTTGTCGCGGCGGTCTATTTAGCGATCGGCCCGTGCCTGGCCATTCCGCGTACGAGCTCCACGGCCTTCGAGATGCTGGTGCCGCTGCTGCCCGAGGGCGTCTCGCTTGGCACGGCTCGCCTGGTGTTTGCCGTTGGCTTCTTTGTCGTCGCGTTTGCGCTCACGCTGCGTCCTGGCGTCATCACGCGCGTGCTCGGCCGCATTACGGGCCCCGCGCTCATTGCGCTCATCGTGCTGGTTGTGGGTGCCGCCGTGGTCTCGCCGTTGGGACCGGCTGCTGTCCCGCAAGCTCCCTATGATGCCGGCGCTGCGGTCCAAGGCTTCTTGACCGGCTACCAGACCATGGACCTGCTTGCGTCGCTCGCCTTCGGCATCATCATCGCCGAGACCATTCACGAGCTGGGCGTGACCGACGACAAGCGCGTCGCTTTTGAAATTTCGCGTTCAGGTGTGATCGCCGGCGTGCTCATGGCCATCATCTACTGCGGCTTGGGGCTTGCCGGTATGCAGCTCGGCACCGTGATGCCCGACGCTACCAACGGTGCCGCCATCCTTGCGCGTTCGGCCTCTATGCACTTTGGTCTTGCTGGCACGGTTGTCGTCTTTGCGATTTTCTTCCTCGCCTGCATGAACGTGTGCATTGGCCTTATCAGCTGCTGCTCGCGTTACTTCTGCGAGACGTATGTGGTCGAAGGGGGAGCGGAGGCTTCCGAGGAGGCCATGCGCCGTCCCTTTGCGATTCTCGCCTTTGTGTTCGCAGCGTTTTCGTGCGTACTCTCCAACGTGGGCCTCGACGTGATCCTCATGTTCTCGGTGCCCATGCTCAACGCCCTGTATCCCGTCGCCATCGTTCTGGTGCTCATGGGCCTGGTGCACGGCTTTTGCGACGCGCATCCACAGGTGTGGGTGTGGGTCGGCGGCGTGGTTGCTGTGCAGAGTGTGATCACCTCGGTCCGCGATGCGTTCTTTGCGGGCGCGTGGCTGCCGTTCGATGCACTGCCGCTTGCGGACATTGGAGCCGCGTGGGCGCCGGTTGCCGTGGTTGCCTTTGTGATCGGTCTGCTCCATAGTCGTTTTGTCGCACATTCGAGGAGCTAAGGCATCAATGCTTGCACAGGCGGGGAGTCTCCCCTATAATTTCCTTCGCTTTGGGACACGCAAGGTTTAGACCTTAGCTGCTCAACACCTTCGGGACGTGGCGCAGTTTGGTAGCGCGCCTGCTTTGGGAGCAGGATGTCGCAGGTTCAAATCCTGTCGTCCCGACCATATCTTGCGGGCGTAGTTCAATGGTAGAACCCCAGCCTTCCAAGCTGATGACGCGGGTTCGATTCCCGTCGCCCGCTCCATAAGATAGATGAATGGCTCTGGTTCCTTTTGGGACCAGAGCCATTTTCGTATACATGCCGGGGACCCCATCCAGGAACTATTTCACCGCAACTTAGGAGGGGATGGGGTTAGCTGCGGGGGCGGTGGCGGAGCTTGTCGATGGTGGAGTCGGTGCTGTGACTGTGGGCTTCGGCGGCGCGGTCGCGGGCGTCGGTTGCGGTTTGGCGCTTGCGGCGGTAATCGATCATGCCTTGGATGATGGGCTTGCCAAAGCTCACGACATCATCGTTGTAGATAGCGGTTCGGGCTGCGAGGAGGCAGTCGGTAAAGTCCATATGGGTCTTGCCAAAGAGTTTGACGGCAAGGGCGACAACGGTGGGCTCGTCGACCATAACGTCATCGAGCAGACTTTTCATGGCCGCAGTAATCTCAACGCGGGGAACCTTATAGACGTCGCGCAGCGTGACCACGACGCGCGTGATGATTTCGGGGTAGACACGAGCGGTGCGCGTGGCGATGACCTTGGCGGCGCGCGGTGACAGAACCTCGTCGTCGTCAAGCAGGTAGCGCAGGATGACGGTCTCGTCGATGATGGTGCTACTCATGGATATCTACTTCCTCGGGACCCAAAATCGAATCGTCGCTTTCTGTGGCAAGGTACTCAATCCAGGCATTGCGCTCTTCGGAGCGGCGATTGGGGTCCCCATATGCTTTGAGCGATCCATAGGCGGCCGTGCCGTCCTTGGAACGCACGGCGACCGGCTGAAAGGGGAGCTTGCGCATCAAAATGCTCTGCGCGACAAATAGACGGACAGCCTCGGCGAGCGATGTGCCCATGGCGTCGTAGAGATGCTCGGCATGCTGCTTGTCTTCCTCGCGAATGCGCACCTGCAGGATGGCTCTTTTTTGAGTCGATGACATCACTGGCCCCCTTAATGAGCGTGCAATATAGTCGGTCAAATGCGGCATGTGCCGATACTTGAGCATCTTATAACGATTACTTTATTTCACTCAAGTTGATAACCATAAACACGAATACAAGCGTAGTACATCCAAAACGAGAGCGAGTAAAAATCTCTGAGGCATACGCATGTAATACACTCACCTTTATAGCTATCCGAGAATAGTTCCAACCTGCTAAAACCCCTGCAATACACCCGTATTGCAGGGCGTATGCTCAAGTTTGCCACCTGCAACTGCGTATATTTAACCTGTATATCGTTGGAGGAATTCTATCGAAGTGCCTGTTTCGCCGCAGGCACTCGATACGTCGATGCCGGACCACGGGCGGTCCGGGGCAACGTCGACAGGGTCTCTCCGGCAAGGGATTCAGGAGGGAGTGAACAACATGGGTAATAAGCGAGTCGTAGCCGATTCTTCGCGCTGCATTGGGTGTCAAACCTGCATGGCGGCGTGTATCGAGGCGCACGACATCCCCGGTAACATCGCCGCGCCGCGCCTACGCGTAACGCGCACCTACGAGATTTCCGCGCCAGTGGCATGCCACCACTGCGAGGACGCTCCGTGCGCCAAGGCCTGCCCCACGGGTGCCTTGTTCTTTGATCCAAAGAACCATCGCATCGGCGTCAACGAGGACAACTGCATCGGCTGCAAGAGCTGCGTCATGGCCTGCCCCTTTGGCGCCGTGAGCGTGGCGACCACGCAGGTCCCCGTCTTGATGGGCGACGTGCGCGTGGGTTCGCAGACTAAGAGCTTCGTGCTCAAGTGCGACCTGTGCGTGGACCGTCCCGGCGGTCCGGCGTGTGCCGAGGCGTGTCCGACCAAGGGCCTCACCCTGGTGGACGAGGAGCGTCTGGCAGAACTGACTGCCGAGCGTGCCCGCGCCACCATCGAAAACGAGGCGTAAGCGTTGGGGCGACAGGCCCAATGATTGTCAAATAAGTACCGAGTATTCGGTAGCAGAGAAAGGAAGGAGGGTGTCATGGAGAAGCATAAAGTGATTTGCCCGTATTGCGGCGCCGGTTGCCAGTTTAACCTCCTGGTCCAAAACGGCCAGGTCGTGGGTACCGAACCGCTCAACGGCATCACCAACCAGAGCGAGCTGTGCCTTAAGGGCATGAGCGGCTACGACTTCATCAACGACACCAAGATCTTGACTCCTCGCGTACTGCACCCGATGATCCGCCGCACCAAGGGCGCGGATCTTGAGCGCGTAAGCTGGGACGAGGCACTGGATTTCACCGCATCTAAGATGCAGGCCATAATTGACGAATATGGTCCTAACGCTGTCATGACCACCGGCTCTTCGCGAGGCGGCGGCAATGAGGCGAACTACGTCATGCAGAAGTTTACGCGTGCGTGCATCGGCACCCACAGCGTGGACAACTGCGCCCGTACTTGACACGGCCCTACTGTCCTCGGTCTGATGGACACGGTTGGTTCAGGTTGCATGTCATGCTCCATCCCCGGTATGGAGGATGCGGGCTGCATTTTCCTCTTCGGCTATAACCCTGCCGATTCGCACCCCATCGTCGCAAGGCGTATCGTGCGAGCCAAAGAAAAGGGTTGCAAGATCATCGTCGCCGACCCGCGCCATATCGAAACCGCGCGTATCGCCGATCTCTACCTTCCGATCAAGAACGGTTGCAACGTCGCGTTCCTCAACGCCTTTGCCAACTGCTTGGTCAACGATGGCCTCTACGACAAGGAATTCGTCGCCGAGCATACGAACGGCTTTGACGAGTGGTGGGAGACCATCAAGAACTACACTCCCGAATCCGTACAGGACATCACGGGTGTCGAGCCCGCGTTGATCCACCAAGCTGCCGAGATGTACGCCACGGCGAAGCCCTCTGCCATCATTGGCTGGGGTATGGGCGTATGCCAGCAGAAGCAGAACCTGAAGACGGTGCACACCATCGCCTCCATCGCCTGCGTTGCCGGCCAGATCGGCAAACCCAATTCCGGCCTCGCGCCCGTGCGCGGTCAGAATAACGTCCAGGGCTCCTGTGATATGGGCATGCTGCCCAACCTGTACCCTGGCTACCAGAAAGTCACCGACCCGGCAGTGCGTGCCAAGTTTGCCAAGGCTTGGGGCGTGCCCGAGGAAAAGCTCCCGCTCGAGGAGGGCTACAAGCTCACTGACCTGGGCCACCTGGTCGACGAGGGCAAGGTGCACTGCTTCTACAACTACGGCGAGGACCCGGTGCAGACCGAGCCCGATTCGGCCGGTATGCGCAAGACGCTCTCCGAGCTGGATCTGTTCATTTGCCAGGACATCTTTATGACGCAGACGACCATGCTCGCCGACGTCATCCTGCCTGCCACCTCTTGGGGCGAGCACGAGGGTGTCTTTACCGCATCCGACCGTAGCTTCCAGCACTTTGACGCGGCCGTTCCGCCCAAGGGCGAGTGCCGTCACGACTGGGAGATCTTCGCGGACCTGTCCACGCGTATGGGTTACCCCATGCACTACGACAACACCGAGCAGATCTGGAACGAGTGCATTAGCCTGTGCCCCAACTTTGTGGGTGCAACCTACGAGAAGATGGCTCCCGAGGGCGGCTACGCCCAGTGGCCGGTCAAGAGCACCGATGTGAACGACCACGGTACGCCCGACATGTTCGCTGGTGGCAAGTTCACCACCAAGGACGGCCGCGCCAACCTGATGGCGCACGACTGGGAGGCGCCCTCCGAGCTTCCCGACGATGAGTACCCGCTCATCCTGTGCACCGTCCGCGAGGTCGGCCACTACAGCTGCCGCTCGATGACCGGCAACTGCAAGACGCTGGCGCTGCTTGCCGACGAGCCCGGCTTTGTCCGCATGAATCCCGCGGACGCCCAGGCACGCGGCATCAAGAATGGCGACATCGTCTCGGTCCACAGCCGCCGTGGCCAGGTATATAGCCGCGCCGACGTGAGCGATCGCATCAACAAGGGCACGGTCTACATGACCTACCAGTGGTGGATCGGCAAGTGCAACGAGCTGACCATGCACAAGGTCGACCCGGTCTCGCATACGCCCGAGGACAAGTTCTCCGCCTGCCAGGTCGACGCTATCGCCGACCAGGTCTGGGCTGAGGGCGAGGTGGAGCGTCAGTACACCGAGCTCAAGCAGGCTCTGGTGGACGCCGCCGCTCCCCAGGACGTTGAGCCCGGCGCCGCCAAGTTCGACGATGAGACGCACGTGAACCAAATCGTGTAGTCCCGTTCTCGTTGGCTTTTTGGGCCGGGCGTCCCGTACGTTCGGGAGCCCGGCCCGTTATTTTGAAAGGAAGTGGGGATGAACCGCTTCATCGACATCAACCCGGAGAGGTGCATCGGCTGCGGAACATGCCAGTCCGCCTGTGCCGACGCCCACCGGATGCAGGGTCTTCAGGATACGCCGCGCCTGGCGCTCGTGAAGACCGGCGGCATTTCGGCCGCCCTTGCCTGCCACCATTGCGAGGGTGCCCCCTGCGCCGAGGTTTGCCCGGTGAATGCCATCGAGCACGATGGCGACCGCATCCACGTTAAGGAGCAGGAGTGCATCGGGTGCAGGCTGTGCGCCATCGCGTGCCCCTTCGGAGCCATCCATCCCGATGGCACGTCTATCGCCGGTGTCGCAGGCATGTGCGACCCGACGCCTTCGTACCCTAAGTCCCTGAGCAGCCTGCTTACGTGGGCGCCCGGCCAGTACACCTGTGCCGTCAAGTGCGACCTGTGCGCCTTCGACCCCGAGGGTCCGCACTGCGTGGCGGCTTGCCCCACCAAGGCGCTCACCGTCATGGGCGGCGCGGCAGATCGCGAACTCGACGAGGCCAAGCGCCTGCGTTCGATTCAGAACGGCCCTGCCGTCGACGTGGCGGCTGTGGCCCAGGGTCTGTCCGAGAAAGCAGAAGGGAGCGTAAACAATGGATAGCATGACGCTGTTTATCGCATCGCTTGCCGTCTCGTGCATCGGTGCGCTCGCCTCGGTTCTGCTGATTAAGGCCGATAACGCCGCCAAGACCGCCGGCTGCCTGATCGGCGCCGTCGCGGCCGTGCTGTCGTTCATCGCGGGCCTCGAGGCCGTGCTTGGCGACGTTTCGTCCCTCAACACGGTCTTCTTTTTCCCGTTCGCCCGTCTCGAGCTCTTGCTCAACGGCCTTGCGGGCCTGATCGTGGTCCTCATCTCAATCCTCGCCTTTGCGGGCTTCATCTACGGTCTGTCCTACTTCGACGAGTACCCGGGCAAGGTCGGGCGCGCCGGTTTCTTCATGAACACCTTCGTCGCCTCGATGATGCTCGTCATCACCGCCGACAACGTGTTCTGGTTCCTGGTCGCCTTCGAGCTCATGTCGCTTACGAGCTACTTCCTTGTCGTCATCGAGGAGAACAAGAACTCCATTAAGGGCGGTTGGCTCTACTTCGTCATCGCGCACGTGGGCTTTGTCCTTATCATGGCGAGCTTCCTGCTCATGACCAACGGCGTGGGCGGTTCCTTCAGCTTCAGTGATTTCCGTACGCATGACTTTGGACCCGCCATCTCCTCCGCGTGCTTCGTCCTCGCGTTCTTCGGATTTGGCGCAAAGGCCGGTATCATCCCGCTGCACTCCTGGCTGCCCCAGGCGCACCCCGAGGCGCCGTCCAACGTGTCCGCCCTCATGTCCGGCGGCATGATCAAGATCGGCATCCTGGGAATCCTCAAGGTCGGTCTCGACCTGCTCGCGGGTTCGGGCGTCCAGCTCTGGTGGGGCCTCATGGTCCTGGTCTTTGGATCCATCTCCTCGGTCCTGGGCGTCGTCTACGCCCTCCACGAGCACGACATCAAGCGCCTGCTGGCCTATCACTCCGTCGAGAACATTGGCATCATCTTGCTCGGTGTCGGCGCGTCCATGACGGCGCACGCCCTGGGCAACGACGTCATCGCGACGATCGCGCTCATGGCCGCCCTCTACCACACGCTCAACCACGCCATGTTCAAGGGCGAGCTGTTCCTCGGCGCGGGCTCCCTGCTCTATGCCACGGGTACGCGCAACATGGAGAAGATGGGCGGTCTGTTCCGCCGTATGCCGGTCACGGCCGTCTGCTTCCTCATCGGCGCTCTTGCCATCTCGGCCATCCCGCCGCTCAACGGCTTCGTTTCCGAGTGGTTCACCTACCAGTCCCTGTTCAACATCTCGACGCTCTCCGACCCGGTCGTCATGGTGTTCGCCGTCGCCTCCGCGGCCGCGCTCGCCATCACCGGTGCCCTGGCAGTCACGTGCTTCGTGAAGGCCTACGGCGTTTCGTTCGCGAGCAGCCCTCGTTCCCAGGAGGCCGCGAACGCCAAGGAGTCCCCGGCTCCGATGTTGTTCTCGCAGATGCTCCTCGCGGCTATCTGCGTGGTGCTGGGAATCGGCTCTCCCGTCATCGCCCCGGTTCTGGGCGACGTCGCCCAGAGCGTGCTTGCCGGCTCCGCCGTCACGGCCACCTCGGGCGTGTCTCTGGTGAACGAGATTTCCGGTGCCGCCACCTCCACCCCCGCGATCGCCATCGCGCTCGTGGTCCTCACCGGCCTCGCGTTCGTGTTGAGGTTCTGCCTCGGCACCAAGGCCCCCGCTAAGAAGACCGACCCTTGGGCGTGCGGCTACGAGCCCAACGAGCACATGCCCGTCGTCGCCACGAGCTTCGCGTCCGACGTCGAGCTCTTCATGGGCCCGCTCTACACCCTGCGCGAGGTATGCACCAAGATCTGCTGGTCCATCGCGCACGTGTTCCAGAAGCTCACCGGTGTCGCTCAGGGCGTCGAGCCCCTGCCCGACCGCTTCCTGGTCGATGCACCGAGCGAGGGTGCCGACAAGCTGGCCGGCCTCGCCTCCAAGATCGAGGGCGGCAACTACTCCGTATACATCTGCTACATCGTCGCGGCGCTCGTGGTCTTCCTCGTGCTCGCCGTGGTCATGGTCTAGAGAGGGGAGAGGATATTATGAACATCGTTCTTGCGATAGCGCAGGGCCTCGTGGTCATGCTGGTCGCGCCCTTCTTCTCCGGCCTCGCCCGTGTGATTCGCGCGAAGATGCACAATCGCCGCGGTCCGTCCATCCTTCAGGATTACCGGGACCTCGCGAAGCTCATGGCGCGTCCCGAGTCCGTGAGTTCCGACTCGAGCTTCGTGCTGCGCATCATGCCGCCGCTGTTCCTCGCGGTGTCGTTCATGCTCGCCATGGGTCTGCCCATGTTCACGCTCGAGAGCCCCATGCCCGTCTTTGGTGACGCCATCACCATCATGTACGCGCTCGCGCTGTCCCGCTTCTTCTTCGCACTGTCCGGCGTGGATTCCTCCAACGCCTACGCGGGCTTCGGCGGTATCCGCGAGCTCCTCATGAGCGTGCTCATCGAGCCGTCCATGCTCATCGCGCTGTTCACCGTCGCCATCGTGTGCGGCTCCACGGACATTGCGACCATGGGCCAGCACATCGTTACGGGCAACGTCTCGAGCGTCGTCGCCGTTATCCTCGCCGGCGTCGCCTTCGCGGCCGCCTGTTACATGGAGCTCGGCAAGCTTCCATTCGATCAGGCCGAAGCCGAGCAGGAGCTCCAGGAGGGCCCGCTCGCCGAGCTCTCCGGCCCGTCCCTGGCCATGATGAAGCTCGCCATGGGCATGAAGCAGGTCGTGGTCGTCGCTTGGTTCACCTCCATCTTCATCCCCTGGGGAGAGCCCGCGACTATCGGCGTCACCGCTCTCGTGGGCGCCGTCGTCTTCCTTGTCAAGTGCCTGGTCGATTTCGTTGTCTGCGGCGTGCTCGAGAACTCCGTTTCCCGTTCGCGCTTCAAGGTGCTCGGTAACCAGACCTGGGCCGTCGTCGGCATCGCGGTCCTCGCGTTCGTCTTCGTCGTCGTAGGCGTGTAGGGAGAAGGGAGAAACTATGTCAATCGAATCGAGCTTGTCCCTCTTTGCCATGGTGGCGATTGCCGTCCCCATGCTGGGCTCCCTGCTCATCGTCATGCTGCCGCGTCCCTACGCTAAATGGATCTGCGCCTTCGCCGGCGGCATCGCCACGGTCGCTTCCGTTGGCTTGGCCGCGACGTTTGCCGGAAACGGCATGAACGCGGTCGATGTAACCTGGGCGAGTATGGGCCAGACCTTGGTCATGGGCTTCATATTCGACCGGATGAGCACGCTGCTCGCACCCGCGTTCGTCGCTATCGGCCTGCTCGTCGTCATCTATTCGTTCCCGTACATGAGCGATAAGAACAAGGAGCATCCCGACGCGCCTCGTCGCCGCTTCTACGTGTACTTCTCCACGTTCATCGGCGCCATGGCCGGTCTCGCTTACAGCTCCACCATCGTCGGCCAGCTCGTTTTCTTCGAGATCACCGGCGTGTGCTCCTGGGGCCTCATCAGCTACTACATGACGCCCACGGCCAAGAAGGCCGGTATGAAGGCGCTCATCATCACCCACATCGGCGCTCTGGGTCTCTACATCGGCGCGGCCTTCCTGTTCGCCGGAACCGGCACGTTCGCGCTGAGCGCGATCTCCCAGCTCGATTCCGGTATGAAGACCGTCGTGCTGCTGCTCATCCTGTTCGCCGCTTGGGCCAAGTCCGCCCAGTTCCCGCTCTACATGTGGCTGCCCTCTGCAATGGAGGCCCCCACGCCCGTTTCCGCCTACCTCCATGGCGCGTCTATGGTTAAGGTCGGCGTGTGCGTGTTCGCCCGCGCTCTTGCGAGCGCCGGCGATATCCCCGAGATCGTCGGTTGGGTCGCCATCATCGACGCCGTCGTGACCATGCTCTTCGGCTTCCTCATGTATCTGCCCCAGAAGGATATGAAGCGCCTGCTCGCCTTCTCGACGATCGCGCAGCTCGCCTACGTGTTCTTCGGCCTGGGCCTCTCCGTGTTCGGAAGCCAAATGGCGTTCAACGGCGCCGTCGAGCACATCTTCAACCACGCGTTCACCAAGACCCTGTTCTTCCTCATCGCCGGCTCCCTCAGCTTCACGCTGGGAACCCGTATGTTGCCCAAGATCCAGGGCCTCATGAAGAAGTACCCGGTCACGGGCGTGGGTTTCGCGGTCGCCGCGACCGCAATCGCCGGCGTGCCCCCCATGAGCACGTTCTTCTCCAAGTTCCAGATTATCTCCGGTGGCTTCGCGGTTGGTGCTTCCAACACGGTCATCTTCGTCCTCGTGTGCGTCATGGTCGTCGAGACCGTCGCCACCTTCGCATGGTTCCTGCGTTGGATGGGTAAGGTCCTGCCCGGTGAGCCGAGCGAGACCGTGGCCGCCGGCCAGCCCCTTCCGCGCGCCATGGCGTTCGTGTTCGTCGTCCTCATGATCATGGTCGTCGTCGCCGGTCCTCTGTCCTCTAGTTGGATGGGTTAGGAGGTAGGACATGGGTTATTCGTTAGTCAATATCCTGGGCGGTCTTCTGATCGTGACCTCCACCATGGTGGTCGTCTCGAAGACCATCCCGTCCGCCATTAAGTGGTACGCGATCCAGTCGGTTGTCCTGGTGGGCGTGCTGCTCACCCTGGGCCTCACCACCGGTGCCACCGAGCTTCTCATGTGGGCCGCGTCGGCCTTCGTCACCAAGGTGATCCTCGTTCCGTTCATTCTCAACCGTGCCTACAAAAAGATGGGTTCGCCTGCCGATAGCACGCTGACCTCCTCCATCAAGCCGGCTTGGACCATCATCCTCACCGGTCTGGAGGTGGCCATCTGCTTCGCGGTGGTCACGCGCCTGAGCCTGCCCACCGCTGAGGTGGCTACTCCGGCCCTCGCCATCAGCTTCGCGCACTTCTTCGTCGGCCTCACGTGCATCATCTCCCAGCGCAACATCCTCAAGCAAATCTTCGGGTACTGCCTTATGGAGAACGGTAGCCACGTGACGCTCGCCCTGCTCGCGCCCACGGCCCCCGAGATCATCGAGATCGGCATCGCTACCGACGCCATTTTCGCCGTCATCATCATGTCCGCCGTCGTCGTGAGGATCTGGAACGACACCAAGTCGCTCGACTCCCACGACCTGACCGAATTGAAGGGGTAGGCCATGGATGTTTCAATGCTGACGGTCGCCCTGCTCGCTTGTCCCCTCGTGTTCTCCCTGATTATGGCTGCGCTCCCCAAGACGACGTCCTACAGCGTCTTTGCGGGGCTCAACACCATCTCCGTCGCGGCGACCCTCGTCCTTTCGGTCGTCACCGCGGGAACCATGCTCTCGAGCGGGCAGAATATCGACGCTTTGGGCCTGTGGCTCCATCTCGATTCGCTCTCGTCGATCTTCGTCCTTCTGGTAGGCATCATCGGGTTCATCACCGGCGTGTACTCCATCTCCTATATCAAGATCGATATCGAGGAGAAGACCATGCCGGCCGAGCGCACCAAGCAGTACTACGCGCTGTTTAGCCTGTTCGTTTTCACGATGCTGCTCGCCTGCCTGTCCAACAACATCATCCTCACCTGGGCGGCGGTCGAGGCCACCACGCTGTCGACCGTGTTCCTCGTGGGCATCTACAAGAACAAGCAGGCGCTCGAGGCGTCTTGGAAGTACGCGATGGTCTGCACCGCCGGCGTGGCCTTCGGCCTGTTCGGCACGCTGCTCATCTACGCGAACGCCGCCGATATCATGCCCAACGCGCATGAGGCAGCCTTCCTCACCTCCATCATGCCCTACGCCGACCAGTTCGACCCGATGCTCGTGCGCCTCGCGTTCGCGTTCATCGTCATCGGCTTCGGCACCAAGGCGGGCCTGTTCCCCATGCACACTTGGCTGCCCGACGCGCACTCCCAGGCTCCGAGCCCGGTCTCCGCGCTGCTCTCGGGCGTGCTGCTCAAGTGCGCCATGCTGGTGATCATCCGCTTCTACTCCCTGTCCATCATCACGGTGGGCGACACCTATCCGCGTACGCTCCTGCTCATCCTGGGCACGCTGTCCATCCTGGTGGCCGCCCTGTGCATCTTTAAGCAGGACGATATCAAGCGCCGCTTCGCGTACTCCTCCGTCGACAACGTCGGCGTGGTCGCGCTGTGCCTGGGTATCGGTGGTCCGCTCGGTATCGCCGCCTGCCTGCTGCACTGCATCTTCCACGGTTTCACGAAGGCGCTCGCCTTCTGCATGGCCGGTAACATCCAGCACATCTACCACACCCGCGACCTGAACAAGATCAAGGGCGTCGTCGAGATCGCTCCCGTCACGGCAGCGCTCACCATCATCGCCCTGCTCGCGCTCGCCGCCTTCCCGCCGTTCGCCCTGTTCATCTCCGAGTTCCTCACCTTCGTGGCCGGCGTCCAGTCCGGTCCCATCTGGGTGGTCGTGCTCGTGGCCATTGGCCTCACCGGCGTGTACTTTGCCCTTACCGGCATCGCGCTCAAGTCCATCTTCGGCAAGGCGCCCGAGGGCATGAAGCGCCACGAGGTGCCCGCCCTCATGATCATCCCCGAGATCGCCCTCGCGATCGTGGTCATGTGGTTCGGTATCGCCACCCCGGTCGCCATCACGAGCGGCGTCGAGGATGCAACGTCCGTCGTTTTGAACCAGAGCGTCGAAGAGCTCCACGAGGCTCCTCTCTACCGCATGGTGTTCAGTTCCCAGACCAAGACAAGCGAGGTGAATTAGCACCATGGCAGAACCTGAAAAGAAGGACTACGCCCGTCGCTGCGAGAGCCATGTCGAGGCCCTGCGCCGCGCCGTTCCGGGCTGCATCGAGAAGGTCGAGTGGCAGTGCGAGGACCAGCTGACGATCACCGTCAAGCAGGACAAGCTGCCCGAGGCCGTCCACTACCTGTATTACGAGCGTTACGGCTGGATTCCTGTGATCATCGGCAACGACGAGCGCAGTCTGTGCGGTCGCTACGCCGTGTACTACGTCATCTCCATGGAGGGGGAGGACCCCGGCTGGGTGACCGTGCGCACCGAGGTCGATCCCGCCAAGATGACGTTCCCGTCCGTGACGCCGTTCGTCCCCGCCTGCGTGTGGGGCGAGCGCGAGCTGCGCGATATGTTTGGCCTTATCCCCGAGGGTCTGCCCGATCGTCGCCGCCTGGTGCTGCCCGACGATTGGCCCAGCGGCCTGTATCCGCTGCGCAAGGACTCCATGGACTACCGTTTCCGTCCCGCTCCCGCGAGCGACATGGAAAACTACGAGTTCTTGGCCGATACCAAGGGCAAGGAGACCACGCTCGTCCCCATGGGCCCGTTGCACATTACCTCCGACGAGCCCGGCCACTTCCGCCTGTTTGTCGAGGGCGAGACGATTGTCGACGCCGACTACCGTCTGTTCTACGTGCACCGCGGTATGGAGAAGGTCGCCGAGACGCGCCTGAACTATGACGCCGTGACGTTCCTCGCCGACCGCATCTGCGGCATCTGCGGCTGCGCCCACTCGGTGGCCTATGCCGAGGCCGTCGAGCGCGCCCAGGGCATTCATGTCCCGCCGCGCGCCCAGTACATCCGCGCCATCATGCTCGAGGTCGAGCGCCTGCACTCGCATCTGCTCAACATTGGCCTCGCATCGCACTACACCGGCTTCGACTCCGGCTTCCAGCAGTTCTTCCGCGTCCGCGAGAAGTCCATGGACCTGGCCGAGAAGCTCTCCGGTCACCGCAAGACCTACGGCCTCAACGTGATCGGCGGCGTGCGTCGCGACATTTTGGCCGAGCAGAAGCTCTCCACGCTCACGACCATCCACCAGCTGCGCTCCGAGGTTCAAGAACTCGTCGACATGCTGCTCTCCACGCCCAACTTTATTGAGCGTACGAGCGGTATCGGCATTCTGGACCGCAAGATCGCACGCGACTTCTCGCCGGTCGGCCCGCTCATGCGTGGCTCGGGTTATGCCCGCGACGTGCGCTTTGACCACCCCTTCGACGGCTACGCCGATCCGGACGTCCAAAAGATGCATGCCGCTACGGCCGACACCTGCGATGCTTTCGGCCGTACCGCCGTCCGCATCCAGGAGGTCTACGATTCGATCGACATGATTGAGACCATGCTCGAGAACTGCCCGTCGGGCCCCATCCTCACCACGGATTGGGAGTACACCCCGCACAAGTACGCCATCGGCGCCACCGAGGCGCCGCGCGGCGAGGACGTGCACTGGGCTATGCTCGGCAATAACCAGAAGTGCTACCGCTGGCGCGCCAAGGCCGCCACGTACAGCAACTGGCCGGTCCTGCGCTACATGTTCCGCGGCAACACCGTGGGCGACGCGGCGCTGATCGTCGGCTCGCTCGACCCGTGCTACTCCTGCACCGACCGCGTGACGGTGACCGATGTTGCCGCCAAGCGCGACCACGTGCTCGACAAGGAGCAGTTCGAGAACGTCTGGCGCGACAAGTCGCCGCTTGCGGGCGAGGGCACCATGGCCGCTCCGCTCGATGAGGAGGCGCTCTAATATGCTGAAGCTTTGGAAGGTTAACGCCAAGGCCGGCGACGCGACGGTCAAGTATCCGTTTGCGCCGTTTCCCACCAACAAGGACATGCGCGGCAAGCCCGAGCACAACGCCGAGCTCTGCATCGCCTGCGGTGCCTGCGGTGTGGCGTGCCCGGCCGATGCCATTCGCATGGACACCGACCTTGCGGCCGATACCATCACCTGGTCGATCGACTACGGTCGCTGCATCTTTTGCGGCCGCTGCGAGGAAGCCTGCCCCATGGAGGCCATCAAGCTCACCGAGGAGTTTGAGCTGGCCGTCATGAGCAAAGACGACCTCACCAGCAAGAGCGTCTACACGCTCGAGCACTGCTCGCGCTGCGGCAAGCCGTTTGCCCCGCACAAGGAGATCGACTACGCCAAGCGCCTGCTGCAAAAGGCCGGCGGCATGGAGGCCGAGCAGGCTGCCCGTACCGTCGGTATGTGCCAGGAGTGCAAGCGCGAGCTCGACGCCCTGCGCGCCGCCTCGGCCGTAAAGACCGGCAACGCACACGGCATGGCTGCCAACGAGACGCTTGCGTCCGGCGAGCCCCAGGGCCCCGGCATGGAGTATCTGGGCGGCCACGGCGTGAACCCGGAGTATATCGACCGCGAGCTTAACCCCGATGCGCCCGAGATTCCCGCCGGTCCGGCGCCGGTCGAGGGCATCATCATGGATTTTGAAACGAAGGAGGAGTAACCATGGCCGAACCCACGCTTTTGCCCGAGCGGCTTCAGTACCGCCCGACCAAGATCGAGCTCGACGAGAGCATCGAGAAGGCCAAGGCGACCCTTCTTAAGAAGATCAAGCGCTCGGTGTACGTCTACCGTGTCGACTGCGGCGGCTGCAACGGCTGCGAGATCGAGATCTTCGGTTCCATCACGCCCGTCTTTGACGTCGAGCGCTTTGGCATCAAGGTCGTGCCCTCGCCCCGTCACGCCGATGTGCTGCTGTACACCGGCGCCGTGACGCGTGCCATGCGCATGCCGGCCCTGCGCGCGTTTGAGGCCGCACCCGATCCCAAGATCGTGGTGTCCTATGGCGCGTGCGGCTGCACCGGCGGCATCTTCTACGACAACTACTGCGTCTGGGGCGGCACGGATAAGATTCTGCCGGTCGATGTCTACATCCCCGGCTGCCCGCCCAGCCCCGCGCAGACCGTCTACGGCTTTGCCATGGCACTTGGCCTGCTGGACCAAAAGCTCCATGCCGAGACTACGGTGGAGGCTGCCGGCGAGCAGGCCGATATCCTGCACCCCGGCGTGCCGTACAAGCTGCGCGTTGCCATCGAGCGCGAGGCTCGCGCCATGAGCGGCTACCGTTACGGCCGCGACCTGGCCAACGAGTTTATGGATACGCTCGAGGACGCGCCCAAGGGTGATATCCGAGGTGCCATGGCGCTGCTCATCGACAAGCAGGACGATCCGCGCCGCGTTGAGGTCTACTCGGCGCTGCAGGATCTGGTGCTGGCCGGAGGTCACTAGATGGAGCTCACGGACCGCTCTGGTTACTTTGCGGGCCCCGGTATGCTCGGCGGCTCCTTTGGCGATGCCTCGCGCGCAAGCGACGAGGCCGCCGAGGGCGTCGCCGACCCCTGCCTGGGCCATGCGCCCGACCAGGTGGTCTTCTATGAGCTCACGCGTAAGTTTGTGGAGACCGAGGAAGACGTTCCCCAGGAGGCCTGCGACGTGCTGTACTACACGCTCGCCGTGGGCCACCACACCGGCGTGCTCGATTGCTTTGAGCCGCGCCTGTCGGTGCCGGTGGATGTCTTCTATTCGCTCGTCGACGCGCTGCCGGAGGGGGAGGCCAAGACCAAGTTCGATGCCATCCGCTCCTTTGGCGAGTGCCAGCTTGACAAGGCGGCGGTGCCGTCGCTGCTCGAGGCCTGCGACACGCTGCTCGACGAGCGCGGGTTTCCCGGCTCGGCCAAGGCAGGCATCTCGGTGTTCGACGACGGCTTTGGCCTGCATGCCCAGCAGGTCGCGTTTCTGATGAAGTTCCGCGATCTGGTTGAGCGCGTGCGCGATGTGTCGGGCGTGTATCTGACGGGGAGGTTGCAGTAATGGGTCGCGTTGTGGATGGCCGCGTGAACGGTGCTCCCTTTGCGGGTATCGTGCTCACGGCGGGAAGCGTGCTGCGTGCCGACGATGCCGCCGGCCCCGTGCTCTCCAAAAAGATGGAGGACGCTCCCATCGCCGGTTGGTACACCATCGACGGCGGGCAAACGCCCGAGGATGACATCATCGAGGTCAAGCGCGAGCGTCCGCCGCGTCTGGTCTTGGTCGATGCTGCCGACATGGCGCTGCCCGTCGGGTCCATTCGTTTGCTCGACAAGCGCGATGTGGCCCGCAAGTCGATGTTCACCACGCATTCGCTTCCTTTGTCGTTTCTGATCGAGGAAATCGAGCAATCGTGTGATGATATCGTCTTCGTTGGGATTCAGCCGGGCGACACGGAGTTCTACAACCCCATGTCCCCGGAAGTCTTTGACGCCGTCGACGCCGTGTACGACGCCGTGGCCGCCAACGACTTTTCCCACTTTGTCCGCTTGGGGCAGGAGCTATAGCGGCGCTTGTCCCTGCTGATTAGGAAAGAAGTGATTGACATGGCAGATTCCAAGGTGGAGTACCCCGCTCCCGATTGCCTGGCGCCCGCCGCGATCGAGGCCAAGACCGAGGCCGCCGGCGTGACCAAGGCCAACCTGCCGGTCGCAAAGGCCTTTCTGTTGGCAATGTTCGCCGGCGCGTTCATTGCCTTCGGCGGCCTGTTCTTTACCGTGTTCTTGAGCGATAGCACGCTGGGCTGGGGCGCCCAGCGCGTCGTGGGCGGCCTGTGCTTTTGCCTGGGCCTGGTGCTCGTGCTGGTGTGCGGCGCCGAGCTGTTCACCGGCAACTCGCTTATGGTCTGCGCGCTCAAGAGCAAAAAGATCACCCTGGTTCAGATGCTCAAGGCATGGCTCGTCGTGTGGCTTGGTAACTTTGCCGGGGCCCTGTTCATCGTCTTTTTGGTGTACATGGCCGGCATTTACAAGCTCAACGGAGAGGCGGTCGCCAATTCCATGGTGAGCGTCGCCGCCGGCAAGGTGACGGTCGACTGGGTGACGATCTTCTTCCGCGGCATCCTGTGCAACATCTTTGTGTGCCTGGCCGTGTGGATCGGTACCGCCGGCAAGACCGTGGTCGATAAGGTTGTGGGCATTTTGCTGCCCATCGCCGCCTTTGTGGCCTGTGGTTTTGAGCACTGCGTTGCCAATATGTACTTTTTGCCCATGGGCGCCGTGATGCATGCATGCGGCTACGGTGCCGACGTCGCCGGCGCCGATGCGCTCAACGCCGCGGGCATTGCGTTTAACCTGTCCGCCGCCACGCTGGGCAACATCGTGGGCGGCGCGGTTCTGGTCGCGCTCGGCTACTGGTTTATCTACGCCAAGAAGTCCGAGGCGTAATAAGCCGGAATGACGTACGGGCCTCCCGAGGGGCGTTTGCCTTTTGGGAGGCTCTTCGTGTCTTGCTGCGGTGGATGCTGTGGGCTTTGCGTCGCGGCAGCTGGTGGCAGGGCTGTGGTGCGGTGGTGTTTGAACCCCTGAGCTGGAAGGAATAATCGAGATGGCATCGAGAGCTATGCATGACGGTCGCTCCGTGGTGACGACATGCGGGGGATGCTATGCCGATTGCGCCTTTGCGGCACACGTTGTGGACGGTCGCGTGGTGGCCGAGTTGCCGGTGCCGGGGCACCCGTGCGCGGCGCGTGCCCTGTGCGCCCGCGGACGGCATCGTCTGGCAATGCCGTTTGACGAGCGCGACCGCATTCTGCACCCCATGCGACGCCGCCATGATGGCTCGGGGTTCGATGCGGTGAGCTGGGACGAGGCGTTTTCGGAGAT
The DNA here is from genome assembly GCA_900539035.1 of uncultured Collinsella sp. GTDB lineage: Bacteria > Actinomycetota > Coriobacteriia > Coriobacteriales > Coriobacteriaceae > Collinsella. The sequence continues at coordinate 5,807 of UQAU01000028.1, read as the reverse complement.
CGCGGCGCGCCTCGCGGAGAATATTGACGAGCATGGTGCCCGTGCGCTGGGCATGACGCTCGGTGTGCCCTCGTTCGACCGCTACTGGGCCTATCGCTTTATGCACGCGCTGGGCTCGCCCAACGTGTACGGTGCCGACGGCGCCTGCGAGGTGAGCCGCCTGACCGGCTGGGAGCACAGCCTGGGCTACAGCCCCGCCTCCGACCTGGCGCATACCGATTGCATCATGTACCTGGGGCGTTCCATCGTCGATTCGTCGACGATGGGGGCCGTTGATGCACTCAACGATGCCCGTCGCCGTGGGGCGAAGATTATCGTGGTCGACCCCCGGCGCAGTGGCTCGGCTGCGCTTGCCGACCGCTGGCTGCGCGTGCGCCCGGGCTGCGACCTGGCCTTGCTGCTGGGCATTGCACATGTGCTCATTGCCGAGGGCCTGTATGACCACGAGTTCGTGACCCGCTATACCACGGGTTTTGACGAGCTGGCGCAGGCGGCCCGTGCTTGGACGCCCGAGTGGGCCGAGTCGATGTGCGACGTGCCGGCCGCAGAGATCGCCGCCACGGCGCGCGACCTGGCTGCTGCGGCGCCTGCCGCCGTTGTCGACGCGGGCTTTCACGGTGGCATTGGCATTGCGTATGCCAACAGCACCCAGACGGCGCGCGCTATCTGCCTGGTCGATGTGCTGTTGGGCTGCCTGGGGCATGTGGGCGGTGCGCTCAACCCACCGACGCCGCTCGCGCTGGGCGACTTGGACCCTGCGCACTTTGCGACGCCGGCGGTGCCACGTGAGCCCAAGTTGGGCTCCGAGCGTTACCCGCTGGTCGACCCAGTGCGCGGACTGTGCACGACGATTGGCCAGTCAATTCTTGCCGGCGACCTGCGCGGACTCATCGTCTATGCCAGCAACCCCGGTGCGGGTTACGGCAACGCCGATGCGTGGCTTGGTATCTTGCAACAGCTCGACCTGCTCGTGACGATCGATATCCGTTGGTCCGAGACGGCGCGTGCGTCCGACTATGTGCTGCCCGACGTGACGTATCTGGAGGCCGACCGCGGCGTCGGTACGGTCGTGGGCCGCAACGATGCGCGCGTGTTCTATCGCAACGCCGTACTGCCGGTCTTGCATGATGACACGCGTCCCGGCCGGGAGATCTTTGCCGGCCTGGCACAGGCGTGTGGTGTGGGCGAGTACTTCCAGTTTACGTCTGACGATCTGGCGGCTGCCCAGGTGGCGCCTTTTGGGATTGATCTTGCCGAACTCAAGGAGCGCGGTTGGGCCGATACGGGCGTGGCGCTGCCGTCGCGCACGGGTGAGCCGGCGATTCCCCTGGATGGCGGCAAAATTGCGCTGGCAAGCGACGTATGGGAACGAGCCGGCCTGGGTCGTGTACCCAACTGGATCGCTCCCATGGTGGAGCCCGGACCGGGGATGTTTCGCCTCATTAGCGGCAACCGTCCCTTTGAGTCGCATACCTCGCGCAGGCTCGCGGCCCAAGGTGCCGCCGAGGCTGGGTCGGATCTGGATGCCGTGCAGATGAATGCCGATGCTGCTGCGCACATGGGCATCGCCGACGGCGAGATCGTCGAGCTCGCGAGCGATATGGGCCGCGACCGCGTGCGCGTGGAGACGACGCCCTATCTGCATCCGGCGTGCATCTTTACGTCGGCCGCCCCCGGTGGGCGTTCGTTTGGCGCCGATGCCGGTGGCGCTCAAGGCTTGGGCGTGGGCCCGCTCGACCATACGCCGTTGCGTTGGGACCCGTTGACGGGCGCCGCGCTCACCCAGGAAAACGCCGTTCGCGTGGAAAAGATCGCGGCGCGCGAGGATAATAGCGATTGATTGACTCAGCCGATCGAATTGGCTGATGGTTTGACGTTCGAACGATTGATTCACCTTTGGTTTTGAAAGGCCGCACATGAGCGATAGCCAGAACATGTCCGATGAGGTACGCGCCTGCCTTCGCGCTATTCCTTCCGTCAACGAGCTGCTCGCAGAGTGGCCGGTTGTGAAGGCGGCGGGGGAGACCTGCGACGCGGTGGTGCATGCCGCCGTCACGGCCGAGCTCGACGAGGAGCGCGCCGCCATTCGTGCCGGTGCCGCTCCGCGTTCCAAGCGCGAGCTGGCCTCGGCCATCGAGTGGCGTGCGCATCGCTCCGCGCTGCCGAGCTTGCGTCCCGCCGTAAACGCTACGGGCGTGGTTATCCATACCAACCTGGGCCGCGCCCCGCTCGCGGAGTCGGCGGCAAAGGCCGTGGCCGAGGTCGCGCGCGGGTACAGCACGCTCGAGTACAGCGTGGACACCTGCTCGCGTGGGTCGCGCAAGGAACATGCCGCGCAGCTGATCCGCTCGCTTACCGGTGCCGAGGACGCGCTGGTCGTTAACAACAACGCCGCCGCTGTGCTGCTGGTGCTGGCGACCCATGCCGCAGGCAAAGAGGTCATCGTCAGCCGCGGCGAGCTTGTCGAGATCGGCGGCAGCTTCCGCATCCCCGATGTCATGGCGGCTTCGGGCGCCAAACTCGTCGAGGTCGGCGCCACCAACCGCACGCACCTGGCTGATTATGAGCAAGCCATCACGCCCGATACGGCGATGATCCTTAAGGTCCATCCTTCCAACTATCGCATCGAGGGTTTTCACGAGGAGGTGGGCTCTCGGGAGCTTGCCGCCCTGGCCCACAAGCATGGCTTGCTGTTCTACGAGGACCAGGGCTCGGGCGCGCTGTTGCCCGACGACATCCTTGTGCGCGGCGGCGAAGAAACCACGCCGGCTTCGGTTTCAGCAGGGCTCGATCTGGTGTCGTGCTCGGGCGACAAACTGCTCGGTGCCGCACAGGCGGGCATTATCATGGGCCGTCGCGATCTGGTCCAGGCCTGTGGGTCGCACCCGCTTATGCGCGCCCTGCGCCCGGGCAAGTTGGCGCTCACGGCGCTCGAGGCCACGCTGCGTATCTACATGGACGGCGCCGATGTTGCCCATCGCGATATTCCGGTGCTCAGCATGCTCACGCTTCCACAGGATCATCTGGAGCGTCGTGCCCGCAAGCTGCGCGAGCTGATGGTGGCGGGCCTCGATAAGGCTGGCTGCCCGTGTGCCGTTGAGTTGGAGATTGTCGAAGAATCGTCGACCCCCGGTGGCGGCTCGCTGCCTACCGTGGAGCTGCCCACGATGTGCGTTGCCGTGCGTCTTGCTGACGAGCGCCTGACGGTCGACGCGCTCAAGCGCTCGCTTGTCCAGGACTTCGACACGCCGGTCGTCACGCGCACCTCGCACGACCGCATTCTGTTTGATGTGCGCACGCTCGTTGGCGACCGCGATATCGAGACGGCGGCGTCGACGCTCGTTGCGTGCGTTAAGAAGGCGATTGCTCGATGAGTGAGGTTCAAGCGCTGGTGGAGTGTCCCGTTATCGTTGGCACGGCGGGCCACGTCGACCACGGTAAGTCGGCGCTGATCGAGGCGTTGACCGGCAAGAATCCCGACCGTCTGGAGGTTGAGCGCCGTCGCGGTATGACCGTGGAGCTGGGCTTTGGCGAGCTGGCGCTGCCGAGTGGCAAGATTGTCGGCCTGGTCGATGTGCCGGGGCATGCCCATTACTTGCGCGCCATGGTGCAGGGCGCGACAGGCATCGACGTTGCCGTGCTGGTGGTTTCGGCCGTCGAGGGCGTGATGCCGCAGACCCGCGAGCACGTGCACGTGCTGGAGCTGTTGGGCGTTACGCACATGGTGGTCGCGCTGACGATGTGTGACCTGGCTGATGCCGAGATGACCGAGCTTGCCGAGCTCGATGTCGATGACTTTTTGTCGGGTACCGTGTTTGCGGGCGCGCCGATCGTGCCCGTGTCGTCCAAGACCGGCGCGGGAATCGATAACCTGCTGGTTGCGCTCGACGAGCAGGTTGCCGCTTGCTGGGATGCCTGCCGTGCCCGTGCCGAGCTCACCGATGCCGCACCGCGTCTGCCCATCGACCGTTGCTTTACGATCAAGGGCGCCGGTACCGTGGTGACGGGAACGCTGCACGATGCGCCCGTCGCGGTGGGGGATGATCTCGTCGCGCTGCCGTCGCGTACGGCCTGCCGCATACGCGGGATCCAGGTGCATGGCGACACGAAGCAGGCGCTGCCCGGTCAGCGTGTGGCGCTCAACTTGGTTGGTGACGGTGTCGCGGCGCTCGACCGTGGCGAGATGTTGGGCGTGGCGGGCCGCTTTGGTCAGTCGTTGCGCTTTATGATGACGTTCACCTACCTGGGCCGCGAGGGCGCCAAGCCGCGCGTACTCGAGTCGGGCGCGCGCGTGCATGTGATGGCCGGCACGGCCGAGGTCGTCGGCCGCATCATGCTTATGGAGGGCGAGGCCCCCATGGCGGTGGGCGAGACCCGTATCGTTCAGGTGCGCCTGGAAGACCCGCTGCCGCTGCGTGCCGGGGACCATGCCGTTGTGCTGTCCTATTCGCCCGTGATGCTTATTGGCGGCGGGCGTGTGCTGCTTTCGCGCTGCCGTCGCTCGCGCGAGCTTGCCGAAGGAGAGCGTGCACTGTATGCGGCGATCGAGTCCGGCGATATCGCGGGCGGTGTGGGCGCTTGGCTGGCGCTGCAGACGCTGCCGGTTACGGCGGCTGATGTTGCCGAGGCTTTGGATCTTGGTGTCGGCGAGGTCGATGCCGTACTGCACGGGTTGGTGGCGCGAGGTGTTGTTCGCGAGCTTGCCGGCTCGGGCGGTACGCTGTATACGAATGCCGCCGTGCTCGACGCTGCGATGGACGCACTGGCGGCTACCCTGTCAGCCATGCACACAGCGTCTCCCAAGGAGACGGGCTTTACGCCCGGCGCCGTCGCCCATGCTGCTTGGCCTACCGCTGGCGACGCAGTTGCCACAGCCCTGATTGCCGAGGGTCGCTCGCGTGGCGTGTGCGCCTCCGAGGGCGCCGAGGTGTTCGACCCGCACTCCGCTGCCGCCGCGGCGCGTGTGGTGCGCGAGGCCTGCGAACGTATCGTTGTCTTGCTGGACGAAGCCGGCCTCGATGCACCGACATTGCCCGAGGTGGGAGAACAGTTGCAGCTCGATCGCGACACCATGACGCGTGCCCTGCGCGAACTTTCGCTCAACCGCTCGATCGTTAAGGTCGAGCGCGACGTTGCCCTGTCCGCTGCCGCCGAGGCCCATGCGCGCGAGCTCGTCGCCGCCGCCATTGAGGCAGCCGGCGGCGCAGCCACCACGAGCGTGCTGCGTGAGGCCCTGGGCGTGTCGCGCAAACGCGCCATCAGCATCTTGGAGCACCTGGATGCCGTGCGCTTTACGGTGCTCGACAAGGATGCCGGCGGCCTGCGCTCCCTGCGCTAGATCAGCCTCCCCGCCCCCCCCCTTGAGTTGCGGTGAAATAGTTCCTGTTTTCCGGTTTAGATACCTCTTCCAGGAACTATTCCACCGCAACTTTGAGGGTGGCCAGCCGAAGCTGGCCACCTTGAGCCTTGAGTCGGGCTGATCGCCACGAAAAGGGCCTATTTACTACGTTTAGTCGACTACCCTCAACCATTCCGAAATTCGCGAAATTAAAACCGCAGGTAGACGGTTTGCCGTTTTTCTAAAAACGCGGGTATGCTCGACCCATGCCGGTCAAACGTAGTAGATGGCCCGTTTTCGTGGCACGACACCGGGGTAGTCTTTTTGGGACGGGGCTTTTTTAGCTACCCTATGTCAAATATGTCTTAAGCTTTGAAGGCTCCGGATGGGGCAGCTAAAATAGCCCCATTACAGTTTGAGTCGTCCGAAAGGGCGGCTCTTTTCCGTTGCACGGTTATACGATTGAGCC
>UQAU01000027.1 GCA_900539035.1 uncultured Collinsella sp. | reverse complement strand
CCACCGGTACGGCTCAATCGTATAACCGTGCAACGGAAAAGAGCCGCCCTTTCGGACGACTCAAACTGTAATGGGGCAGAAATAATCACTCTTCGAGCGCTTATTTCTATCCACCGTCCCGATAAAACCCTGATGCGATAGACCTTACTTGTAGAGGTAAGCGATGGCGGTGCCGTTGTGGACTTGGATTGTGGCTGTTGACCTGACGACGTTGCTGATGCCCGTGTCGGCCAACAGGCCCAGGGGGCTGTGGTCTAGCTCCCACTCTAGACCGTGTTCGCTTACCTCTGCGTTGGGGGCAATGGCGATGATGGAGAACGTCTTGCCCTCGGCGTTTTCGATGGTCCACGACTCACCTATGTGAAGGATGCGGGAGACCACCTTGTCCTCGGCAATCCAGACTGGGGCGTCATCGTAGCCCGCGAGCAGGCCCAGTACGGATAGCGCCATATCAGGACGGCCGCCGGTGGCGCAGGTCGCAACCACTTCGGCACCCGGCCAGCGACGGCGGACGGAATCGAGCGCCAGCGCCAGATCGGTATAGTCCTTGTACGGGTCATGGCGCTCAACTTCAAAGTCGGTAGCGGCATCGACCAGCGCGCGGCCGGCATCGCTCACTGTGTCGGCATCCCCCACATATACGTCGCAGCCTAGCCCCGCGCTCAGCAGCGCGTCGAGCCCGCGGTCCACGGCGACAACGTGGTCGCACTCCCCCACTAGCCTGCGCAAAAGATTCGTGCTCGCCACCACGGGCGAGCCGCAGACCACCAATACCTTGCAAGCCACAGCTCTCGCCTATCCCTCAAACGAAAGCATGCGGGCCAGATCCAGGTCCTCATAGCTATCGATAAAGATATCGCAGTTGGCGCGAACCTCGTCGCGCTCCATGCGACCGAACGGGTCATAGATGCCCACACGCTTAAAGCCTGCGGTGCCCGAACTTTTAAGGCCAAAGACGGCGTCCTCAAACACCCATGTGTACTCAAACTGGTGCCCATGGCGCTCCTCCAGACGGCGCAGCGCCAGCTCGTACACATCGGGGAACCGCTTGGAGCGGCCCGCCTCACCCGTGGTGGTCACAAACTCCATGTAGGCATTAAGCCCGGCGCCCGCAAGCGCACACTCAACCAGCTCGGCCGGCGTGGACGTGGCCACGCACATGGCAACACCGGCAGCCTTCGCCTGCTTCAAAAATGCAAGCAGGCCCTCGCGCGGCGGCACCTTGGAGTAGCCATCGATCAGGATGTCGCTCAGTTCGCGGTAGAGCTCCTCGCCATTTTCGCCAATGCCCCAGGTGTCGTGGTAGGCCTGGCATTCGTCCTCGAGCGAAAGATGCTCAAACTGGGCAAAATCGTCGACCGTCACGTCAACTCCGTGGCGGTGCAATAATTCGGGCTGGGCATAGGCCCAAACGGGGGTGCTATTAACCAGTGTGCCGTCGCAATCGAAAATAAAAGCAACCTTGGGAGCGGCGGTATGGGACATAAACGAACCTTTCGATGTCAAATGGTAAACAACCTGCTAAAAACGTTTTACCAAACGTCAGGCTAACAATTTTGAAACCCTAATTGGTAAAACTGTCAAGAGTTTTACCACGGCAATTCTGCCAGTGGTATAAACATGTCGCTTACCGATTAAACGCCCCCGCAAATCCGCTTTCGTCCATAAAACTAACGCACAGGTGTTATCGTAGTTTCTGCCGAAAGTTCCACCGAGCACGCGAGGTGGAACGAATCACAGAAACTTCGCCGTCCCTTCGATTCGTGCAGCCTTGGACCTTTCGCATCTAGTCACCAAGGCAACACGCTGCCGCGTCATGATGGGATCAAACGTGAGCGATACAAAGCTAAAGCCAACGGCTAAAAAGCCCGCAACCCGCAAACCGGCTCCGCACGCACCGGAGCTCTCCAAGGACGATGTCTACCTGTTTGGCATTGGTATGTGGGAGCGCAGCTGGGAAAAGATGGGCGCGCATCCCGACACGCAGCAGCGCACGCGCGGCTGGCGCTTTTGCGTTTGGGCGCCCGACGTTAAGAGTGTCCACGTTATCGGTGAATTCAACAATTGGGATGAGCAAGCCAACCCGCTGGTGCCCGTGCATACGAGCGCTATCTGGGAGGGCTTTATTCCTGGCGCCGAGCAGGGCCAGCTCTATAAATATCTCATCGAGACCAACGAGGGCGAGAAGCTCTACAAGGCCGATCCGTATGCCTTTAAGGCCGAGTGCCCCCCGGGTACCGCGAGCGTGCTGTGGACCCTCGATGGCTACAAGTGGAACGACGCCGCGTGGCTCAAGCGCCGCGCCGACCACAACCACATGTCGCAGCCGCTTAACATCTACGAGGTGCATATTGGCTCGTGGAAGCGCCACGGCGACGCGCCGCAGGGCGAGCCCGATGAGTACGGCAACTACCCCGGCCCCATGGATCCCTTCCCCGCGCAGCGCGGCGAGTTCTACACCTACGACGACCTGTCGGTGGAGCTCGTTGACTACGTGCGCGACATGGGCTATACGCATATCGAAGTCATGCCGCTCATGGAGCATCCCTTCGACGGCTCCTGGGGCTATCAGACGACCGGCTACTATGCCGCCACGTCGCGCTACGGCAACCCGCAGCAGCTCATGCACTTTATCGATGCGTGCCACGAGGCCGGCATCGGCGTAATCATGGACTGGGTGCCCGGCGGTTTTTGCGCCGACTCCCACGGTCTTGCCACCTTTAACGGCCACATGCTGTTTGAGCACGAGATTCACCCCAACTGGGGCACGCACAAGTTTGACTTTGCCCGCGGCGAGGTCCGCTCCTTCCTGGTCTCTAACGTGCTTTATTGGCTCGAGAACTTCCACGTTGACGGCATTCGCATGGACGGCGTGTCCAGCATGCTGTACCTCAACTTTGGCATCGATGATCCCGGCCAAAAGAAGTTCAACAAGTACGGTACCGAGGAGGACCTGGACGCCAGCGCGTTTATCCGTCAGGTCAACTGCGCTGTTGAGGCGCACTACCCCGACGTGATGATGATGGCCGAGGAGTCCACTGCGTGGCCGCTCGTGACCTATCCGCCGCAGGACGGCGGCCTGGGCTTCCACTACAAGTGGGACATGGGCTGGATGAACGATACCCTGCACTACATGCAGACCGATTTTCCGTGGCGCCCCGGCAACCACGGCCTGCTCACGTTCTCCATTATGTATGCCTTTACCGAAAACTTCATCTGCCCGCTGAGCCACGACGAGGTCGTGCACGGCAAGTGCTCGCTCATCGGCCGCATGCCGGGCGATTGGTGGCGCCAGTTTGCCGGCCTGCGCACGTTGGCCTTCTACCAGATGACGCACCCCGGTGCCAAGCTCAACTTTATGGGCAACGAGATCGGCCAGTTTATTGAGTGGCGCTACTACGAGTCCATTCAGTGGTTCCTGACCGAGGAGTACGAGACCCACCGTCATCATCAGGCGTTCATCAAGGCGCTCAACCACCTGTACACTGCCGAGCCTGCCCTGTACGAGCGCGGCTACACCGACGACGGCTTTACCTGGATCGACGCGGACAACTCCAAGCAGTCCATCGTGAGCTTTGTGCGTCAGGGCGAGGACGTCGATGACGACCTGGTGATCTTGATCAACTTTGACCCGGCGAGCTACGAGAGCTTCCGCGTGGGCGTGCCGCGCGAGGGCGACTGGGAGGTCATCTTTGATTCCGACCGTCCCGAGTTTGGCGGCAGCGGTTATGCCGGTGAGGAGCCCTACACCTGCTCGAGCGAGCCCTATCCCTGGAACGGGCAGATGGACTCCATCGAGATCAAGGTACCCGGCCTGGCAGGCGTGGTGCTTAAGCGCCGCGGTCCCAGCAGCTATAAGCCGCCCGTGGTCGAGGAGCCCAAGAAGGCGACGCGCAAGCGTACGTCCTCGGTGAAGCCCAAGCCAGCGGCTGCTAAGAAGGCTCCGGCTAAGGCGAAGGCTGCCAAGGCTTCTGCCAAGTCCACCACGGCCAAGAAGGCAGCCACTAAAAAGGCTGCTCCCAAGGCTAAGGCAGGCGCTGTTAAAGCATCTGGCAAGGATGCGTAACAAAAGCGTTACCACTGCAATTACCCGCCCCGCCGGGGCGTAGGATACATGTCATAACCGTTCCGGGAGAAACATCCCCGGGGGAAAGGAACGTATGAATAAGATCTTCGACAACAAGCAGGAGTTTTCCGAGCTCTATCGCGATGCCGTCATGAGCATTAGCGGCAAGAGCGTCGAGGCCGCCAGCGACCTCGACCGCTTTAACGCCCTGGCCAAGCTCGTGGCCGAGAAGGCACGCACCGTTGCCACCAAGAGCGACGCCCGTGCGGCCGCCGAGGGCAAGAAGCGCGTGTACTACTTCTCGATCGAGTTTTTGATCGGCCGCCTGCTCGACAACTACCTGCTCAACTTTGGCGTACGTGACATGGTCGCCGAGGCGCTCGACGACATGGGCTTCGATCTTTCCGTCATCGAGAACCAGGAGCCCGATCCGGCGCTGGGCAACGGTGGCCTGGGCCGTCTGGCCGCATGCTTCCTGGATTCGATGGCAGCCGAGGGCATTGCCGGCTACGGCAACGGCATGCGCTACCGCTACGGCCTGTTTAAGCAGGAGATCGTCAACGGCAGCCAGGTCGAGGCCACCGACGAGTGGCTCACCCACGGCTATCCCTGGGAGGTCCGTCGTCAGGACAAGGCCGTGACCATTAAGTTTGGTGGCCGCGTCGAGGGCTTTGAGGAGAACGGCCGCACGTTCTACCGCACGGTGGACACGCAGGACATCCTGGCCGTCCCCTATGACATCCCCGTTGTGGGCTATGCCGGCGAGACCGTCAACAAGCTGCGCGTTTGGGCCGCCGAGCCGGTCGAGGAGCACTTTGACCTTGAGGCCTTCAACCGCGGCGACTACGCCCTTGCAGACGCCGAGCGCGCCGAGGCCGAGGCTATCAGCGCCATCCTCTACCCCAACGACGCCGGCGAACACGGCCGTCTGCTGCGCCTGAAGCAGGAGTACCTGTTTGTCTCGGCTGGCATCTACAGCCTGCTCGACACCTTTGAGAAGGAGCATGGCGAGAACTGGGAGCTGCTGCCGCAGTTTGTGGCCATCCATACCAACGATACCCATCCCGCCATGTGCGGCCCCGAGCTCATGCGCATCCTCATCGACGAGAAGAAGCTCGAGTGGGACGACGCCTGGAACATCGTGACGCAGGTCGTGAGCTACACCAACCACACCATCCTGCCCGAGGCTCTGGAGAAGTGGCCCATCGGCACGTTCTCCAAGCTCCTCCCCCGCGTGTACCAGATCATCGACGAGATCAGCCGTCGTTGGCACGAGTCGTTCGACACCACGCAGGAGGGCTGGCAGGAGCGTCTGCGCCAGACCGCCATTCTGTGGGACGGCGAGATTCGCATGGCCAACCTGTCCGTAATCTGCAGCCACAGCGTCAACGGCGTGGCCAAGATCCACTCCGACATCATCAAGAACATCGTGCTCAAGGACTTCTATGCCTTGACGCCCGAGAAGTTCAACAACAAGACCAACGGCATCTCGCACCGTCGCTTCTTTGCCGAGGCCAACCCCACCTATGCCAAGCTCGTGACCGAGGCCATTGGCGACGGCTGGCTCAAGGACGCCTTTGAGCTGGAGAAGCTCAAGGAGTTTAAGGACGACACCGAGTTCCTGAAGGCCGTGGGTGCCTCCAAGCGCGCCAACAAGGAGCGCCTGGCTGCCTACGTCAAGGCCGAGACCGGTCTGGTCATTGACCCCAACACCGTCTTCGATGTCCAGGTAAAGCGCTTCCACGCCTACAAACGCCAGCTCATGAACATCATGAAGGTGATGGACATCTACAACCGTCGCATCGCCAACCCCAACTTCCATGTGACGCCGACGACCTTCATCTTTAGCGGCAAGGCGGCCTCGAGCTACACCTTTGCCAAGGAGACCATCCGCCTCATTAACTCCGTGGCCGACGTCATCAACAACGACTCGCGCGTCAACGAGGTGATGAAGGTCTGCTTTATCCCCAACTTCCGCGTAAGCAACGCCCAGCTCATCTACCCCGCCGCCGAGATCTCGGAGCAGATCTCCACGGCCGGCAAGGAGGCCTCGGGCACGTCCAACATGAAGCTCATGATGAACGGCGCCATTACGCTCGGCACCCTCGACGGCGCGAACATCGAGATCGCCGACCTGGCCGGCCGCGAGAACGAGGCTATCTTTGGCCTGACCGCCCCCGAGGTCGAGCAGCTCTGGGCATCGAACAGCTACTTTGCCTGGGATACGCTCAACAACGATCGCGACCGCCTGGGCCGCGTGATGGACGAGCTCAAGGACAACACGTTTGCCGGCCTTTCGGGCAACTTCGAGAGCATCTACAACGAGCTCATGAACAACAACGACCCCGACCTGGTCATGGCGGACTTCCGCAGCTACGTGGATGCGTGGGAGAAGCTTACCGGCAGCTATGGCGACCAGGAGACCTGGAACCGCAAGGCCCTGCTCAACACCGCCTCGAGCGGCTGGTTCTCGAGCGACCGCACCATTCGCGAGTACCGCGACGAAATCTGGCACGCGTAAAGGCCGCGAGCTCCCTTATGCCAGCACGGCGTTATTCGACGGGCGCGACCGAGCGCCGCGCCCGTCGCTAATGGGTTTAAGAACATCGATGACAGAAGGAGAAATCGATGAGTAAGAAAGAATGCATCGCGATGCTCCTCGCAGGAGGACAGGGCAGCCGATTGGGGGCACTCACCCAAAAGATCGCCAAGCCGGCGGTTAGCTTTGGTGGCAAGTTCCGCATTATCGACTTTTCGCTCTCCAACTGCTCCAACTCGGGCATCGACACGGTGGGCGTTCTGACGCAGTACCGTCCCTACCTGCTGCATGCCTATGTGGGCTCCGGCGAGGCTTGGGATCTGGACAGCCGTGACGGCGGTGTGTCGATCCTGCCGCCGTACGAGACGCAGACCGGCGGCGCCTGGTATGCGGGCACGGCCGACGCCATTACGCAGAACCTCGACTACATCAAGGCCAACGACCCCAAGTACGTCCTGATTCTTTCGGGCGATCACCTGTATCGCATGGACTACCGCAAGATGCTCAAGACGCACATTGAGAACAACGCCGACCTCACGGTGAGCGTTATGCCCGTGCCGTGGGAGGAGGCCAGCCGCTTTGGCATCCTGACCACCGACCCCGAGGACGGCCGCATCACCAAGTTCACCGAGAAGCCCGATAAGCCCGATTCGAACCTCGCCTCCATGGGTATCTACATCTTCTCGGCCGACGTCCTGATCGAGGCGCTCGAGGAGGACGCTCTGGACCAGCGCTCGAGCCACGACTTTGGCAAGGACATCATCCCCAAGCTGCTCGGCGAGGGCAAGCGCCTGTACAGCTACGAGTTCCACGGCTTTTGGAAGGACGTCGGCACCATCGCCAGCTTCCACGAGACCTCGATGGACCTGCTGGGCAATAACCCCGAGTTCGATCTGTTTGACAAGCACTTCCCCATCATGTCCAACATCACCACGCGTCCGCCGCACTACATTGGCCCGGACGGCCGCCTTGACGACTGCCTGGTCTCCAACGGCTGCAAGATCTACGGCACCGCTCGCCACTCGATTCTTTCGACCGATGTCATCATCGAGGAGCGCGCCGTGGTCGAGGACTCCGTGCTGCTGCCGGGTGCGCACGTTAAGAGCGGCGCGCACATCTGCCGTGCAATTTTGGGCGAGAACTCCACGGTCGAAGAGGGCGTGAAGCTCGGCTCTGTCGATACCACCAAGGATACGGCCGTCGTTGGAAATGACGTCGTTATCGGGAAGGGGGAATGATCCGATGATCAATCGCAAGGCCATCGGTTATATCACCGCTAACTATTCTTCGACCTACGGCAGCGTGCTGCTCAAGGATCGTCCCATCGCGTCCGTGCCGTTTTTGGGCCGCTACCGCCTGATCGACTTCCCGCTGTCCAACATGATGAATGCCGGCATTAAGACCGTCGGCGTCGTCATGCCGGGCAACTACCGCTCGCTGATCGACCACGTGGGCTCGGGCAAGGACTGGGGCCTGGACCGCAAGAAGGGCGGCCTGTTCATGGTCCCCGGCAACGCGTATGGCACCACCAAGGGCGGCATGCGCTTCCTGCTGCGCGACATCATCTCCAACAAGACGCTGTTCCAGCGCTCGGACAAGCCCTATGTTGTGATGATGGGCACCAACATCATCTTTAACATGGACCTCAACACCATCATCGAGGCGCACGAGAACTCCGGCGCCCAGATGACCGTGGTGTACTGCAAGGCCACGCACAACGTCGACGACGAGACCAAACTCGAAATCAACGAGAACGGCCGCCTGACGGGTGTGAGCGCCGGCGTCGTGTACGGCGACAACGCCTCTATGGACTGCTGCATCGTCAACCGCGAGACGCTGCTCGAGATCATCGATCACTACCAGGCCGCCGACTATCTGGACCTGCTCGAGGCGCTCCAGGGCGACTTTGGCAACATCGACGTGTGCAGCTACGAGTACAAGGGCGAGGTCGTTGGCGTGTTTAGCGAGAAGTCGCTGTATCGCCGCAGCATGGACCTGCTCGACCAGACCGTGGCCGACCAGCTCTTCGACCCCGAGCGCCCGATCCTGACCAAGGCCCACGACGTGCCGCCTTCGCGCTATGCGACCGGCAGCCACGCTTGCAACTCGATCATCTCGGCCGGCTGCATCATCAAGGGCACCGTGCGCAACTCGATCCTGTCGCGCGGCGTTGTAGTTAAGGAAGGCGCTTCGGTGACCAACTCGATCATCAACCAGAGCTGCATCATCAAGAGCGGCGCACGCGTCGAGAACGCCATCCTGGACAAGAACAACGTGGTCCCCACCAACACCGAGCTTCGCGGCACGCCCGAGAACATCCTGGTGCTGGGCAAGGCTCCGTTAACTTCTGATACCACCATCGTACGTTAACGTTGGCACCGCAACATCGCTCGTAACATGTAGAATAGCCGCCCGGTTCGCGCCTGGCGGCTATTCTCGAATAACAACATGGGAGACAATATGGCTGATTCCAGCAAAAAGATGCAGATCGTGTTTGCCTCGGCCGAGTGCGCACCGTTTGTAAAGACCGGTGGCCTGGGCGACGTGGCGGGCTCGCTGCCTGCGGCGCTTGTGCGCGCCGGCGCCGAGGTCATCGTGATGGTGCCCAAGTACGCCACCATCAAGGACGAGTACAAGGCGCAGATGGAGCACTTCTCCGACTTTTACGTGAGCCTGGGCTGGCGCAACGAGTACTGCGGGCTCGAGAAGCTCGAGCACGACGGCGTCACGTATATGTTCATCGACAACGAACGCTACTTTGCGCGCGACTATCCGTACGGCTTCTTTGACGACGGCGAGCGCTTTGCGTTCTTCTCCAAAGCCATCACCGAGAGCCTGCAGCACCTGCCGGCCGGCTTTGAGTGCGACATCCTGCACTGCAACGACTGGCAGACGGCGCTGGCGCCCGTGTTCTTGCGCGAGTTCTACCAGGGCCTGCCGCTGTACGACCGCGTCAAGACCGTGTTCTCGATCCACAACGTGGCGTTCCAGGGCCAGTTTAGCGACACCGTAATGGAGGACATCCTGGGTGTGGCGCATATTCCGGCGGCCGCTTCGCAGCTACGTTGCGACGCCTGCAGCATCAACTACATGCTGGGCGCGCTGCGCTATGCCGATGCCATCACCACGGTGAGCCCCACCTATGCCAACGAGATCCAGACGCCCGAGTTTGGCGAGGGCCTGGACGGTGTGCTGCGCGAGCGCTCCTATGCGCTGCAGGGCATTTTGAACGGCATTGACGTGGCGGGCTTTGACCCGGCGACCGACAAGCGCATTGCCGCAAACTACACGGTTGATGACCGTGGGGGCAAGGCTGTGTGCAAGGCCAAGCTGCAGGAAGAGCTGGGGCTCGAGGTTCGCGACGACCGTCCGCTCATGGTGATGGTCACGCGACTGACGCGCCAGAAGGGCATGGACCTGGTCATGTACGCACTCGACCGCATTTTGTCCGGCGGCGTGCAGGTGGCGGTGCTGGGCACCGGCGACCGCGACTACGAGGACGGCCTGCGCTACTTCCAGGACAAGTACCCCGGCACCATGGCCGCGTGCATCGAGTTTGACCCGGCGCTGTCGCAGCGCATGTACGCCGCTGCCGATATGTTCCTGATGCCGTCGAAGTTTGAGCCGTGCGGCCTGTCGCAGATCATCGCCATGCGCTACGGCACCCTGCCCATCGTGCGAGAGACCGGTGGTCTGAAGGACACGGTGATCCCGTATAACGAGTTTACCGGCGAGGGCACGGGCTTCTCGTTTAGCAACTTTAACGGCGACGAGATGGGCGACGCCGTGTTCCGCGCGGCACGCCTGTTCTGGGACAACCGCGACGCGTGGAATCAGCTGGTCACGCAGGCCATGAGCCAGGACTTTAGCTGGACGCGCTCGGCCGATAAGTATCTGGACCTGTACTTCTTTATGCATCCGGAGATTGAGAGGCCGGCGGCGGTTGCCGACAGGCCTGTGGCTGTGGCCGAGGAGACTAAGGCCGAGCCCAAGGCTGAGCCGGTTGTTGAGGCGCCCGCTGCTGCTGAGGAGCCCAAGGCTGAGGAGAAGCCGGTTGAGGCTGAATTTGAGGCGAAGGTTGAGTCAGCTCCCGAGGCTGAGGCTAAGCCGGCTACAAAGCCTGCCGCCAAGAAGACCACGACGCGCAAGACGACGGCCAAGAAGGCTACGACAACTAAGGCCGCTGCCACCAAGACCGCCGCAGCAAAGACGACTGCTGCAAAGGCAACGACGACGCGCAAGCGCACGACCGCCGCTGCCAAGAAGGCCGCCGAGGCCGAGGCTGCTCCCGAGGTAAAGGCAGAGGCCAAGCCAGCGGCTAAGGCTCCGGCCAAGACCGCTGTCAAGAAAACGACCGCGACTAAGAGCACGACCGCCAAGAAGGCTACAGCTACGAAGGCGACGGCTACCAAGACCACTACAAAGAAGGCTGCCCCGAAGACGGCCGCAAAGCCGGCCGCCAAGGACGAGGAGACGCCTGCCGAGTCCAAGGCGGAGGCAACCGTCGAGGCCAAGCCCGCCGCCAAGACCACCACGCGCAAGCGCACGACGTCAGCCAAGAAGACCACGGCAAAGGCCGCAACTCCCAAGGCGGAGACCAAGCCCGCCGCCGCCAAAGAGGAGCCCAAGGCCGAGGTAAAGGCCAAGCCGGCGACGAAGGCCGCCGAGGTCAAGGCCGCCCCGAAGGCAGAGGCTAAGCCCGAGCCTGCAAAGGAGACCCCGGCCTCCCCCGCCGCTCCAGCAGCGGAAAAGGCCCCGACCAAGAAGACCTCCGTCCGCAAGGCAACGGCCACCCGCAAGCGCCGCTAGCCCACAGACGATCTAAAACCTAATCAAAACCCTAAACAAGGGGCGCTCCAACCGGGCGCCCCTTCTCTGTAGATAGTTGGTAAAACGATTTTCTAGGACAACCGTTCGCCGATGGTAAACGGATGTTGTTTATACACCCTGTGTACAACAGATATACTTATATCCTGTGCGTAAAGCCCATGGCCCGCAGGCCGTGATTCTATTGAACTGGACCGTACTATGAGATTGATACACAACAGCCGCCTACCGCAGTTTCGCACTCCGTTTGGCGCTGTGACCACAGGAACTACCGTTGCACTCTCGGTTATTTTGGAGGATGCCGATCCCAACCAGGCAACACTCACCCTACGTACCTGGGTCGATGAAGTCGGCGAGACCCTGATTCCGATGGAGCACGAAGGCGATGGCATTTTTACCGGCGAGCTCAAATGCGATGAACCGTGTCTTGTGTGGTACAGCTTTATCTGCAATATCGAGGGCCAGCCCGAAGTTCGCCTGGGCGCGCCCCAGGGCCGCACCGGCGGCGAGGGCGTAACCTACGACTACGCCGAGGTGCCGTCCTTCCAGATTACCGTCTACAAGCACCGCGAGAACCGCCCCACCTGGTACGAGCGTGGCATGGTCTACCAGATCTTCCCCGACCGCTACGCCCGTGACGAGCATTGGCGCGAGCGCACAATGGCCCAACTCGAAAAACCGCGCAAGGGCATTCAGCGCCGGATGGTCGAGGACTGGAACGAGCCGCCCGTGTACGAGCGCGCCGAGGACGGCTCCATCAAGACATGGGACTTCTACGGCGGCTCGCTCAAGGGCATCCAGGAAGACCTGCCCCGCATCGCCGAGCTGGGCTTTACGGCCATCTACCTCAACCCCATCTTTGAAGCCGCGAGCAACCACCGCTACGACACGGCCGACTACACCAAGATCGATCCGATCCTGGGCACTGAGCAGGACTTTACCGAGCTGTGCCAGGCAGCCGAGAAGCTGGGCATCTCCATCATCCTGGACGGCGTCTTCAACCACACGGGCGACGACTCGATCTATTTCAACCGCTACGGCAACTACCCCGGCGTGGGTGCCTGGCAAAGCGAGGATTCGCCGTGGCGCGATGCGTTTACCTTCCACGAGGACGGCTCGTACGACTGCTGGTGGGGCGTGGGCAACATGCCGGCCATCAACGAGAAGTCTGAGCTGGTGCGCGAGAGACTTCTGGGCAAGGACGGCGTGATCCGCAAATGGCTGCGCGCCGGTGCCCATGGTTGGCGCTTGGACGTCGCTGACGAGCTTTCCGACGACTTCCTGGCCGAGATCAAAAAGGCCGTAGTTGCCGAAAAGCCCGATGCACTGTTGCTCGGCGAAGTCTGGGAAGACGCCTCCAACAAGATTAGCTACGGCCATCTACGCCGCTACCTGCAGGGCTCCGAGCTGGACTCTGCTATGGATTATCCCTTCCGTGACATGGTCATCTGTTTTTTGATGGGCTACAAGAATGCCTACCAGGCAGCCGAGGATATCGAAACCCTGCGCGAGAATTATCCGCGCGAGGCTCTGTCCTGCGCACTTAATTTGCTCTCGAGTCACGACCGTCCGCGCATCATCTCGGTGCTCGGGGGCGGCCCCGACGAGTCGCAGCTGCCCGAGTGTGAGCGCAGCAAGTGGCGCCTGGACGAGAACTCGATGGGCCTGGCCAAGAGCCGCTTTTGGCTCGCCACGCTCATGCAGATGACCTTCCCAGGCGTGCCTTCGATCTACTACGGCGACGAGTACGGCCTGGAGGGCCTTACCGATCCGGGCAACCGACGCACCCTGCCGACCAAGGACCAACTGCACGACTTCGACACGCTGGCTATTGTCAAGAACGCCTCCGCCGTGCGCCGCGCGCTGCCATTTATGATCGACGGCGAGATTAAGGCCTTCGCGCTCAACGACGAGGTGCTGGCATACAACCGCACGGGCAAGAATGGCGAGTCCGCGACGGTTATCATCAACCGAAGCCTGCGCAATTCGCACCGCGTGACGATTCCGGCGCTCGGCGAATGCGCGAGTGACGTGATCAGCGGTCACGAGTGCGAGATCCACAACGGTACGGTCACGCTCGATCTGTATCCGCTGGGCTCGTCGATCATCTATCACCATGCCGAGCAGCGCCTGCAGGAGCCGCTCGATCACGGCGCGGGCGTCGTGTGCCATATCACCTCGGTGCCCACCGACGACGGCAAGCCCGGCACGATTGGTGCGCCAACGCGTCGCTTTATCGACCATCTGGCCGCTATGGGCATGCGCTACTGGCAGGTTCTGCCTGTCAACCCGACGGATTTCTTCCGCTCCCCTTACGCTGGGCCTTCGGCCTTTGCGGGCAATATTGACCTGCTGCCCGAAAGCCAAGAGGAGCTGGCGGCCGACTTTGAAACTTGGAAGGCCCGTGGCGGCGAGGATGCAGACCCGCTCTACACGGCGTTTAAGCATCGCAACGCCGATTGGCTCGAGAAGTACTGCGTCTACATGGCCGTCAAGAAGTACTTTGAAGGAGAATCACGTCACGATTGGCCGACCGATGTCGCGCGCTACAACGAGTATCTGATCGATGACAAGCGTTTCCACGACGAGGCCGAACTGCAGGCGTACATGCAGTACCGCTTTGACCTGGCCTGGTGCGAGCTCATGAACTATGCACACAAGAAGGGCATCGAGGTCATCGGCGACATTCCTATGTACGTTTCGGACGATTCGGCCGATGCGTGGAGTGAGCCCGAGAACTTTTGGCTGTCCGATACCGGCAAGGCGATTGAGATTTCCGGCGCGCCGCCCGACAATTTTGCGCCCGAGGGCCAGGTGTGGGGCAACCCCACCTTCCGTTGGGGTCACATGAAGGAGAACGGCTACCGCTGGTGGATGGACCGTCTGCGTCGCGCGTTCTCGCTCTACGACCGCGTGCGCCTGGACCACTTCTTGGGATTCCACAGCTACTTTAGCATTCCCGCAGGCAAGGCCTGTGCCGACGGCCGCTGGCTGGCGGGTCCGGGCAAGGACCTGTTCCAGACTGCCTATGACGAGCTGGGGCCGCTCAACTTTATCGCCGAGGACCTGGGCTACCTGACGCCCGGCGTTCGCGCCATGGCTTCGACCTGCGGCTTCCCCGGTATGGACGTGCTGGAGTTTAGCGATTACGACGTCCGCTGCGGCGTGCATCCCACGCCGGGCAAGATTCTGTATACCTCGACGCACGACACGTCGACGCTCGCCGGTTGGTGCACGCGCTC
Organism: uncultured Collinsella sp.; assembly: GCA_900539035.1. Classification (GTDB taxonomy): domain Bacteria; phylum Actinomycetota; class Coriobacteriia; order Coriobacteriales; family Coriobacteriaceae; genus Collinsella. The sequence goes on along the minus strand of UQAU01000027.1, from coordinate 10,105 downwards.
CTTTGCGGGCGGCGACGAGCCGAGCGGTGTTGAGGTGGCGGCCAAGCTGATGGGTGACGCGCTGGCAAGCGACGCTCCGCTTGTGATGATACCGCTGCAGGACATCCTGGGGCTAGGCGACGATGCGCGCATGAACGTGCCGGGTGTCGCCACGGGCAACTGGACCTGGCAGGCCGATGAGGCCGACGTTGCGGCCGCCGAGGGCAAAACTGCACAGCTCCTGCGCAACACCCATAGATTCTGGGGCGAAGCGTGATAAAACCCCCGATATAGGGTACAGTTACAGGTGTTTGAATTTATGCGGGCAGAACGATCTGCCCGCTTTGTGCTGAAAAGGAAGTATTATGGCGCGCTACGATTACAAGTGCTCGAGCTGCGGCAACGTGTTTGAGGTTGAGCATCCCATGTCCGAAACCCTCGAGGTCGTGTGCCCGAGCTGTGGCGCTCCGGCATCCAAGACGTTCTCGGCCAGCGGCATCAAGTTTGAGGGCAACGGTTTCTACAACACCGACCAGCGAAGCGGTGGTTCCAGCACCAACGCCACCAGCGGCTGCTGCGCCAACTGCCCGCATAACCACTAGAGACAAGCGGTCCTGCCACCCAGGTTCCCTGATGAGTTGCGGTGAAATAGTTCCTGAATCAGCCCATCCAACGGCCAAACAGGAACTATTTCACCGCAACTTTTCTTTAGATCGGATTTCGGGCTGATCCTAAGTTTGCAACATTTCAAAACTCTACCGGATTACGGGGCTGAATTGACAGCCTCTATCCATTCCGGTAATTTGCAAATTTCAACAAGCCATCTACCTGCGGTTTTATTTAGGCCATTTTTGCTGTGGTCGGGCATCAACGATCTAGCCCCGTAATCCGCCCTACTTTTGATAGCAGCAAGTATGAAACGGGGCTATTTTTCCCAAACTTTACCGCTATTGCGATCTCCACTCGCAGGACATCCTGAGTTGCGGTGAAATAAGGACTGTTTGGCCGGTAGATGCCGCTATTCAATCCCTATTTCACCGCAACTTAGTAGTTACTTGCGGACCAACCTGGCGCAGAAGTGGCCGTCGTAGGAATCTGCGTTTACGGGGACGCTCTGGAATAGCCCACGATCGTTTTGGCGTACGGAAACGAGCTTCTTGGCCTGGGCAAACTCGGGGAGCTGCAGAATCTGGGCTTCGGAGAGCGGCGCCACGGTAAAGCCGGCGCCCTCGGGAGAGGCCAGGAAGGCATCCACGACCTGCGCGTTCTCTTCGTTAAAAACCGAGCAGGTGGCATAGATAAGCTCACCACCGGCAGCCACGCGCGCGGCTGCCTCCTTGAGCATCGTCAGCTGCAGGCGGGGCAGCTCAGTCGTAACGTCGTTCTCGGTCAGACGCCACGGAATCTCGGGATGACGGCGCATGGTGCCGGTGCCAGAGCACGGCGCATCGATAAGCACCGTGTCGAACAGGACAGGTTTGCCAAGCATGGCATCGAACGACGTAAGGGCTGCATCGAGCTCGCAGGCATCGCCTGAAACGGTACGAACGCCCTTGATACCGGCCTTATGCAGGCGCGCGAGATTCTGGTCGCACTTGCGGTCGTGCAAATCGAGCGCGGTGTGTTGACGATCGTAGCCGGCACGTTTTGCCTGGCACATCGTCACATAGGTCTTGGTGCCGCGACCGGCGCCAATCTCTAAACAACGCCCGGGACGGGTCGCCGCAGTAGCGATGAGCTGGGCGTTAAGGTCCGAGGCCACGGCAGCCGCGCGCTCAAACACGCCCGACGCAACCGTGGCCTGCGCATCGACCGGCGCATGGCAACCCGGGAACACCGGCGCAACAAGCTGAGATAGGTACGGATCAGGCTTGGTCGCAAAGGCATTCTCATGCAAAGCGAGCGGAGCGGGCGCCAGATTGCCAGCAAAGCTAAGCGCGCCCTCCGGTGTGTCAAACGAAGCCATAATACGAGCGCACAGCCAACGCGGCAGACCCATCAGGCGCGACAGACGAACCAAGCGCCGCTCAGACTCATCTACATCGGACGCAGTAGCAAAGTACTCAACATTGTCCGCGACCTTATGCAACACGGCATTGGCCAAACCGGCGGCAGACTTAGCTCCGCTGCGAACCAGCTCAACGCCCTGACTCACGGCAACGCGACCCGGGGTATGCAGGTAGAGCATCTCGAAAGCCGAGATGCGAAGCGCCATGCGAACGCGCGGCGCGACCTTTTTTGGCTTATCGAAAAACTGATCGAGCAGCTCATCCAAAATGCCCTGCGTGGCGGCAACACCGAGCGCCAAACGAGCGGCAAACGCGGAATCGCGCTGGTCAATGGCCTTGGCAGAAGCACGAGAAGACAACACGTCGCGCGCATACATGCCGCGACGGTCGGCCTCCATCAACACATCGAGCGCAAGCTTGCGCGCGGGAGACAGCTTGCTCATGACAAAACACCCCACGTCAGATCGGCACCCTGCAGGCCGGCAGCCCAGGCAGAAGCGGCCATAGCACGCTTGCCGTCGGGCTTAACCTCAAGCAGTTCAACCGCTCCATCAGAAAGCCCCAGGTAAACACGCTTGCTCTTAACGGCAACAGCGCCCTCGCCAAGCGACACATCAGCCGGCGCGACATCGAGCACACGCACGGTCTTGCCGGCAATCACACAACGGGCGGGAGCGGTATCGGACGAAGCCAGCACGTGACGCACGCAATCGAGCGCCGACATCTGAGGATCCAGACGCATCTCCTGCTTGGAAATCTTGGCAGCATGCGTGACAAGGGACTCATCCTGCTCAGTCCAAACAACCGACCCATCGGCAAGCGCGGGAAGCGTATCGGCAAGCAGTTTGCCGCCCAGCTCGCCAAGCTCCGTAGTCAGTGCCTCGGCATGCTTGCCTGCAACCGACGTAGACGCCTGGGCGCAATAAGCACCAGTATCCACGCCATGCCCAATGCGCATAATGGAAACACCAGCAACCTCATCACCAGCAAGAATGGCACGCTGAATAGGAGCAGCCCCACGCCAACGAGGCAGCAAGGACGCATGAACATTCACGATACCGAGAGGCGCCATATGAAGCACGTCATCGGGCAAAATGCAACCATAAGCAGCCACACAGAAAATTTCGGCTTGCGCAGCTTGGAGAGCCTCAACAACCTCGGCCGTCATACGATTGGCCTCAACAACCGGCAACCCCAGCTCAAGCGCCTTAGCCTTAACAGGAGACGGCTCCAGCTTCTTGCCACGCCCACGAACAGCATCAGGACGAGTAACAACAAGCGCAATCTCATTACCGTCCTCAACAAGCGAAGTCAGCGAAGGCACAGCAAAATCAGGCGTACCCATAAACACAATACGCATAAAGATCGTCTCCTCTCAACCAAAGCCGAGACGGCTACAAAGAGCAGCGGAAAGCCAAGTACCCAGCCCATCCGCAATAACAATTCAACAAGAACAAATATACCCAAAACCAAAGAAAGAGCCGCAATAAAAGCAGCTCTTTCAACAAAGCAATTATCAGCGAAGATGCCCCTTCCTGACCCAACGGCACCCGGGCGAACCGAGCCAGAACAACGCAGTCCCCGGTGCTGAGCGCCCACATATCGTCCCGCGCGCAGTTTCGCAGCGAAGCGAGAATGTTTGAGCACGGGATGATATGTGGGCGCTCAGCACCGGGGACGGTGAGACCTACTCCGTCTCGCCCGGTCGAGCGCCGCGGGCCAGGGCGTCCTGGTATTCCTTGACGGCCTTGAGCCTCTGCATGGGCTTAAGTCGCTCGAACATGGTGTTGCCATGCAGGTGATCGATCTCGTGCTGCAAACACACGCAGAACAGGTCGCCCGAGGCCTCATAGCGAATCAGGTTGGCGTCCAGGTCGTACGCCTCGACGACGACATGGTCGGGACGCTCGATCTCACAGCTAATGCCGGGGATAGACAGGCAGCCCTCGCTAAAGGGCACCAGATTGTCACTCTGCTCAACAATGACGGGATTGATAAGCACATATGGGTCGTAATCGTTCTTGTCGCTGTAGTCGCAGTCGATAGTGACAAGCTGAATAAGCTCGCCGATCTGCGGAGCAGCCAGGCCGCAGCCGCCGTTCTCGAACATCATCTTCTTCATCTTCTCGGCAAGTGCCTCGATCGCCGGAGTGATCTCCTCGATGACGGCGCACTCCTGGCGCAGACGAGGGTCGGGCGACAGTACGATTCCGTTGGCTTCCATAGCCATCCTTTCGGGTTGTTACATCAAATCATAGGCGTCGACGTCAACGCTCACGCTCACGCCGCGCACAGAGCCCACCTCTTTGAGGCAGGCGTCGATATCATCAGAGACATGGTACCCCACGGGCGACTTCACAAGCAGATGGAAGCGGTAACGGTCCTTGGCTCTCTCGATTACACACGAAGCCGGGCCCAGCACCTGCGGCACGGCACTCCCCGCCCGCAAAAAGTCGGGCGCGGCGGCATGCCAGCGGCGCTTAAGAAGCTTTGCGATACGTCCGATGTAGTTCTGCGCGTCGTCTCGGTTCGCCGACCACACCAAGATGTTGACCAGACGAACAAACGGCGGATACAGTGCGTCGCGGCGCTGGTCCAGGTCGTAGTCGATAAAGATCGAACGATTGTGCTCGGCGACGGCGCGAATGACCGGGTCCTCGGGCAGGTAGGTCTGGATGATCACCTCGCCGGGGCGATCGCCGCGACCGGCGCGGCCGGCGACCTGCTCGAGTAGGTCGTAGGCGCGCTCCCCTGCGCGGAAGTCCGGCAGCTTGAGGGCGAAGTCGGCATTGACCACGCCCACCAGCGTGACCTCGGGAAAATCTAGGCCCTTGGCAATCATCTGGGTACCCAGCAGCACGGCGCAATCGGCCGCATCGAACTGCTCGAGCAGCTTTTTGTGCGCATTCTTGCCGCGCGTGGAGTCGGCATCCATGCGAATGATGGCGACATCCTCGGGAAGCATCTGGTGCAGTGCGTCCTCGATCTGTTGCGTGCCCAGACCCATTTTTGCCAGGTAGCGACTGCCACATTTGGGGCAACGACTCGTGGGCGCGGGATACGGCTGCACGCGCCAGGACGATCCGCAGGTGTGACACTGCAGCGTGTGCGTGCGCTCGTGATACGTAAGCGCGGTGGAGCAGTGGTTGCAGGTGGGAACGCAGCCGCACTCGCGACACATCAGGAATGACGCAAAGCCACGGCGGTTGTGCAACAGCACGGCTTTTTCGCGGCGCTCGACCACACGCTCCAGGCCTTCCATCAGCGGTTTTGAGAACATGGAGCGGCTGCCGTGCGAGAACTCACGGCGAAGGTCGGCAATGCGGACTGTCGGCAGGACTGCGTGTCCAGGGCGCTCGGGCATCTCGACGCGCGTCCAGGTGGCGCCGTTGTACGTGCCACGGCGGCAGCGGTCGAGGGCCTCGGCAGAAGGCGTAGCGGAACCCAGCACGAGCGGGCAGCGATAGCGGCGCGCCATCTCGGCCGCTACCTCGCGCGCATGGTAGCGCGGGCTGGAACCCTGTTTGTAGCTGGTCTCGTGCTCCTCGTCGATGATGATGAGGCCCAAGTCGCTGAGCGGGCAAAAGAGCGCCGAGCGGGCGCCGACGACCACGCGGGCCGCACCGCTGGCAACCATATCCCACTGGTCCAAGCGCTCGCCGGCCGAAAGGCGCGAATGGAACACGGCGACCGTCTCACCAAAGCGCGAGCGAAAGCGGCCGACGGTTTGGGCCGTCAGCGAGATCTCGGGCACAAGCACGCACGCCGAGCGACCGGCTGCGAGCACGCGCTCAATCGCCGAAAGGTAAACCTCGGTTTTGCCGGAGCCGGTGACGCCGTCGACCAGCACGACGTCACCATGAGCGTCCAGGCGGGCGCGCTCAATCTGCGCGAGCGCCTGCTGCTGGCCGTTGGTAAGTGCGACCGGCGCCTTGCCGCTTGCCGAGGACAGCGTGGTCTGCTCGCTGCATCCACGCCAGGCGCGGCGCTCCTCCACAACCACGACGCCGCGTTTTTCGAGCGCCTTGATGGTCGCCGACATGCTGTTATAGAGAAGGTTGAGGTCGCGCGTCGTGACCGGGCCGCACTGGAGCGCCTCGATAAGCTGACGCTGGCGGACCGCCGTTTTGGGAGGCGTATAGCCGAAGCCCTCGGGCGTGAGCATGACCCAGCGATTTTGGATTGGCTTGACGGCGGGACGTTCAACCGTCCACACGTCGTCGTCACCCTTGACCACACGCGGGCTGCCGCCCGGGGGCAAAAACAGGCGCAGGCACTCGGAAAGCGTCGCGACGTACTCGCGGCTCATCCAGCGTGCGATACGGGCGGCTTCGGCGGTAAAGAGCGGTTTGCTGAGGATGGCCTCGATGGGCTTAATGCGCGCAGGGTCGAGGGCGTTGTTGCCCTGCAGGTCGCCCAGCTCAGGCGCGATGTCGACGACATAGCCCGCGGCGGCACGGTTACCAAAGTTAACCAGGACCGTGGATCCGATCTGCGCCTCGTTGGCAAGGGATTGGGGAACGCCGTAAGCAAACGGCTCGGACAGCGCACGCGTCGGGATGTCGAGGACCACGCTCGCGTAGGCGGTGATGGGCTCGGGCGCTGGTTCGAGCTTGGTCGGGGCAGCAGCAGGCACGGGCTTCACCGGAGCCTCCTCCGGTTCCGGCGAACCAAACAGCGAAAGTTGCTCGGCCATGGCCCCAGCACCTCCTATCCCATACGTCTACAGAAACAAGAGCCCCGCTCTGAGTGAACGGGGCTCGGATACATACGTTTGCGCAGCGATTACAGCGCCATCGTGCGGGCGCGGTCGATGCGCGCCAGGCAGTCGTCGCGGCCGATGAGCGCCATGGTCTCGCCCAGCGGAGGGCTCACCATGTTGCCGCAGACGGCGACGCGCACGGCCTGGAACACCACGCGCTTCTTGAGGTCCATCTGCTCGGGCAGCGGCTCAAGCGCGGCGTCGATGTCCTCTGCGGTCCACTCGTCCACGCCCTCAAGCGCGGACTTAGCGGCATCCAGAATGGCACCCATGCCTTCCTTGGCCAGACCCTTGTTGACAGACTTCTCGTCATACTCGAGCGTCTCGGCCGTAGCGAAGATGGGAGCGGCGACGGTCACGGCGTCGGCCGGCATCTTGGTGCGCGGCTTAACGATGGCAGCGAGCGCGTCGATCCAATCCTCGCCGTACTCGACATTACCCTCGATCAGACCAGCCTCGTGCAGCTCGGGGACCATGATCTCGTCGGCAAACTGAGCATCGGACATGCCGTTAATGTACTCAGCGTTGACCCAATCGAGCTTCTTGGGATCGAAGGTCGCCGGGTTCTTGGAAATGCGGTCGAGCGAGAACTTGCTGGCCAGGACATCGCGCGGAATGATCGTGGTCTCGCCGTCGAGCGACCAGCCGAGCAGCGCCAGATAGTTGACGAAGGCGTCGGACAGGTAACCGGCGTCGCGGTACTCCTCCACCGAGGTGGCGCCGTGGCGCTTGGAGAGCTTTTTGCCGTCAGCACCCAAGATCATGGAGATGTGGGCGAACGTGGGCACGGGCGCGCCGAGGGCCTCGTAGACCATGACCTGACGCGGGGTGTTGGACAGGTGGTCGTCGCCGCGGATGACATGGGTGATCTTCATCATGGCGTCGTCGACGACGGTCGCGAAGTTGTACGTGGGCGTGCCATCGGAGCGGAAGATGACAAAGTCGTCGAGCTCCTTGGCGTCGAAGGTCACCTCGCCGTGGACGGCGTCGTGGATGACGACGTCGCCGCGGTCCTCGGGCACCTTGATACGCAGGACGTAGGACTCGCCGGCCTCGATGCGGCGGCGGGCCTCCTCGGGATCAAGATCGCGGCAACGACGCTGATAGCCCTGGAAGGGGTCCTTGCGCTCCTGAGCGGCCTTACGGTCGGCGTCGAGCTGCTCCTTGGTGCAGAAGCAGGGATAGGCCTTGCCCTCGTCCCAAAGCTTCTGGGCGGCCTGCTTGTACAGGTCCAGGCGCTCGGTCTGGGCGTAAGGGCCAAAGTCGCCGCCCACCTCGGGACCCTCGTCCCAGTCCAGGCCCAGCCAACGCATGGCGCGCAGGATGATCTGCGTGTTCTCGTCGGTGGAGCGGGTGGGGTCGGTGTCGTCGATGCGCAGGATGAACGTGCCGCCGTTTGCACGGGCGAAAGCCCAGTTATAGATAGCGGTGCGGGCGCCGCCGATGTGCAGCTTGCCCGTAGGTGAGGGTGCAAAGCGGACGCGAACGTCTGATGCCATGGAAATCTCCTCGATTGCAGGATGGATGTCTAACCGCACCAGTATAAAGCATCAAAGCAACCTCCGCACAAAGGGCACCGACCCACTCATTGGGGACAGACTTAAATGACCAGTCATTGGACAACCTGTCGGCACTTAGGTAAGGGTAGACATTTAAGTCTGTCCCCAATGAGTAGGTGCGGAAAGGGTGTGAATGTTTGATTTACGCGCTATGATGTGCCCTTGCATAGAGAGCCCGGCGGAATGGTAACGGTCGCCGGGACACGTTTTTGAAAGGACAATCATGTCAGAAGAACTTCGTTCCATCCCGCCCCAACACGGGTCCTTTGTTTTTACGTCGGAGTCGGTGACCGAAGGTCATCCCGATAAGATCGCCGACCAGATCAGCGACGCCGTCCTCGACGCAATCCTCGCCAAAGAAATAGAGCTGCAGGAGCAGGGCTACATCGCCCCCAACGGCGTGCCTGCCAACGTGGAGAACGTCCGCTGCGCCTGCGAGACCCTCGTGACCACCGGCACCGTCATCGTCGCCGGCGAGATTCGCACCCAGGCCTACGTCGACGTACAGGAAATCGCCCGCGGCGTTATCCGCCGCATTGGCTACAACCGTGCCAAGTTCGGTTTTGACTGCGACACCTGCGGCGTTATGAGCCTCATCCACGAGCAGTCGCCCGATATCGCCCAGGGCGTTGACGAGTCCTTCGAGACCCAGACCGGCGCTACCACCGACCCGATCGATCTTATCGGTGCCGGTGACCAGGGCATGATGTTCGGCTACGCCTCCAACGAGACCAAGACCCTCATGCCCATGCCGCACTACCTGGCAAGCCGCCTGTCCGAGCGCCTGGCCGCCGTGCGTCACGACGGCACCCTCGCCTATCTGCGTCCCGATGGCAAAACCCAGGTCACCGTGCGCTACGAGGAAGGCAAGCCCGTCGAGGCCACGACCATCGTCATCTCCACGCAGCACGCCGCCGAGATCGAGGACATGGGCAAGATCAAGGCCGACCTCATCGAGCACGTCATCACCCCGGTCATGGCCGCCGAGAACATGCCATGGGACAACGCGGACATCTACGTGAACCCCACCGGTCGCTTTGTCGTGGGCGGCCCCATGGGCGACACGGGCCTCACCGGCCGCAAGATCATCGTCGACACCTACGGTGGCTACGGCCGTCACGGCGGCGGTGCCTTTAGCGGCAAGGACTGCACCAAGGTTGACCGCTCCGCCGCGTATGCCGCGCGCTGGGTCGCCAAGAACGTAGTCGCCGCCGGTTTGGCCGACCGCTGCGAGGTCGAGCTTGCCTACGCCATCGGCGTTTCCAAGCCCCTTTCAATCATGGTCGACACCTTCGGTACCGCGCATGTTGCCGAGGACAAGATCGTCGAGGCCGTAGAGAAGACCTTCGACCTGCGCCCGGGTGCCATCATCCGTGACCTGGACCTGCGTCGCCCCATCTACGAAAAGACGGCAGCCTACGGTCACTTCGGCCGCGAAGACGCCGACTTCACCTGGGAGAAGACCGATCGAGTCGAAGAGCTCAAAGCAGCCTGCGGCCTGTAAGCTAACTCGAAAAGCTACAGCCAAAAACAACGCACCAAAAGAAGTACCGGCCCCAACCGGTACTTCTTTTTTATTTAAACGGTGGTGAAGATGCTTCGATATGAGCCCACGCTGCGTCACCAGCTAATGAATTTTGCAGCACACGCGCCTCTACCATGTATCCTTAGTTCCGAGGGCTTTGGTATTTGGTCGGTCGCGAGTTCCGCACGAGCCGGAGAGCACTTAATGTGCTCTCCGTGCGAGCAGGACTGCCCGAGCAGGCGGCCCAATACCAAAGCCCACGGAACGACGG
>UQAU01000026.1 GCA_900539035.1 uncultured Collinsella sp. | reverse complement strand
GGCGGGCCGCCCGGTTGGGGGGGCCACGTTTTGTTATCAGGCGATTCTGCTTAGACGAGCTTGCACTTCTGGAATGATCTTCTCGAACATTACCTCCGCCTCGGGAAAACCCTCTTCTTTGAGACCGCGCGCGGCGTCTCTTAGCGCGTCTGGAACCTCATTGCAGGTATCAGCAATCATTCCGGCGACAATTCCCCCGGGCAAACCCGCCCCAATCATTTGGCTCATCACCGACCCGCGCGTTACGTCGTCAATCTTGCGGCTCCCACCAAACGAGACGCCCATCTCACGAACGCGACTGGCGTAAACCGTTGTGCACAGCACGTCATAGAGCGGCGCCAACCTCACCTGCTTCCAACTTTCGTCCCATACGAGCGACCAGTTCTTTAGATGGTTATCGCAGTTACCTACGGCATAGTCGAACAGCTGGTTATAGCCGACAAGGAACCTGTCCTCCATTTGATTCGTCGACGCCCTTCGCACCGCATCGACGATAAGCCCTAGGTAATTGACGCCCGTCGCCTCATATTTAAGCTCACGCGAGATGCCCTTGGCCTGACAAACATCTTCCTGGTGCAAACGGTATGGAATTGGCAATCCGTCAACCGAGCGTCCGGTATCAGGCGTTACTCGGTCAAATCGCTTCACGGCGATAATTGGCTCGGCATCCTCAACTCGGATAAGAAAACACTCTTCGGCCGATAGGTCCATCAGAGAGGCGGCTCTCACGCACATCGCTTCGCACACTGTTTCGCCCGGGAACGTTTTCGACCCCGCCTTGAGAATGTGCGTAGATGGGGCCGCTCCATGAGGTAGGTACCATCCACCACGTGGGTCATCGCCCGTATGGTAGAGACCGACCTTCGCCTGAGCACCTGCAAGGGAGATTCGACTCTCTAGCGCTAAATCAAAAGCAACCTCTGCCGGCGCGTATGCCAGCCCGCTTAGCTGTTCTTCACCTATCTCTTCATAGCCCATTTCGAGACTGTCGGCCGAAGGCTCTCGCGTCAAAACCAGAGCGCCGACAGGTTCATCGCGGACTAAATCGAGCACCTTAAAGTAATCTCCGCGTTCCGCTCGCGCTCTTTTCTCAAGGTCCCTGTTGAGCTGCCCCTCCGGAATGATGCCGGAGAAAAAGGAACCCGTTGCGTCCGGACTAAATGTCTCGGCCGACAACGGCAGCGAGGTCGAAATCGGGGCCGCATCACCGCTCTGGAGATATTTGGGGCTATAGGTGAATATCGGAAGCCCCGCGTTTTCCTCCAATATGCCAACCAGCTGGTAAGACCCATTAAACTCCCGGTGAACGAACAGCGTGCCATCCATTATTTCCCCCTCACCTTCAGAATAAAATCAATATCCACGATGGAGGCGTAATCGAAAATGACGCCAATTTCGACCGTTGTCCGCCCCCGCTCGATATCACCAATCACACGAAGGCTGCGACCCGTCATAGTCGCGATATCGCGTTGAGTCAAGCCGAGCTCACGCCTTCTGAGCCTGAGGGCTTTCCCCATCTCGGCGGGATCGAAAACCATGCGCTCCGAGAAAGCGACTTCCGACGGTTTGAGCTTGATGCGCCCATCCAGCTTTTTAATCGTTGTCACCGTTCTCATGACGCCTCCAGATATATTCCTGTTCGTGAACATAGTATAAAACTGTGGAACTATGTTCATGTACGGGAATATAGTGTTGACTATATTAGCAATGTTCCCGTTCAGGAATATAGCTCCTGAAAAGACTGATTCCTTCTTAAATGGGAAGATTCTGAACGGCTACGTCATACGGGCTGACTACTCAAAGTATTGGAACTTGTTGGTCGAGAAGGCGAATGTTACGACGAAGCCTTCGCCGGGCTCGGATGCTGCGGTGACGTCGATGCCCATCTTGGAGCACAGGCGCGCCACCAGGTAGAGGCCGATGCCCGTTGCGCGCTTGGTGGTGCGGCCGTTGTCGCCGGTAAAGCCCTTCTCGAACACGCGCGGCAGGTCGGCCGCGCTCACGCCGCAGCCGTTATCCGCGACGGCAAGCTCGATGCGCTCGCTTGCCAGGCCCTCGTCCAACAGCGCACCCGAAAACACGATCTTCGCGCCATCCTCGCGCGCATATTTAATGCTGTTCTGAATGAGCTGGCCCAGAATAAACTCGAGCCACTTCTCGTCGGTAAAGACCTCGAAGTCGAGGTTCTCGCACACCGGGGCCACGTGCGCCTCGATGAGCTCGCGCGCGTTGGCCTTAATCGCGCCCGTCACCAGGGTCTTGAGATCCCAGCGGCGAATCAAGTAGTCGCGCTCCACGACTTCCGAGCGCGCGTAGTACAGCGCTTGATCGATATAGCGCTCCACGCGAGCAAGCTCGCGTGCCAAGTCGTCCACGCGCGACAGGCCGTCTTCGCTGCCGTCCAGGTTTTCCAAAATCAGATGGGCCGCCGCCAGGGGCAGCTTGGCCTCGTGGACCCAGCTCTCGATATAGTCGCGATAGTCATCGGTCTGACGCCTGCCTTCGGCAACCTCGTCGCAAGCGGCTTTGCCCACCCGGCGCAAGACCTCGTATTCGAGCTCGCCCTCGGCATAGGTCGGGCATTGCACCATCTCCTGCACCCATGCGGGACTCTCGAGCTCCTCTGCCGCACGCTCCAGCTGGCGCAGAAAACGACGACGGCGCGCGTACTCGATCACGATGCCGAGCATACCAAAGATATAGGACACGCCGACCGCCACGACCACGATGGAAACGGGTGCGCCGGCGACCGTCAGCACAAAGCAGCTCAACAGCACGCCGCACGTCCACACGGCGACGGGAAGCAGCGCATCTTTGAAGAATTTGGCAAACGACATAGCCGGCCCCTAGACCGAATAGCCCTGGCCGCGGTGCGTCGTCAAATACCCCTTGATGCCGATTTTTTCGAGCGTGGTGCGCAGGCGGTTGATGTTGACGGTGAGCGTATTGTCGTCCACGAAGGCGTCGGAGTCCCACAGGTCCTGCATGATGGCCGAACGCGAGACGATCTTGCCCGCACGGCTCAGAAGCAGCGAGAGGATACGCAGCTCGTTTTTGGTGAGCTCGGTACTGGTGCCGGTTTGCATGTTGGTGACCATGGAGCGAGCGAGATCGAGCTCCAGGCCCTTGTGGACAAGTGTGCTGCGCTCGCCCGCCGCCGCGGTGCGACGCAGCAGTGCGTTGATGCGCGCCACGAGCACGCGCGCGCTGTGGGGCTTGGGAACAAAGTCATCCGCGCCGAGCGTCATGGCCATGACCTCGTCAATCTCGGTCGCGCGCGAAGTGAGGACGATGATGGGAACCTCGGATTCGCGGCGAACCTCATGGCAGATATGCTGGCCGTCCTTGACGGGAAGCGTCAGGTCGAGCAGCACCAAGTCGGGCGCGGCGGCGAGAATATCGCGCGAGACATGCTCGAACGACTCGCAGGCCTCGACCGCAAAACCGGCACGGGCAAGGATGTCGGCAAGCTCGCGACGAATGGGCTCATCGTCCTCAACGATATAGATTAGCGCCATGTATCCTCCCATTTCGCGTAACTTGCACCTTCCGCACCATTATGCCCACGGCGTCGCAGCGATACGACCCCGTGGGCACCTAATATGACAAAAGTGTTCGGTAGCCTTGAGAGAAAATAGGGGCCCTCAGGCCCGAGCCGATCGGCTTGGGCAGAAGTCTGTCCGAATCATCCTGGCCATATCATCGACCATCTGAGAAACGGTGCGTCGCCATGCCCGGTGACATGATCCGGTGGGTTCGGACGGACCGTGTTCCGCAAAACCGACGCTAGAGAACCGTCATCGCCACGGTAAGCAGCACCATCATGACGACGCCCAGTCCCAACAGATACTTGGTGATGAACTTGAGGAACGTGGAGTAGTCGATCTTGGAGATCTGCAGACCGGCAATCAGGACACCGAACGTCGGCGTGAACAGCAAGATCAGACCGTGTGCCGCCACATAGATCATGACCATGACCTCAGGCGAAAGTCCGAGCTGGATGGCGAGCGGACCCATGATGGGCATGGAAACCGTCGCCATGCCCGAGCTAGAGGGGATGGCGAACGAAAGCAGCAGGTAAACCACCATGGAACCGATAGCAAAGATCGGTGCGGGAACATTAGCCAGCAGACTTGCAGCACTGTTGAGCAGCCAAACATCGAGGCCGGTTGCCGCCATGAGCACGGAGATGGCACGGGCGAGCGCGATGACCAAGGCAATGTCGAGGATGCCGGCGGCACCCTTGAGGAACGTTTTGACGATCTTATCGCCCGAGAAGCCAGCGACGATGCCGATGATGACGCCCATCAGCAAGAACCAGGTGGTGCACTCGTTGAAGTACCACTGGCCCAGCGGCACGCCGGTGAGCAGGGAGCTCCATGCGGTCGACATGTCCTTATCGGTTCCACCGATGGTAAACAGATCGATACCGAAGCTATCCCAGGGAACGAACGAGACAATCATGACGATGAACGAGATGGCGAACAGGACGAGCACGCCGCGCTGGCGGCCGGTCAGAACCTTCTCCTCGTCATCTTTAGCGCCAGAGAACTCCTCGGCAGCCGCCTTGCGCTCGGAAAGGCTCAAAAGCGACGCCTCGGGATTGTTACGGATCCTTTTGGCGTAATGCATGACGAAGGCGATGGCCGACCCCTCGGCGAACACGAGCAGGGCAAAGCCGAGACCGAGCAGCAAGCCCTCGTTGACGGTGTACCCCAGATCGGCAAGGGCGGCCTTGGCGACGCCGACGGAAAACGGGTTGACCGTCGATCCGATGCAGCCGGCACCGGCACCCAAGAGCACCATCATCGCTGAGGTCAGGGTATCGAATCCGGCAGCATACATGGCACTGCCGATAATGAAGTAGAACGGAACCGTCTCCTCGCACATGCCATACGTCGAGCCGCAGATACCGAGTAGCGTCATGAGGATAGGAATAAGCATGAGCTCCCTACCCTTCATGGCGCGGGTAAGCGCGGCGATACCGTTATCGAGGGCACCGGTAGTGGACACAATCTCGAGGAATCCACCGAGCACGATGACGAAGAAGCAGACGGGCATGGCACTGGTGAATCCCTGGACGGGCGAGCTGAGGAACTGCGCCACCGTCGCGCCCGTGACATCGGCAGAAAACGCCGCAACGATCCAAGTGATGACGGCAACGCCTATGAGGCACGCCACGAGGATGAGATAGGAGTTGAGCCCCTTTTTCTTCTTTTTCGGTTTATCGATCGCTTCGCTCATAGCAGCTCCTGACTATTCGGACTGGGCATGACGGGTAAGCCATCCGGTCGCGGCAGCCGCGAAAAGTGCAGCACCTTCGACCAGGGCGTTCTCGTCCAAAACAAGAGTGGGGTTGTGCAACGGGATCTCCTCCGCCCCCTCGGGCGTGCAGCCCAAAAGGAAGAAGGTCGAGGGAACGGTATGCGACATCACGCCAAAGTCATCCGAACCCGAGAACGGTTCGGCGAGATGCAGGATTCGCCCGCCCGCCCCCTGCTCATATGACGCCTCGAGCTCATCGGTCAGGTCGGGGTCGTTCCATACGGTGGGAAGGCCGCGCAGGAACTCGACCGTCGCCGCGCCGCCAAAGGCGCGGGCGGTGTTCTCGACGATCTCGACGATGCGCATGTGTAGACGATGACGCGTCTCCTCGTTGGTGGTACGCAGCGTGCCGAGCATGAACGCTTGGTCGGGAATGATATTGGCCGCAGTTCCGCCCTCCATCTTCCCGAACGTCAGCACGCTCGCCTCATACGGGTTCACCTCACGCGCGATGACCTCCTGAAGCGCCAAGTGGATATGGGACATGATATTGAGCGGGTCGATGCCCTTCTGCGGCTGCGCCCCATGGGCACCGCTTCCCTGGATATGCACCTCGACATCGTCGACGGAGAAGAACGAGGTGCCCTTGATGCTGCCGACAGTGCTGTCGGGAACGCCGACCGGGCAGACATGCATGCCGAACGCAGCGTCGACATGCGGGTTCTCGAGAACGCCGGCCTCGATCATCGCTTGGTTACCAAGCAACTCACGGGGATCCGTCGCCTCCTCGTCGGGCTGGAACATAAGCTTCACACATCCGGCGAGCTCACCCTCGTGGTTCTTGAGATATTGGGCCGCTCCGAGCAGCATGGCAGTATGGAAGTCGTGCCCGCAGGCGTGCATGCTGCCGTTAGTCGACGCGAACGGAAGACCCGTTTGCTCCCCCATGGGAAGCGCATCCATATCAGCGCGCAGCAAGATGCACGGACCGGCCGTCGGATCGCCGACGGTGCAGACGAGTCCGCTCTCGACGATTTCACGGGGCTCATACCCCATCTCGACAAGCCTGTTCTTTACATACCCGCATGTCTCCGGCAGGTCGTACCCGGTCTCGGGATGCTGATGGAGCCATCTCCTATCTGAGACCATCCGCTCTTTTAGGGCGACGATCTCCTCCCGTAATGTTTGCATGGTCGATTTCCCTTCTCGTCTCGCCCGCCAACAACGAGGAGCAGGCGTCAGCGTATCTTGTTGTGGACCTGAGCCCCTAAAGCTGTAATCTGGTTCCGACCCCCTGTCGACTCGCGCGCTCCATCAGCAGGCTCGCGAACGTGATGTCGAGCGTCGCCAATCCGCATGAATCGAACAGCGTCACGTCATCCGGCCGAACGCGGCCACGCCGCTCGCCGCGAATGACCTCACCGACCTCGCCCACGATCCGGTAGGCAAGGATCGCATCCTCCTCGACAGCGCCACGCATCTCGCCGAATTCGAGAATACGGACTCGATCGTCGGCAAAGACGCGTGCCCGTTTTACCAAGCCGGACGGCACCTCCCGCTTGCTGGGCATATCGGCACCGATGCACGAATAATGCTGACCGGAGCGCACCCACGCCGCCGGAAAGAGCGGTGCCTTCGAACCTGTTGCGGTCACCACGATGTCGGCAGACCCGATCGCGCATTCACCTTCCGCCTCGGCGACTATATCCAAGCGGGCGCAATCCGGATTGAGCGAACACGCCCCATCGACAATCGAGCCCAGTCGGCCGAGCGCCCGCTCATGGGAACGGGGATTCCACAACACGACGCGCTCGAGTTCCGAAAAGACGCGCTTCATCGATGCGATAACCGGGGCGCATTGTGAACCCGTACCGACCACGGCAAGCGTCCTCGCGTCATTCCGCGCCAACCACTTCGCACCGATAGCGGCAGCGGCACCTGTCCTTAAACGCGTCACGCCCAGACCGTCCATGACCGCACGGAGACACCCCGTCTTGGCATCGAAAACCTGTAGCACGCTGTGAAAGGCAGGCAGGCCGCACCGGTCCGATGAATCCGGGGGAAACTCCGTGATGAGCTTCGCCCCAAACAGGCCGCGGCACGGAGAGACCCCCGACCTTATGTCCATGTTCGAACGGAATCCATCCAGACCCGCCGCGCCCAGCTCTTCGTACACGAGTGGATAGACGCCGCGACCCACCGCTTTCTCGCGGTACGCTACCTCGACGCACGCAAGCACGTCGTCAAGCGTCGCGAGAGATATGATCTCCTCGCGCGACAGATATAGGACGTCCACCGAACACCCCCTGGAACCGGGGTCGACCGGGCCTAACCCGATCGACCCCATCACTTCGATCTCGAGCCTCTACTCGAGCGTACGCATGTACGCGGAGATGGCATCCAGGCCCTTCTGCAGGTCGTCGGTGTTATCGGAGTATGCATAGCCGATGCGCATGCTCTTGGGCTCCTCGAAGCAATCGCCCGGGGTGACGAGCGCGCCGGACTTCTTAATCATGTCGATGCAGAACGTCCTGGAGTCGATGTCGTAGTCGTAATACACGAGCGCGGTGGTACCCGCCTCGGGCTTGACGAACGACAGGTGCGGCTCGCTCTCGACCCACTTCTCCAGAACAGCAAGGTTCTGACGGACGATGCGGCGGCTGCGCTCAAGGATCACGGAAGCGTTGCCCAAAATCAGTTCCGCCACCGACTCGCTGAATATGCCGGCGGAAATCAGGTTGTAGTCGCGATGCGAGAGCAGCGCGCGACGGAGCTCCGGGCTCTTGGTGACCGCCCAGCCCAGACGCAGGCCGGCGAACGACCAGACCTTGGACATGGATGCGGTGACGATGGCCTTGTCGTACAGGTCGATCACGGACTCGGAGTACTCATCCGTCTGAGTAAGCAGACGATAGACCTCGTCGCAGAGCACCCACGCGTCGTGTTTACGTGCGACCTCGACAATCGCCTTGAGCGTATCGGTGTCGAGCAGGGCGCCCGTGGGGTTGTCCGGGTTATTGATGCAGATGAGCTTGGTATCGTCGGCCACCAGGGCATCAAGCGCGTCGACGTCGACGTGGTAGCCGTTCTTGCGATCGAGCTGAAGGATATCGACCTTCGCACCGCACATCTCGGGAATCGAGTAAAGCTGCTGGTAGGTGGGCTTGACGGAAACTACGTGATCGCCCGGTTCGACGAGCGTGGAAATAACCAGGGAGTTGGCACCGGTCGCGCCGTGCGTGGGCACGATATGCCCGGGCTCGACCGTCTTATAGAGACGCGCGACCCCCTCGAGGAAGCCGGGCTGTCCCTCGATGTCTCCGTAGGTGAATCGGCGCGAGCACAGGTTATCGAGCCACGCCTTCTTGTCGGTATTCGTAAGCTCGAACAGCTGGTCGAGCGTGAGGGAGTAGACGCACGTCTCCGCAACGTTGTGAGTGCACTTGGTCTCCCACTCGTTCATCCACTGCTCGACGGCGAAATCCTTGATCTGCATTGTCGTTTCCTTTCCTTGACTGTCTTACAGTTCCACCACGGTACCCAGCCCCGCCTCGATGGCGCGGTCGTAGGCGATTTTCGATGCCGAAAGGTCCTGAACGGCGATGCCCGACGTATCGAACACCGTCACTTGCTCGTCATCCGAACGCCCCGTAGCCGTGCCGGCGATGACTTCGCCGAGCTCCGCTCTGATGTCCTCGGGCGTGATGACACCCTCGGCAACCGGAATCTCCAGCTCACCGGACGCGACCGATTGCTCGCGGTCGTCGACGTAAACAGCGGCACGGGCGACAAGCGCCGAGGCAAGCTCCTGCTTGCCGGGCATGTCGGCACCGACGCAGGAGATATGCGCACCGGGGCGCACCCATGCATCGGGGATGATGGGCTTGGTCGCCGGCGTGATCGTCACGATGATGTCGGCCTCTGCCGCGGCACCTTGGCCGTCGGCCGCCGCCTCGATGGAATAGGTGGATGCCTCGCGAACATGCTCGCAGGCGCCCAAGATATGGGCGACTTCGTCTCGCATGCGATCGACGCGGGCCTCGGGCGCGGCATCGGAAACCGGCTCCCACACCTTGACCTCACTCACTTTGGGACAGGCGGCGAGCACGCCCGCCACCATATAGGTGCTCATATGGCCGGCACCCGCAACAAGCAATTTGGACGCATCCGCCCGAGCCAGCCACTTGGCACCGAGCGCAGCGGCGGCACCGGTGCGAAGTCCAGTGACGGCGGAGGCATTGAGCAGCGCTAACGGCTCTCCCGTAGCGTTGTCGCACAGCAGCGTGGTGCCAAAGATCTCGGGCAGCCCCTTTTTGGGATTCTGAGAGAACCAAGCAGTGAGCTTGAGACCGAAGAGGCCGCTTCCCGCCAACTCGCCCGAGCGGATATCCATATCGGCCGCACCGGGCTCGAACTGCTCATATACCATCGGCCACGCAACACCCTTGCCCGTTGCCTTCTGACGATATGCCTCCTCCACGGCAGCGATTGCATCCTCGATCGTCAGCACCTTGGAAACTTCCTCGGCCGAAAGTACCATCATCTGCCCCATCATCACTCCTTTCAGCGAAAGCTTTACGTTGCTTCACTGTACGGTTTAGTAACGATGCCGCCAAGGATCATTTCTTGTTGGAATCTACAACGATTCTCAATCTGATTTTTCGTTCTATCAGCATGTATTTGAACTATTTCCCGCATCAACGGTATACGGATGTGCGATTATCCTATATATACCTGTACTATTTGTAGTGATTTACAAGGTGATGTTGATGCTATACACCATCTCGGACTTCTCACGGGAATATGAGGGGTCGGTCCGTCTAATCGCCGGCAGCGATGGCGTCTCGCGTGCCGTCTCTGGCGTCGGGATCCTCGATTATGAACTTATGCCCGGCCTCAAGAACAAGTACCAGCGTGTCAACTTCAGCTCAGACGAGATCATCCTCAGCACTTTCCTCTATGCGAAGGACGACCCGTACCTCATCACTGAAGCCGTGAAATACCTCGTCGCCAAGGGAACGAGCGGTCTTATCATCAAAAACGTCCTGCACATCCCGATTCCCGACCAAGCCATCCGCTACGCCAACGCGCGGCACTACCCGGTCTTTCTCACGACCGACGACTCACTGTTCTTTGACAGCGTCATCTATGAGGTCAAACGGCATATCGAGCAGCTCGCGTCCATCGACTTCGCACAGCGCGAGATCGATGCCCTGAGGACAGACGTATCGCCCGAGTCCATCTGCCGACGCATCCGAGGCCTCAACCCGTCATTTCTGGACGAAGCGGTCGCCCTGTTCGCATCGTTTGCAGAGCCCCTCGACCCGCGTACGTTTTTGCAAATCGAACGTCTCTGTGCAAAATCGACCCTCGCCGGATGCCACAACATGCTGGCACCCTATGACGGAGGTTTGTTATTCGTAGCGACAAGCGACTCGGAACAGACGCTCGATGTGGAGCGAATCGTGCAGGCGCTCACGGAGCTCATCGAGGCTAGCGGTATCGATGGCGGAGCGGAAGGGCTCGGCATCAGCGATATTCTGTTTGGAGACGAGGCGGTGGCGCAGGCGATCTCGCAGGCGATTTACGCACAGCGCCTATCTTGTCAACGAGCCGAGGGTCCCGTCCGCTATACGCAGCTCGGCATCCTGAGAACCGTGATGCCTTTTGCGGAAACTCCGGAGATGCGATCGTTCTCGGAGGCGATTCTCTCGCCGATACGCGAGCACGACAGTGAGCATGGCAGCGAACTGGAATCCACGCTCGCTGCATTCATCGAGAACGACCGGCGTATCGAGCGAACCGCCAAGCAGACTAGCCAGCACCCGAACACGATTCGATATCGCCTCGATAAGGTGACAGCTCTCACCGGACTGAGCTACAAATGCGCCCCGGAGATGGAGCAGCTGTCGCTCGCCTACGCCATCGAACGCGCCCGCTCGCTTCAGTAAGCCCACCCCGCCTTGAGGTTAGGAGCGGCGGGCACGGAGCTTTTCGTAGCCGTCGGCGAAGAAAGCGACCGTAGCGGCGTCGGCCTCGGCGGCGTCCGTCTCGGTTGCGGGGACCACACCGTGCTCGTCGCTCACCAGGAACAGCGCGCCCTTAAGCTGAGCGGGAATATCTACGCGCGTGACCGGGATGCCCTTGGTCTGGGCTAGCTGCTCAATGAGCGTCGCCGTGCCGCACAGGCACTCGTCCGCCGGCGCCACAAAGGCAAGCTCGCCGTTATCGACGGCGGCGAGCAGCTCGGGCGCCACGCCGGTTTCGTCGGCCTCGGAGCGGGCCTCGGCGGAGCGGGCACGTAGCGCCTTGGCCGACGTATCGGCTAGCGGCTCGTACTCCCCCACCGTCATGGCGGCATTGCCGTTGACGTCGATCACCAGCATGAGCACGCCGTCGTGCGCAGTGTAATCGCCCTCGGCAAGCGACCACTCAACGTGCTGTTTGGCCCAGCTGAGCATGTTATGGGTAAGCGGCTCGCCCTGCACCAGGCGCTCGGACAGTGCGCGAATGTGGCGGTTGAGCATGGGCACCTTTTTATTGGACATGCGCCAACGGCAGACAAGCGCGGGCTTGTCGAGCGTAAACTTCTCGACCGCCTCCTGATTGGCGCAAAAGTCCTCGTACGCACGCTGATCCTCGGCATTGCCAAACAGCTCGGCATCATCAATCTGGGGCATGGTCATACCTTTCGTGTTAGTCATTCCGTCCTCTTATACCAAAAAGACGGCCCTCCAAACGGAGCGACCGTCTTTTGCAGAGATTATTTTGTCCCGAGGCGAAACTTAGTGCCTAAAGTGGCGAGCGCCCGTGAAGACCATAGCAATATTGTGCTCGTTGCAGGCCTGGATGCTCTCATCGTCGCGCTTGGAGCCGCCGGGCTGGATGATGCAGGTCACGCCGTGTGCAGCAAGCACGTCGACATTGTCGCGGAACGGGAAGAACGCGTCGCTTGCACAGGCAAAGCCGCCCTTCTCCACGCCCTCGCGCTCGCAGAAGTCCTCGGCGCGCTCGCAGGCAAGCAGCGCAGAGTCAACGCGGTTGGGCTGACCCGGGCCCATGCCAATGCCGGCCTTGCCCTTGGAAACCAAGATGGCGTTGGACTTAACGCCCTTGCAGACCTTCCAGGCAAACTCGAGCTCGGCCATCTCGGCGTCGGTGGGCTTGCGGTCGGTGGGGAACGTAAAGGTCGCGGGATCCTCGGTCACGTGGTCGACCTCCTGCACCAGCATGCCGCCGTCGACGGAGCGCAGCTCCACCTGGGCGCCGTGGTCCACGCCGCCGGTCGCCAACACGCGCAGGTTGGGGCGCTTGGCCATGCGCTCGAGCGCCTCGGCAGTGTAGCTCGGGGCGATGATGACCTCGACGAACTGCTTGTTCTGATCGGCAAAGTGCTCAACCAGCTCATAGGGAACCTCGCGGTTGCAGGCGATGATGCCGCCGAAGGCGCTCTTGGGATCGCAGGCAAAAGCGCGGTCGTAGGCAGCCGTGATGTCCTCGGCAACGGCGGAACCGCAGGGGTTCTGGTGCTTGAGGATTACGCAGGCCGGCTCGTCGAACTCGCGGACCAGGTTCCAGGCGGCGTCGGCATCCAGATAGTTGTTGTAGCTGAGCGGCTTGCCCTGGATCTGCTCGGAGCCCACGAGCGGGAACTGCGAGCTCGCGGTGTTCTCGCAGCCCTCGGCAAAGCGGTAGACCGTGGCCTTCTGCTGAGGGTTCTCGCCATAGCGCAGGTCGTCGACCTTCTCCAGCGAGATCTCGAGCTTGGCAGAGGTGTCCGCCACGTCGCTTGCCTGGGCGGCAAGCCAACGGGAGATAGCCGTGTCGTAGGCGGCGGTGGTCTGGTAGACCTTCACCTGCAGGCGCCGACGGGTGGAAAGCGTGGTGCAGCCACCGGTCTCGTGCATCTCGGCTAGGACGGCATCATAGTCGGCCGGGTCGGAAATGACGGTAACGCTCGTGGCGTTCTTGGCGGCAGAACGCAGCATGGAGGGGCCACCGATGTCGATGTGCTCGATGGCGTCCGCGAAGGTGACCTCGGGGTTGGCGACGGTCTTCTCGAACTCGTACAGGTTGACGACGACCAGGTCGATCAGCTTAATGCCGTGCTGAGCGGCCTCCTGCATGTGCTGCTCGGAATCGCGGCGGGCCAGCAGCGCGCCGTGAACCTTGGGGTGCAGGGTCTTAACGCGGCCGTCCATCATCTCGGGATAGCCCGTGAACTCCTCGATGGGGGTTACGGGAACGCCCGCGTCCTCGATGGCACGAGCCGTGCCGCCCGTAGAGATGATCTCGACGCCAAAGTCGTCAACCAGCGTCCGTGCGAAATCGACGACGCCCGTCTTATCGGTAACCGAGATCAACGCGCGTGCGATCTTCACATCAGATCCCATGCAGTCCTCCTGTCTGGTACGCCGCCGTGCTCTGTGAGTCGGTGATACGTCGATCTGCAGCGCTCGCGCAGCGGCATTGAAAATACTGATTTAATGTAGCGCATCGAGCGCATCGATGCACCCCGCAACGGGCGCATGTGCAGAAAAAGTTTGCGAGCGGAGGGGATGGGCACGGCACTGGGCACGGTGAGTTCATGGAACACAGGGGCACCATAATTTGATGCCAATGGCGTGGTAGAACTGTGCTCGATATGCATCCGCAAAAGAAAGAGGCACCATGGTCTCGCGGGTTCTCTACCGACCGTTTGATACCGAAGACTTCGACGCCATCGCGCTGATTCTGCAGCAGCTTTGGCATAACAATTCGGATAACGATGAGTACAACCGCCTTGAGGCCGCGTGCGACCTCGCCTACTGCCTTTCGTCGTCGACGTTTTCACAGGTTGCGGTGATTGACGGCGAGGCGCGCGGTATTGCACTTGCGCGCGCAGGACAGAACCCCGTCGTCACTATCAACGAGCATTGGATGGATACCGAACGCGCGCTGCTATCGCAGATGCGTGAGCTAGAGCCCGATGCCTGCGCCGAGTACCTCTCGTTTGTGCGCGCAACCATTCGAACCAACAACCGCCTGCTCGAGAGCAGCCCGTTGCCGCACGACAACGAGGTCACGCTGCTTGCCGTGGATCGCGATGTCCATGGCCTGGGCGTTGGCACGGTTCTGCTCGATGCCGCCGTCTCGCACCTGTCCTCGCTTGGAGCGACGAGGGCGCACCTGTACACCGACTCCAACTGCTCGTGGAAGTTCTACGAGCTGCACGGCTTTAAGCGCACGGCCACGCACCGCGCCAACCGCGAAGAGCGCCGCCACGCCATGCCACGCGAAAGCTTCCTCTACGAACTCGACCTAACAGCCTAAACCCGGCAGCCATACCTAGTCATTTAGGAACGTTCCCAGTGACTAGTCGTTGGGGACAGTCTTCGTAGGTAGCGCATAAAAATGGGATGGGCTTCCCCCGACGGCTGTCGAGAAAAGCCCATCCCATAATTTACGACCGCTAGAACGTTCCGCCGCCGCCTCCGCCGACGCCGCCGCCTCCGCCACCGGAAAAGCCGCCGCCGCTGCCGCCGCTCGAGCTATCGGAGCTCGAAGCCAACTCGCGGATGGTCTCGTGATACACATCGTTGAACGAATCGAGCGGAGACTCGTTGCCGTAGTGATGGTAATACCACCAGTAGCAGGGGTAGTTGTCGTAGAAATCGTCGCTGTTGCGCAGGTCCGCAGGCACGGCCTCGGCCAGCTGTCGCAGCACTTCTTTCGAAACGCCCAGGGCAACGCCCATCACCAGCAGCTTATTCCACAGCACCAGATCGCCCGGGACGGCTTCCTTTAGGCGTGTGAAATCCTCGAGCCAATGCTTGAGCGCCTTGCAGCGAGCCGCCACCTCGGCGCCCTCCGGCGTGTAACGGCGGAAGGTGCAGCTCAGGACAAAGCCCACGATCGTGACGGGGATCGAGATCATAGCGGCACCGACGTTGGCATCCGCAAAGTCGGTATAGAACAGAGAGCCCAGAATGCCAAAGACAATGATGATGCCGAGAACCAGGCCGGCCACCATCGCGATAGTGCCATCCGAAGCAATAAGCTCGCGCGCCTCCAGCTTGCCCTTAACCGTGCTCTGATAGTCCTCGAGCTTGTCGCCAACAGATGTGGTGCGCTCGTTAGCGTACTCCTCCAGCTCGCTAAACGTGCGCGAACGGACTCCGTCCTTATCGGGCTTAACGCCGGCGAAGAAGACCTTGAGCACATCGCGATCGATGCCGTCCTTCTTGGCAGCCTTCCAAGCCTCATCGGTCACTGTGATGCGATACGTCTGCTCCTCTTTTTCGCGACGGAGCAGACCCTTCTTCTTGGTCTCGGTCGCTTCTTCCAGCTTGATCACGCGGTCGTCGGTCAGCTTCATCAGTGTGGCGATATATGCCTGATCGGGCACGTCGTTCCAGCTCATAAGAGCTGCAAGCACCGCGGGATGGTCGGCCGAGGGCACATCGCGGAAGTACTCGTCCTGGAAGAGCGGCTTGGGCTTGGGCCTGCGCAGCTTGAGCATCACGATCACACCGGTATAGGCAACCGCCACAACAACACACACCACGGCAATCGCGCTGGCAACCGCACGCGCGTGCTCACGGCGGGCGTTAGCTTCGTCGGCCCATTCCTTCTCTTCGCTCAAAATTGTTGACATGCGCTCTTCGCCCGAGGCGGCAAGCTGCGGCACCCAGTCGCTGGGGAAGGCGATGCGTGCCTCGGCGAATTCGCCCTGGTGCACGCAGGGAATGGTATAGGTGACCATGGGCTCGTCCTCATCGAGCGACACGTCGCCCGTCAGCGGACCATGGCCCCATGCGCGGAAGTTATCGCCCTTGACGGCCGCCGTCCCGGCAGCGGCATTCGCGAAGCACACTTCCATCTCGACGTCATCGGAATCCGCAGACCAGCCGTCACCCACGAACTTCCAGTAGAGCTCGGCGGTATCGGCCCAGTTCATAACCGCACCGGTCATGGTGTAGCTCACGTAGTAGATTGCGCTGTCGCCGCTCTCGTGAGGGCTGAACACCTTAATCCTTACGCCGTCACCGGTCTGCTCGACCGTGTAGACGCCAGAGTCGCCCTTGTTCGCGCTATCGACTTTGTTAAACGCGTTGTCCTCTTCCTCGACACTCAGCACATCGACGCCCGCCGTGCCGCCCTGCTGGTTGGAGCCCGTATTGATCTCCCAAAACACGCCGTTGATGTCGTCGTCGAAATCAAACTGGCGCCCCTCGACAACGGTCAGCGATCCATCGGCCTCAACCGTGGCACTGATGTAGGTTTGGGTCATGGAATACCCGTCGGCACGTGCAACGGCGGGCAACAGCAACAGCGCGCACGCGACGAGCGCGCAAATGGAAGCAAATCGCGCAAACGGGCAGCGCTGCCGACAGGTCTTGGCAACGGGGGCGTTCATAGGCACATCCTTTGTCTGTGATACCAGTAGCGTCATTGTCCCACGTTTGCGGGTTCATGTGACGAACATCTAGGTCAGCGGAGTATCAAACGGGACGAAAGTCACGTCCGCGGCCGGCACCTGGGGACGTTCCTTATCTGCCGGTAATCTGGGACACTCCTTGGCATAGCCCGCTCCGGCAATAGATACCACTTCATAGCTCCGTCACAGGTGTAGCGGCTTTGTGTGGGCGCGGCGTTAGCCGATTAAGCCGTCAGCCGAGGGGCATAAAGCAGTTGAGCGAAAACGGTTTGCCCCTTTGCCGTTCGCTCGAGGATCATGTCCCCCTTTTCCGCGGAAACCCCGGCAGTTGCGAAGAGCTGCCGGGGTTTCTGTCGTTTGAGGGGTTGGGCTGGCGGGCGGCGATCGAGCTGTCGAGCCGGTGGTCCGGCACGCGCAACGCGCGGCCTCGGCAACTTGCAGGCCACAGCAGCGTCTCCCCCACCGCGCCACGCGCTATACTCGTCCGCATGGATATCAACGCACGCAACATAGCAACACACGCCGCGGACGCACCGGCAACGGCAGCGCCCACCCCCGTCGTGGGCCGCTTCGCCCCGTCGCCCTCGGGCCGCATGCACCTGGGTAACGTGTTCAGCTGCCTGTGCGCGTGGCTTTCGACCCGCAGCCAAGGCGGCAGCGTCGTGTTGCGCATCGAGGACCTAGACGATCGCTGCAAGCGCCCGGAACTTGCCGCTCAACTGATTGACGACCTGGCCTGGCTGGGGCTCGAATGGGATGAAGGCCCCTACTACCAGCATGATCGCCTAGACCTGTACGAAAGCGCCCTGCGCCAGCTACAAGACGCCGGCCTCACCTATCCCTGCTTTTGCACGCGCGCCGAACTCCACGCCGCGAGCGCACCGCACGCGAGCGACGGCACACCCATCTACCGCGGCGCCTGCCGAGGCCTTTCTGCCGAGGAGGTTACCCGTCGCAGCATCCTGCGCGCTCCGGCCACGCGCCTGCGCGTGCCTGCCGTCGACGACCTCGCAGACGATGTGATTGAATTCGTGGACCGCACGTATGGTGCCCAATGCGAGGCGCTCGCCACCGAGTGCGGCGACTTTTTGGTGCGCCGCAGCGACGGCGTGTTTGCCTACCAGCTAGTTGTGGTAGTCGACGACGCCGCCATGGGCGTCACCGAGGTCGTGCGCGGATGCGACCTGCTGGGCTCCACGCCGCGCCAAATCTACCTGCAGCATCTGCTGGGACTTCCCACGCCGCGCTACGCACATATTCCGCTGCTCATGTCGCCGGATGGCCGCCGCCTTTCCAAGCGCGACTGCGATCTGGACCTGGGCGAACTACGTGCCCGCTTTGGCACGCCCGAGGCACTGCTGGGATGGCTCGCCGGGCAAACGGGCATCGCGCCGGACACCACGCCGCGCTCTGCCGAGCAGCTGGTCGAGCACTTTAGCTGGGACGTCATCCGCGCGCATCGGGAGAACATCACTGTAACGGTCGAGTAGCCAGCCACCCCGCCCCTACGCGACATCCCAGGGCTGGAGTTCGTCGCCCAAGCGAACGGCGCAGTCGTAGAGCACGGTATGGCGCTCGGCAGGGTTGGCATCCCGATGAAAATGCCCGTAGTACCAGCGCTTGTAATCCAAGCGGTCTTCCAGCTCATCGAAAAATGCCGTAAGTCGATCAACCGTGGGGCAATTCCAGCCGGGTGCCGGATAAAGCGTGGGCGAAAGCATGCGCGTGGAGCAGGTGTGGGTGACCACGTAGTCGACCTTCCAGCCCACACTGTCGAGCTTTGCCCGTGCCTCATCAAAGTTGCGCTCGTCCGGAAGCTCCTGCGGCCACCAACTCGAATACGGAATGCGGTATTCTTTGTCCACGCTCGTGGCGCCGCCCATGGTAAAGATCGTTGAGCCATCAAGCTCAAAAACCTCGCCGCGCGTCAGGCGCCGTATGGGAGAGGTATCCGACAGGCGCTGCGTCAACCCGCCGTGCCACATCTCCATGGGGCGCTCCGCCCAGTGATCGAAACGCTCGTGGTTTCCGTCGACAAACAGCACCGTATAGGGGCGCGACTCCAGTCAGGCGATATCGGCGCACTCCTCGGCAGAGAAATCCCATGGAAAGCCAAAGTCACCAGCGACGATGAGATAGTCGTCACTCGTCAGACTATCCCCAAGCTCCCAGTCGCGAAGCTTTTGCATGTCGAGCCCACCGTGAATGTCGCCCGTCACATAGACCGTCATCGGATTACCACTTCCCTGTAAGTCGCTAGCCCGCATTCTGCGCGATCACTAAGCCAACCGTTCCAGCCCTTCCATCCCTTAGGGCTTACCCCTCGTTCTTCCATCCAAACGGATCAAGCACCCAAAAAACCAGATCGAGCACACCGCCGGTCATCATGGCGCCGGCAAGGGCCATACAAACGTGCAGAGAACTGGCGCTTCGGAGCGCGTCGAATGGCCTCAGAACAGCCAGCAGCGCGACCGCTGCGCCGGCAAGGCACAGCGCGAGGCACGGTCCCGCGTCCTTGACGCACTTCTTTGCGAGATGCTTTGCGTTGTCACTCATCGGTATCGAACTCCTTAGAGGGTCATTGTTCAGACGCATGCCGCCGCGGCGGAGCGGGGCGGCAGGGTAAGTGCCACATGCCGTGCGGACATCAATGGAGAAACCGCCTGCTCGACCAACCCTTGGCACCGCTTTGCTACCGACACCCCATCCCCCGCTATCGAGGTCTAATACTTTTCCCACCGTCACCCAAAAACTCATCCAACATTAATCTTGGCTCAAGAATCGCTTAATCTATAACCTGCACTATAGAGTTCGACCAAGGGCGGGGCGGCGCCACGCAGGCCGCCGAACGCAACGCTCGCGCCCGGGCAAATCGCCCGGCGTCGCGCCCATCGAACGAAAGGACAGGTCATGGACGACCTCGAAAAAGTTGAAACCATCCGCACCAAGTGCAACGTGAGCTACACCGATGCCAAGGCCGCGCTCGACGCCGCCGACGGCAACGTTCTGGATGCCATCATTTGGCTCGAGTCGCAGGGCAAGACCCAGACCACGTCGGCGCACGCCGCCACCGAGTCCGCGCCAGTCGATGAGCCCTCGGCCGAGATGGTCGCCGCGCAAGCCGCCTACGAAAAGTCGAGCGAAAAGACCGACTTCTCCAAGAAGATGGACAGCGTGTGGGAGTACCTCAAAAAACTCTTCCGCCTGAGCCTGGACACCAAGTTTATCGCCACGCGCCGCGATGCGATCATCCTCAACATCCCCATCCTGATTCCCATCGTCGCCCTGTTTGCCTGGGGCGCCACGATTTGGCTGATGCTGATTGGCCTGTTCTTTGGCATGCGCTACCGCATCGACAGCGACGGCGACGTGCCCGGCAGCATCAACAACCTTATGAATCACGCCGCCGACGCCGCGGACGACATCAAACAAAATCTGAACGACGACAAGTAATCGCAGACGGGGGCACGCATGGCACGGATCCTGATCGTAGAGGACGAGGAGAAAATCGCCCGCTTTGTGACGCTCGAACTGGAGCACGAGGGCTACCAGGTGGAGCACGCCGCCGACGGCCGCACCGCCGTGGACCTGGCGCTGGAGCGCGACTACGATCTGATTCTGCTCGATGTGCTGTTGCCGCAGCTCAACGGCATGGAGGTCCTGCGGCGTGTCCGCAAGCACAAGGATGTGCCGGTGATCATGGTCACCGCGCGCGATGCCGTGATGGACAAGGTTGCCGGGCTCGATGCCGGCGCCGACGATTACCTGACCAAGCCGTTTGCGATCGAGGAGCTGTTCGCACGGATCCGCGTGGCGCTGAAGCGCTCGGAGGCCGTGCGGGCGGCTTCGGGCGTTGGTGGCGCCGGGACTGGGGCGGGCGCGGCAGGTGGCTCGAGTGTCGGCTCCACTGCGATGCCCCCGGCAACCGACACGACCCAGACCGCTGCCACGCCCTCCCCCGCCGCGCTTACCGTGGGCTCGGTCGCGCTCGACCCCAACCGCCGCGAAGTCACGGTCGGCGATTCGCCCATCGCGCTCACGGCCCGCGAGTTCGATGTCCTCGCCCTGCTTATGGCGCATGCCGAGACCGTGCTCACACGCGAGCGCATCGCGCACGAGGCGCTGGGCTATGAATACGTGGGCGACACCAACAACGTCGACGTGCACATCGCGCACCTGCGCGCCAAGATCGAGGACGCCGGCGGCGCCCGCATCATCCAGACCGTGCGCGGGGTGGGCTATGTCTGCCGCGCGTAACACCGAGGCCAAGCGCGTCACCTCCATCGCCCGCGCCATCAACTGGGGCTATATGCGGCGCCGCTTGATGAGCTACGTCTGGCTCGATCTGCTGCTGATGGTGATTGCGGCGGCGATCCTCGTCTATGGATACAACCAGACGCTGCCCGACAGCGCGTTTACCGCAGGCTGGATCCCCGGCGCCACCGTTCACGGCATGTCGCTGACGCCCGCACGCGGCTGGGACCTGACAACGCTCACCTATACCGTCGAGCTTGCGCACACCACCAAGACCTTCCCCCTCGCACAGGACCTCGTCACGCTATGGCCTCTCTACCTTGTCGTTGTGGGTTGGCAGGTCATCAGCGTGCTCAACATGCTCGGCGGCGCCCGCCGCGTGCGTCGCACCATGGCGCCGCTCAACGACCTGGCCTTGCGCGTAGACGAGCTCGGCCGCATGCAGCTCTCCGGCGGCAAGATGGAAACGCTGGAGCAGGCCATCGAGCGCGCAAGCGTCGACTCGCCGAGCGTCACCACCGGCGACGCCGACCTGGCAAGCATCGAGGTCGCACTCAACCGCCTGCTGCGCCAGATGCAAGAGGCCAAGCTGCAGCAGATGCGCTTTGTCAACGACGCAAGCCACGAGCTGCGCACGCCCATCGCGGTGATTCAGGGCTACGTAAACATGCTCGACCGCTGGGGCAAAGACGACCCGGACGTGCTGGCGGAATCCATCGCATCCCTCAAGGCCGAAAGCGAGCACATGCAGGAGCTCGTGGAACAGCTGCTGTTTTTGGCACGCGGCGATGCCGGGCGCACGGTCCTGCGGCGCGCGAATACCAACCTGGCCGCACTGGTCGGCGAGGTATGCGAAGAATCGCAGATGATCGACGCCGCGCACACGTATCGGCTGGTGTACGATACCACGCTTGCCGGCGACCCGTGCTGCGACGCGTCTGTCGACGTGGCGCTCGTGAAGCAGGCTCTGCGCGTGATCGTGCAAAACGCCGCCAAGTACTCGGACGCGGGAACGCCCATCACGTTTGGCGTAGCGCCGGATGCGGGCGCGGGCACGATCGACATAAGCGTTGAGGACGAGGGCATCGGCATGAACCAGGAATCCGCAGCTCACGCGTTTGAACGGTTCTACCGCGCCGACAACGCACGCGATGCCGGCGCGCAGGGCTCGGGCCTGGGGCTTGCCATTGCCAAGTGGATCGTCGATAGCCACGGCGGCGTCATCGGCGTGACCTCGGTCGAGGGCGTCGGCAGCCGCTTTACGATTCGCCTGCCACGGTAGGGATGCCCCTCGGCATTAAAAATGGGGCAAGGCCACGCGGCCTTGCCCCATTTTTAGTTAGCTATGGCAGCTTGTGCGCTACTCGCGGCACAGGTGCACGGCGAAGCCGGCGAACTCGCGCTTAAAGTACACGAGCTTGGTGCCGCCGTCGGGCAGCAGCACGCGCGACTCCTCGTTAACCTCGAGCCCGCGCTCGGCAAACCACTTCTCGGCCGCATCGATGTCGTTGACGGCAAAGCCAATGTGGCCCTTGGCGCCACGACCGTTCTGCTTCATGATCTCGACCAGCGAATCGTTAAAGTACGAAACGGGGGTCTCGATGACGGGCAGGCCCATCATCGT
Organism: uncultured Collinsella sp.; assembly: GCA_900539035.1. Lineage (GTDB taxonomy): Bacteria > Actinomycetota > Coriobacteriia > Coriobacteriales > Coriobacteriaceae > Collinsella. The sequence continues at coordinate 3,957 of UQAU01000026.1, read as the reverse complement.
CGAGAACAGCTCCGCGATCTCCAGGGCGTCTGCCGGGTCGGTGGCGTTAATGCCCACATGGGCAACGCGCATGCCAAAGAGCTCGACCGGATTGGCGTTCTGCTCACTCATACAGGCAGCGCCTACTGAGCCATGACGTCGAGAACGGCCTTCTCAGCAGCGACGCGGTTCATGCCGGTCATGAAGGGCACGCCGCTCACGTACGGGCAGGTGAGGCCCTCGGGGGCAACGGTGGTGGCGATCAGCAGGTCGGCGCCCTCGTCGCAGTAGTCCTTGGCCTCGGAGATGGCGCACTGCACGATCTCATACTTGTCGGCGTAACCGTTAGCGTCGAGCAGGGTGGCGACCTTCTGGGCAACGAGCGTGGAAGTAGCAGCGCCAGCACCGCAAGCCAAAACGATCTTCTTCATAGGTAATGTCTCCCTTCATGGTTTACTTTAGGTAAGTGTACCGCAGCGAGCGATGGCACTCGGCCTCGATAAGCTTTTATGCCAGTTTGCTTGCGCGCTGCGTATAATACATCCAGTACGTGTTGTCATACCGCTCGCTTTATGAGCGACTAAGGACCCTAATATGCCCGATTCCCGCACGCTCTGGACCGCCGTCGTTATCATCTGCATCGCCGTGTCGGTGTTCTTTAGCGTCAAAAAACGCACCACGTTTAAACGCCTGCAGCAGCTTATGGCCGCCAAGCAATGGGATGAGTTCGATCGTTTGCTCGACGGCAAACTCACTAGCATGCTGTACCCACGCTACAACCGCGACTACCTGCGCCTGAATTCCTATCTGCTGCGCGAGGACCACGAGCGCGCCAGCGAGATGTTCGACCTGCTGCTGGGACTCAACCTCCCCAAGATGCAGCGCGTCGACCTTGTCATTAAGGCCTTTAACTACTACGTTGGCCAGGAGGACCGCAAAAAGTCCAAGGAGCTGCTGCACGAGATCAAGAGCTTTGAGGGCGGTCAGGCCGAGGCAGTCGCGCACGAATGCCAGCTGATGTACGACACGATGATCCTCAAGCGCCACAACGACATTCCCGAGCTGGAGCGCATGCTCGAGGAGGCCGGCGACGATAAGGTTAAGAGTTGCCGCTTGGAGTACCTGTTGGCCCTGCAGTACCAAAACAAGGGCGACGAGGCCAAGTATGCCGAGTACTTGGAAAAGTCGGGTCAGCACTCGATGGCGGTCAACGCGTAACGGACGGCTTGTGCTAGACTTCTAGTCTCACGGGGGCGTGGCGGAATTGGCATACGCAGGAGACTTAAAATCTCTCGCCGCAAGGATTGTGGGTTCGAGTCCCACCGCCCCTACCATATGGAGCTTTCGAGCCCGTGTCCCCAAGGGATGCGGGCTCGTTTCTTTTGGATGCCGGTGGGGCTCTAAGTTGCGGTGGGATAGTTCCTGTTTTGGCAGCTTACCAGCCCATTTAGGAACTATTCCACCGCAACTTATGGGGGAATGGTTACAGGGTGCTGAGAGCGGGGGTCCAGGCGATGGTGGGGGTCGCACCGTCGAGAACCTCGTTGATGGTGGCGGCCATGCCGGCGAGCAGGCTGTTCTCGCTTACAGTGAGCGTCTTGTAGCCGCCGGCTCGCATGAGCTCGCGGATCACCACGGCGCCCGCCAAGATCACGCCCGCGCGTTTGGGCTGTACACCCGGTAGAGCGGCGATGCCGTCCGCATCCAACACAGACATGCGCTCGATAGCGGCCGAAACCTGATCCAGCGAAAGCTCGCGCAGGTGCACAAAGCTCGAATCGTACGGTTCCAGCTTATGAACGAGCGCCACGAGCGTGGTGACGGTGCCGCCCACGGCGACCAGGCGTTCGGCGCGCTCAAAGTCGCTGGGCAGGCCTTCAAAATAGGCGGCGAACTGCTCACCTGCCCACGCGGCAGCGGCAGCAAGCTCGCCGTCCGCAGGCGGCAGCGCCGAGAAGAACCGCTCCGTCACGCGGCGACAACCGATGTCCAGCGAGCGCGTTCCCTCCAGCGCAAAGACGCCGCGTTCCGGCGCATAGACGCCCGTCGCGAGCTCCGTGGATCCGCCGCCCGAATCGGCAACAATGATGCGCTCGCCAGCAAAGTCGTGCGCCACGCCAAAAAACGTCAGGCGCGCCTCGACCTCGCCCGGAATCACCTGCGGCTCGAGCCCCAGCTCGCGCAGGCCGTCCAGTAGCAGCGCGGCATTGGACGCATCGCGCGCGGCGCTCGTGCACGTGGTGCAGACGCACGCGGCCCCAAAGGCACGGGCCTCGTCCACAAACATTCGGCACGCAGCGAGCACGCGCCCAACGGCCGCCTCGCAAAAGCGCCCCGTCGCATCCACGCCCTCGCCCAAGTCGGTAATCTCGGTATGCTTGGACGATTCCACGATCGCCCCGCCCTCGACCTGGGCCAGCACCAGTCGCGACGACACCGTTCCCAGGTCAATCGCCGCCACCTTATATCGTTTGCAATTCGTCATTGCGGGCTCCCCTCCGGGCGCTATTTGCCGTTGGACACGACTGTCTGGCCCTCGACGCCGTTAAACCCAAAAAGCATATCGAGCGTTTGGATGTACCACGGTACGTCCTTGCCGACCTCTTCGATCTCTTTGGCAACTTCGCTGGCCTTCTTGGCGTTCGAGGACTTTTTGCTCGAAGACGAATCCGAATCGTCGTCCAGGCCCTGCACTTCAATCCTCTTCTCGCCGGGCATCACCAGGCCCAGGTCCTCGGATGCCGCGTCTTTAATGCCCTTCTCCGAGAGCAGTTTGTCGACGCTTTTCTGCAGCTCGTCGTTGTACCGCTGGCGAATCTCGACCTGCTTGGCCAAGATATCGTTCGAGCGCTTGGCAACGTAGAGGTCGCGCACGGGAAAGTACAGGCTCACGAGCACCAGGACGACAACAATGCCAATAAACAGCCCGCGCTGGGGTCCATGGGTAAAGTCGTAGATTGCCTTGACCACCGCGTTGTCGTTGGCGTAGTGCATGAAGTCCGAGCCCGAAAGACGGCTCGAGGGCCTGGTCGACTTTTCGTGTGTTTGAGCCGAGGGGCGCTGAGCATGCGTCGGGCGCGCCGAACGTGGCGAACGGTCCGTCGGCATATTCATTTGAGCACGGGGGTGCGAGGCACTTGCCGGACGCTGTGCGCGGCGATCGACGCCGGCGTAGTCGGACCCGCCGAGCTGCACGGTACCCGCGCGGCGAGGCGACGGCTCGCGCGAACCGGCGGAATAATACCTGTTGTCGTAAATCTGATCCATGTGCGCCTTGTGCGGTTGAGGTTTGTTTGCGCTAAGCCTTTTAGTTATAGCACGAGCGCCCGCACCGCCTTCGCCAGCCTTTGCTCGACATAAAAAAGGCGCCGAGCCGTATGGCCCAGCGCCCAATGGTGCTCAACAGTGCCTGGCGGAAGCGAGGCGAATCCGAGTCAACCCCGCCCCCGCACACGCCGCTGCCTAGCGAATGTTGTAGAACGCAGACTTACCGGCGTAGCGCGCGCTGCCCTCGAGCTCGTCCTCGATGCGGATGAGCTGGTTGTACTTGGCGATACGGTCGCTGCGGCACGGGGCGCCCGACTTGATCTGGCCGGCGTTGACGCCCACGACCAGGTCGGCGATTGTGGAGTCCTCGGTCTCGCCGGAACGGTGGCTCACAATGCAAGCGTAGCCGGCCTCCTTGGCGGTTTCGATGGCCTCGAGCGACTCGGTGAGCGTGCCGATCTGGTTGACCTTGACCAGGATCGCGTTGGCGGCGCCCAGCTCGATGCCCTTCTTGAGGCGCTCGGTGTTGGTGACGAACAGGTCGTCGCCCACCAGCTGCACCTTGTTGCCAATGCGGCGGGTGAGCTCAACCCAGCCGTCCCAGTCCTCCTCTGCCATGCCGTCCTCGATGGAGATGATGGGATAGGTGTCGACAAGCTTCTCCCAGTAATCGACCATCTGAGCGCTCGTATACTCAACGCCCTCGCCCTT
>UQAU01000025.1 GCA_900539035.1 uncultured Collinsella sp. | reverse complement strand
AGTCCACATCGACGGCAAGGTTTGGCACCTCGATGTCGGCTCATCGCATCCTGGGGCTGGAGCAGGTCCCAAGGGTACGGCTGTTCGCCGTTTAAAGCGGTACGCGAGCTGGGTTCAGAACGTCGTGAGACAGTTCGGTCCCTATCCTCCGTGGGCGCAGGAGAATCGATGGAGGCTGCCCCCAGTACGAGAGGACCGGGGTGGACGCACCTCCGGTGAACCGGTTGTCGACCAACGGCACGGCCGGGTAGCCGCGTGCGGCGCGGATAACCGCTGAAGGCATCTAAGCGGGAAGCCGTTCCAGGGATTAGTTCTCCTTCCGGTAAGGGCCCAGGTAGACTACCTGGTCGATAGACGGCAGGTGCAAGGCTGGCGACAGCCTCAGCCGAGCCGCACTAATCGCCCGAGCTCTTCCGGAACCGCACCTCGCGGCCCGCGGGACCCAGCGCTCATGCGCGGTCCGGGCACGAGGATGCCCCCGAGTCGAATCTCCCCTATGCGCCATGCGGCCCCCAGGGCACGTGTAAAGTGAGACCCAGGACACCGAGAACGGTGGGCGCCGCCCACCGGTCAGCGGCCAGAGCATGGGGGGCACGCCCGGTCCCGTTCCGAACCCGGAAGCTAAGCCCCATCGCGCCGAGAGTACTGCGGGGTCAGCCCGTGGGAGGCCAGGGCGCCGCTGACCGGTGGACGGCACCGAGCCGTACGCTTGAACTGAGAAGGGGGAGGCCTCGCGGCCTCCCCCTTTTTTGCGTTGTATACACGTTGTACTTTGGGACCTAGTTCCCCCGTATGCGCTCTTACTGTTTGACTGTATTTTGAGTCCTTCTAGTGTATTTGAGCGATAATTAGTCGCATTGGCGTTAGGGAGGGCTTGATGTTTACCGTATTTGTCTTGGGCAATATTGCTTCGGGTAAGTCGACTGCCTGCCGCTATTTCGAATCTCGTGGCGCTATGCTAATTGATCTGGATGAGCTTGCAAAATCGCTGTATGTGCCGGGCTCTGATATCGTCAATGCACTCGCGGATGAATTCGGTTGGGACATTTTGGATGAGGAAGGCGGCATTCGCCGCAGCATCCTCGCTTCTCGAGTTTTCGCTTCTCCTGATTCGGTCGCACGGCTTAATGGCATCGTGCATCCCGTTCTCATTGAACAGCTTTCGCTTAGGATTCTCGATCCGGTTTGTTGTACGGTTTCATCTCCCCGTTACCCCTTTGCGGTGGTCGAGGTTTCTGCTCCGACTGGTTTTGAGGATGCATTTGGCTTGGCTGATGAAATTCTGGTCATTAGCGCCCCTTTGTCAGTTCGTCGCGAGCGCGCTATTCAACGTGGCATGGAGCCATCTGATTTCGATGCCCGTTCTGTTTGCCAGCCCGATGAGTCTGCGCTGTGCAATCTCGCTACAACGGTGATTGATAATTCGGCAGCTGATAATTCGCTCTTTGAGCAGCTTGACTCATGGCTTGCATGCCACGGGTTTATAGATACTCCGGATAAGGAGGAGGCCGATGCCTAAGGCACGTTTCTTTACGTGGTATCGCGTGGCGCCACTTGCCGTTGTGTTCGTCTTCGGCGTTATTTCGCTCGTCTACTCGTGTGCCCCTGCCGCTTTCTTTAAGCCGCTGTATCCGATTGACTACGAGGCGTATGTAAAGCAATCCAGTATTTCGCATAATTTGGATCCGTATCTGGTGTGCGCTGTCATTAAGTCGGAATCGAATTGGGACCCCGAGGCCGAGTCGAATCAGGGTGCTCAGGGATTGATGCAGCTGATGCCCGAGACTGCCCAGGATATGATCGCCAAGGGCCTTGTCGACGGAGGGGAGTATTCGGCCGACAATCTTAACGATCCGGCTACGAATATCGAGTTTGGCTGCGCATACCTCTCGTATCTTCTCACCTATTTCAACGGGTCGACGGATAGTGCCATCGCCGCCTATAACGCCGGTATGGGCAATGTCGACGGATGGGCGCAGCAGAACACGTCACTCCATAATGCGATTACCTTCCCTGAAACTCAGGCTTATCTGATTCGCGTCAATAATGCCTGGGTTCGATATAAGACTCTCTATCCCGATCGGTTCGTATAGGACTAAGCCCACCGCCTGCGTATACTGCAGATGTATGAGTTAGGAGTATCCATGGCGGAATTTGAAGTAGAACGTGTTGGTGGTGAACTTAAGCGCTTTGGCGTTGAGGGCGCTGAGGTGCCGTTTGAAGTCGTCTCTCCCTATGAGCCTGCCGGTTCCCAGCCTAAGGCCATTGAGTCGCTTGTGCAGGGCGTGAGGGACGGAGACCGCTATCAGGTTTTGCTGGGTGTGACTGGTTCGGGCAAGACCTTCACGATGGCAAAGACTATTGAGGCCCTGGGAAAGCCGACGCTGGTCATGGCTCCGAATAAAACGCTCGCCGCTCAGCTTGCGAGCGAGCTCAAAGAGTTCTTTCCCAATAACGCTGTGGTCTACTTTGTCTCGTACTACGACTACTATCAGCCCGAGGCGTATGTGCCGCAAAGCGATACATATATCGAGAAAGACTCCTCTATTAACGAAGAGGTCGAGATGCTGCGCCATCAGGCGACCGCGTCACTGCTCTCTCGACGTGATGTGATCGTTGTCGCATCGGTCTCGTGTATCTATGGCATTGGCTCTCCTGAGGACTATGCGGGTCTGGCTCCAAACGTCGACAAGAAGGTGCCGCTCGAGCGCGATGACTTTATCCATGCGCTTATCGACATTCAATATGATCGCAATGACTATGACCTGGCACGTGGCACGTTCCGCGTGCGCGGCGATGTTGTCGACGTGTATCCGCCTTATGCCGAGCATCCGTTGCGGTTTGAGTTCTTTGGCGACGAGGTCGAGCTGATTGCCGAGATCGATGAGGTCACCGGTGAGATGCTTCGTGAGTACGAGGCCATCCCCGTATGGCCGGCATCGCACTACGTGACCGAGAAGCCGAAGGTCAAGGCGGCTCTGAAATCGATCAGCGAAGAGTGCGAGAAGCGCGTCGCGGAGCTCAAGGCGACCGACAAGTTGCTCGAGGCGCAGCGTCTGCAGCAGCGCACCGATTATGATCTTGAGATGCTCGAGACGATGGGCTTTTGCAACGGCATCGAGAACTACTCGCGTCATCTGGACGGTCGCAAGCCGGGTGAGCCGCCGTTTACCCTAATCGATTACTTTCCTAAGGATATGCTCTGCATCATCGATGAGAGCCATGTGACGGTGCCGCAGATTCGCGGTATGCACGAAGGTGACCGCTCGCGTAAGGTGACGCTGGTGGAACACGGTTTTCGCCTGCCCTCGGCGCTCGATAACCGCCCGCTTCGTTTCGATGAGTTTGAGGCAAGGATACCCCAGTTTATCTATGTTTCGGCCACGCCGGGCGACTACGAGCTGCGGGTGAGCCAAAACGACGTGGAGCAGATTATTCGTCCGACCGGCCTGCTCGATCCCAAGATCGATGTGCGTCCGGTTCGTGGGCAGATTGACGATCTTGAGGACGAGATTCGCGAGCGTGTTGCCCGCAAGGAGCGCGTGCTGGTGACCACGTTGACCAAGCGCATGGCCGAGGACCTGACCGACCATCTGCTCGACGCGGGCATTAAGGTCAATTACATGCACTCTGATACGGCGACAATGGACCGTGTCGAGATCCTGCGAACGCTGCGCGAGGGCAAGATCGATGTTCTCGTTGGCATCAACCTGCTTCGCGAGGGTTTGGATCTCCCCGAGGTCTCACTGGTGGCAATTCTCGATGCCGATAAGGAAGGCTTCTTGCGCAACCGCCGTTCGCTGATTCAGACGATTGGCCGTGCGGCCCGTAACGCCGATGGCGAAGTCATCATGTATGCAGACGTTGTGACCGATTCGATGAAAGAGGCCATCGAGGAGACGCGGCGCCGTCGTGAGATTCAGATGGCATATAACGAAGAGCATGGCATTGTGCCCAAAACAGTGCGCAAGGCCATCAACGACATCTCAAGTTTTATTGCCGAGGCCGAAAAAACCGTGGGTTCCAAGGGGCGCTCGAAGGGCGACTCTCTTGGCCATGGCGCATTCTATACGCCCGATGAGTCGGGTGAGGGCGGCGTGCCGGAAACGGTGGCGCCCGAGCAGACACTTGCGGAGCAGTTGGAAAAACTGCCGCATGACGAGCTTGTGCGGATTGTCGAAACCATGGAAGAGGACATGCGTAACGCTTCTGCCGCCATGGACTTTGAGGAGGCGGCGCGCCTGCGCGATGCCGTCGTTCAGATTCGGGCGATGCTCGAGGGTGCGTCTGAGGACGAGACGATCGAGCGCTTACGTTCGCAGGCCCGCAAGGGTTCCACGTTCGCATCGGGCAGAAAACGCCAGGGTGCACGGTTTAAGAAATAGCGAACAGGCCCCGAGTTCCCTGTGGAGCTCGGGGCCTATGTCTTTTGCGCGCTGGAATTCGTGCGTTAGAGGTCTGCGATCAGGGCTTCAGCACAACGGATGCCGTCGGTGGCCGCGCTCATGATGCCGCCGGCATATCCAGCTCCCTCACCACAAGGGTAGAGGCCCGGGGTCGACACGGCATGGCACGTTCGGTCTCGGGTGACAGTGACCGGTGAGCTCGAACGAGTCTCCACGCCGGTAAGAACGGCATCGGGACGGTCGTAGCCTCGTAGCTTTTTTCCGAGTAGGGGAAGTCCCAGGCGGAGCGACTCGACGATATGCTGCGGTAGGGCTTCGTCAATTGCCGTCCAGGTCACACCAAGCGGATAGGTGGGCTTTACCTTTCCGGGCGCCTTGCTGGCGCGTCCTGCGAGGAAATCTCCGACGAGTTGTGCCGGTGCGTTCCAGTTGAAACCGCCCAGGCGATAGGCGGCCGCCTCGCAGACACGCTGGAGCTCGATGCCGGCGAGCGGGTCATCGTTGGGAAGGTCCTCAGGCGTGACGTTAACGAGCAGGGCGGCGTTTGCGTTGCGTCCGTCGCGGGCATTGAGGCTGGCGCCGTTGACGCACAGGTGGCCCTGCTCGGAAGAGGCGGCGACAACCTGCCCGCCGGGGCACATGCAAAACGAGAACACGCTGCGGCCGTTGGGAAGATGGGCGACGAGCTTGTAGGGGGCTGCTCCGAGGGCAGGATGTCCCGCCAAGGCTCCATATTGGGCTCGGTCGATGTCGCGCTGCAGATGCTCGATGCGAACGCCCATGGCAAAGGTCTTTTGTGCGAGGGCCACGTTGTGGTCCTTAAGGAGCTCAAAAATATCGCGAGCAGAATGCCCGCAGGCGAGGATGAGGTGCTTTGTCTCGATTGGCTCGTAAGCGGCGTCTTGGGACGATTGAACATCAATACCGGTAATGGCGCCAGACGCGTCGATGTGAATGTCGACGAGCTTTGTTCGATAACGGACGACACCTCCGAGCTGCTCGATGCGCTGGGATATAGCGGTGACAACCGTGGGAAGGATGTCGGAGCCAATGTGTGGCTTGGCATCCCACAGAATATCGCGGGGCGCACCCGCCTCGACGAAGGTTTCGAGGATAAGGCGATGGACGGGATTTTTTGTTCCCGTATTGAGCTTGCCGTCCGAGAAGGTCCCCGCGCCGCCCAGACCAAACTGAATATTGCTCTCGGGGTCGAGGATGCGCTCCTTTAGAAAGAGGTCGATCGCCTGCGAGCGGCGAAATGCCGGGTCGCCGCGCTCGATGAGCAAGGGCTTAAGACCTGCTTCGGCGAGCGTAAGCGCAGCGAAAAGGCCGGCGCATCCGGCGCCGACAACGACAGGGCGTTCTTGAGGTGCGTCGGAGACGAGGGAGGGGAATGAAGGCCCATCGTCTTCTATCGTGCGTACGCGCGAGCGGTCACGCTCGGAAACGCCGTCGACCGCTTCTCGCTCGAGGTGGGGACTAGTCAGCTCAACACGAAAGCTCAGGATAAAATGGACGTCTCGTTTTTTGCGAGCGTCGATTGACTTGCGGTGGAGCTCGATGGATTTGATCTCGGAGTCCTTGCAACGTAGGACGCGCTTGGCGACTCGCTTGCCAACAATGAGGCAGGCATTTTCATCGCCGGCTTCATCGAGCGAAGCGTTGACTTGGGTGATTTCGATCATCGAGGTCTCCTTAGAGGCAAGAAAGAGGCCGTCCGGTATCCCAGACGGCCCGAATGCGTTTTTGATTATAAACTGCGCGGCTACAGGCTGCTTGCAGCGCGAATGCCCGAGAGCCAGGCCCACGCAAGGTTAAAGCCTCCGCAATCGGCGTCGATGTCGAGCGCTTCGCCGCAGACGTAAAGCGGGGCGTCGACAGCGCTGCGCGCGCGTAGACTGGGTGTTGAGATGCTCTCGACAGATACGCCACCACGCGTGACCTGCGCCGAGCGCTCCTCGGCTGTTCCCTCGACGAGCAACTTAAAGTGCTTGAGGATCGAGACCAGGTGGATGACATCGTTGGAGCCTGGATGGCACTGCTCGAACGCCGTGCAGACGACGCGGGAGAGTTGCGGGGCGAGCATGCCGTCGAGCCAACGGGGATCGCGGGGCGAAAAGCCGCCGAGCAGCTCAACGCGCCGGTTGAGCATATCGAGCAGCTCGTCTTTGGAGAGGTCGGGGAAAACGTCGAGCAGGATCGTATCGCCGTGCTGGATACGACGGGAGAGGTTGAAGACAGCGACGCCCGAGATACCGAAGGTTCGAAACAGGACTTCACCGTCTTCGTGCCAGAGCTCATTATGATTGCGGGTGAGCGTCAAGCGGGCACGGACGCGCAGACCATCCAACGTCTTGAGTGCCGCCCGATCGCCAACGACCGTTGCCGATACGGGGCAGAGGATGGGGCGCAGCGAAGTGAGGGGGAGACTAAACGTATCGGCGATACCGGTGGGGTTGCCGCCCGTGGCGATAATTACGGCATGTGCCTGCAGGGCCTCGTTCTTGCGAGGGACATCGGCGAGTGCCTTCCGAAGCGAGCGGAGCTCCGATTTTCGGTCGTCGTGCTTTTTTGCCTTGAGTGCCCGCGCTGGACGGTCTATTTGGAGTGTCCAGCCTTCGGAAGCTTTGTGCGCCGAGGCAACGTTGGCTCCGCAGATTAAGGTGATACCTAGGCGGTCGCAAACGTTGAGAAGCGCGTCGCGCACCGATTCTGCGCGAAGGGAGCGCGGGTACAGCCGGCCTTCCTCAGAGGTTGTCATGATGCCCAGCGAGGAGAAGAAACCCATAAGCTCTTGTTCGGGTTGGGGGCCCATGACGGATTCGACGAATGCGGGGTGGTTATACCGCTGAGGATCAATCGATTCGTTGGAGAGGTTGCAGCGGCCGTTACCGGTCGCAAGGAGCTTAAGGCCGCAGGCGACATCGCGCTCAACGATGCAGACGCTTTTGCCAGCGCGTGCGGCCGTAATGGCGGCGGCGAGGCCTGAAGCCCCGCCGCCGATTACCAGGACGTCATAGAAGGCGCTCGTGTTCACTTAGGCCTCGTCGGTCTCGTGTGGGGTAATGGCCTCGACAGCAGAGACTGCCTTGGGCAACATGCCATCGGGCAGCGCGGTCTCGACCTCGCCCTTATCGCAGGCCTCGGCGAGTGACGGATTGATGGGAAGCGTGCCCAAGATGTCGAGGTTATAGCGCTCTGCGACCTCGGGGAGCTTGCTCTTGCCAAAGACCTCGATCTTCTTGCCGCAGTCGGGGCACTCAATATAGCTCATGTTTTCGACGATGCCCAGAATGGGGACGTTCATCTTCTCGGCCATGTTGACCGCCTTGGCGACGATCATCGAGACCAGATCCTGCGGGCTCGTGACGATGACGATGCCGTCGACGGGCAGTGACTGGAAGACGGTGAGAGCGACGTCGCCTGTTCCCGGAGGCATGTCGACCAGCAGGTAGTCGATGGGGCCCCACGAGGTCTCGCTCCAGAACTGCCTAATGGCGCCTGCGATGACCGGACCGCGCCAAAGGACGGGGTCGGTCTCGTTTTGGAGCAGCAGGTTGGAGCTCATGACCTTGACGCCGTGCTCGGAGATTTCGGGCAGCATAAGGTTGCCAAGGGCATGGACGTGGCGTCCGCTCATACCGAACATCTTGGGGATAGAGGGACCGGTGATGTCGGCATCGAGGACGCCGACCTTGTGGCCGTGGCGGGCAAGCTCGGTGGCGATGGCACCTGTGACAAACGACTTGCCGACACCGCCCTTGCCGGAAAGCACGGCGATGACGCGCTTGACCTCGGACAGCGTGTTCTCCTCAAATTGCGACGGCGACGTTTGTCCGCCGGCGGCCTGTGCGTGCTCGCAACCCATGTATGACTCCTTTGTATATGTTGGGGCCGGGGCCCCGTGATGTGACACGAGCGTCATTGTACCCTCGTTTGCGAGCGGGAGTCATTTGCGATGCATTTGGGCCGAGCGTGCTTGCAATACGATGGGTCCAAGCGAATGGGCGGGCTTACTGAACTTTGCTGGCGAACTCGAGGTATTGCATGCGCTGCAGCTTGTCGATCGTCGAGGCGTATGGGCTGTCTTCAGATTCCAAGTCGTAGCGCAGCCCGTCGGCACCAAGATAGCCGGCGACATTGATGGTGGGCACATCTGACCTTGTTGCAAGCAGAGCCTTTTGATAGTCGGTGAGCGGGGCGCCGATCTTATTAAGGGTAATGGCTGCAATCTCGTTTGCCCCGACGGTGTCGTAGACGTTGAGCTCGGTATTGCCGGCGATTTCATAGTTGGCCCAGACGAAATAGGTCGACTGATGGATACGGAAAGCGTGGCTTGCCGTATCTTCCTGAGGGTACAGCTCGTCGTTGAGAGTCGTTGCGGCGCTCGGCTGATGGTCGCCAAAAAAGACAAGAACAACCGGTCTGCCGATATTGCGGAGCTCGTTGATAAAGTACTCGAGGTCCCGGTCGGATGCGTTGATGCAGGTGAGATAGGTGTTGAGCGCGCTATTGGCGCCCTCGCTGGCTCCCTCGACCCAATAGTTTGTCAGCTCTTCGGCGGGAACGGTGCCATAGTCGTATCCGCCATGGTTTTGCATCGTGACATCGAAGATGAACTGCGGAGCGTCGTCGGTCCTCAGCAGGTCGAGTATCTTGTCATAGGTGGCGTAGTCGCATACGCCGGCATGGTAATAGGGTGCACCTTCGAAATCGGCGATAGATAGGAAATCTCCAAAGCCCAGCTGCTGATAGATTTTATCTCGATGGTAGTTAACGGGGTTTTGCGGGTGCATGGCAGTGGCGGTGTATCCAAGTTCTTTAAGGTCCTTTGCCAAGCCGCTGACATCATTCATCTGATAAAGCTGATAGGGAATCTTGCCCACTCCGACAAAGGCGGTCGTAGCTCCGGTCAAAAACTCAAATTCGGAGTTCGCTGTTCCGCCGCCTGCGACCGAGGCGAGCATAGTGCCGCGTACGAGCGTGTCGGGAAGCGAGTTATAAAACGCAGGGCCGGTATACCCGGCCGCCTGGAGCTGCTCAAAGCACGAAAGGTCGCTAAAGCTTTCGTTCATGACGGCGACGATTGTCGGCTTGATTTCATTGAATTGAGCAACGGCGGCGGCACGCTGCTCGCTCGAGCCATACGTGCTGTCGTAGGTGGCGGCGAGCTCCTGCTCGATGCTCTGCGCCTCATCGGGCGTATAGTCTTCGGGCTTCTCAATGGGCAACTCGTTGACCATTTCGGTGAACGAAGTGATAAAACCCTGAGACGCATACGTGGTGATGGGCTGCCAACGGTCAAATCCAAAATTCAGCGCCTGCTCCAAGTCGATGCTGGAAAAGCCCGAGAGCCCCACAACGGTCACTAGCAGAAAAGCGCAGAGGTTAGCGGCGATTGCGGGGAAGACATGGGTGGGCGTACGGAGCTTTCTCGGTCGGATAAGCGAAAGAAGCCCCAGGGAAATCTCCAGCAGGGCTAGAGAGGTTACGATTCCGGCGGTAAAGGTGAACTCGTATCCTTCGCTTACCTCCGCTGCGGTGCCCAGGGCCAAAATATCGCTCGGCAGGATGGCTTCGCCTTTAAATGTCACGACGAAGTGCTCGGCAATGCCAAAGATGCAGCAGACGATGGGCACAAGGGTCATGACCCCTCCGTGCCGTTGTCCTAGCAAATAAAGAGAGAGCAGGATCGTCGCGAGCAGCCCGACGGAAAAACCAAATGAGTTTGCTGGAATGCGATAGAACGTGTCGTTGCAGGCAATTTCGAGCGAAACGAACGAGAGCACCGAAACCGCGGCGATGACGAGAACGTCGCGACAGGTGCAAGCAATCGTTCCCGTTGCGAAATCGGATTGGTCGATGAATCTCGATACCAAGGGCTCGACAAGGAGCATGACGGCAGCGGCACCGAGCGCTGAATAGGAAAGGATCCATAGGGAACTGTCCTCGTTTACAAGCACTTGATTCGTAATCCATGCAGCTACCACGCCGAGCGGGATGAGGAGCGTCGCGCACCAAAAGACGCGGGCAATGGGCGGCTTTTCATTGTGTTTGATTGAAAAATACACGCGCACGACGACGGTGGCCACGATAAGGACGGCGATGAATATGGGCAGATTGGCCATGTCGCTCGAAGTGATTTCAAGGGGGATATCTTCGGTCATGGACGTTCCTCTGTTACAGCAAATTAAGTTCAGTAGTAGATTACTGTAACCTTTCCACGGCATTTCGAGAAACAAAGCACCCGATACGCAAAGCTAAAGGTCTGCGAATCTTGTATTACGAACATCTGTGCGCGTCGAGTGCGCTAAACTCATCGGCAGTATGATTCGATGCAATAGGAGGCAAGGAGCTTCCATGTCTGATTCTTCTATCGTTATTCGCGGCGCTCGTGAGCACAACCTCCGTGATATCGATGTTTCCATTCCGCGTGACCAACTCGTGGTCATTACCGGTCTTTCTGGCTCGGGCAAGAGTTCGCTGGCATTTGACACTATCTATGCCGAGGGCCAGCGTCGATACGTCGAGAGCCTTTCGAGCTATGCGCGCCAGTTCTTGGGCCAGATGGACAAACCCGACCTGGATTCAATCGACGGCCTTTCGCCGGCGGTGTCGATCGACCAAAAGACGACGTCTAAAAACCCTCGCTCGACGGTTGGCACCGTAACCGAGATTTATGACTATCTGCGCCTGCTGTTCGCCCGTGTGGGCACCCCGCACTGTCCCGAATGCGGCCGCGTCATTGAGCGTCAGACGACCGACCAGGTTGCCGACAAAGTCTTGGCGGCGGGGGAGGGTCGCCGCGCGTTTGTGCTGGCACCGGTGGTGCGCGGGCGAAAAGGCGAGTACACCAAGCTGTTTGAGGACCTTCGCGCCGAGGGCTTTAGCCGCGTGCGTGTCGACGGCGAAGTGCGCTCGCTCGATGATCCGATCGACCTGGACAAGAAGTTCAAACACGACATTGAGGTCGTGGTTGACCGTATCGTGATCCGTGAGAATTCTCTGGGCCGTATCGCCGAGTCTGTTGAGCAGGCGACCGCGCTGGCTCACGGCAATGTAAACGTGTACATGCTGCCCGATCGTGATGCTCCTGAGGGGACCGAGGGCGAGCTGCTGGAGCATTCGTTGGCCTTGGCGTGCCCGGAGCATGGACACTCCATTGACGATCTTCAGCCGCGTGATTTTTCGTTCAACGCTCCCTATGGCGCATGTCCTGAGTGCGACGGCCTGGGCTTTAAGAAAACCGTTGATGCCGAGGCGCTGATCGAGGACCCCTCGAAGTCCATTGCCGACGGAGTCTTTGGTAGCCTGTTTGGCAATTCGAACTACTATCCGCAGATTTTTGCTGCGGTCTGCAAACACTTTAAGGTGAGCACCGATACGCCGTGGGAGGACTTGCCCCCTCGCGTGCGTCGTGCATTCTTGGATGGCCTGGGCGATACGAAGATCTCGGTCGACTACCAAAAGCTCGACGGACGTCGCAGCCAGTGGGATACCAAGTTTTCGGGCGTTCGCAACATCCTGTACGAACGCTATACCGAGACGACGAACGAGAACACCAAGGCGCGCTTGGAGAAGTACATTCGCGAGGAACCGTGCTCGAGCTGCCACGGCGCTCGTTTGCGCCCTGAGATGCTCGCCGTCACCGTGGGCGGCAAGTCCATTTACGAGGTTTGTTGCCTGTCGTGCCGTGAGTCGCTCGAGTTCTTTGAGGGCCTGGAGCTCACCGAGCGCCAACAGTTTATCGGCGGGCGCATCGTCAAGGAAATCCTGGAGCGCTTGCGTTTTCTGGTCGATGTTGGACTCGACTATCTGACGCTCGATCGTGCCTCGGCGACGCTTTCCGGTGGCGAGGCGCAGCGTATTCGTCTGGCAACGCAGATCGGCGCGGGTCTCATGGGCGTGCTCTATATTCTGGACGAGCCCTCGATCGGTCTTCATCAGCGTGACAACGAGCGCTTGATCAAGACGCTCGAGCGCCTGCGCGATATCGGCAATACCGTTATCCTCGTCGAACACGACGAGGATACAATCCGTGCCGCCGATTACGTGATCGACATGGGGCCCGGCGCCGGTGTCAACGGCGGACACGTAGTCGCGGCGGGAACGCCTGCCGATATCATGGCGTGTCCTGAGTCGATGACGGGCGCTTATCTGACCGGCAAACGAATGATCCGGGTGCCCGATGAACGGCGCAAGCCCGGCCGCGGCTGCCTTAAAATTACGGGCGCTCGAGCCAACAACCTCAAAAACGTTACTGCCAAGATCGAGTTTGGTACGCTTACGGTTGTTACCGGCGTGTCGGGATCGGGCAAGAGCTCCCTGGTTACCGACACCATCGCGCCTGCCCTTACGAATGCCATTCACCGTTCGACGCGCCCTGTGGGCCCATATAAGAAAATCGAGGGTATCGAGTGTATCGATAAGGTTATCGATATTGACCAGTCGCCGATTGGCCGCACGCCGCGTTCCAACCCTGCTACCTATATCGGCCTGTGGGATGATCTTCGCGCGCTGTTTGCGAGTACGCCGGAGTCGAAGGCGCGCGGCTACTCACCGGGTCGTTTCTCCTTTAATGTGAGTGGCGGGCGCTGTGAGGCGTGCAAGGGCGACGGACAGATCAAGATCGAGATGCACTTCCTTCCCGATATCTACGTTCCCTGCGAAGTTTGCGGCGGTAAACGCTACAACCGCGAGACACTCGAGGTCACCTACCGTGGCAAGACCATCTCGGACGTGCTCGACATGAGCGTCACCGAGGCGCTGGCCTTCTTTGGGAATATCCCGCAGATCAAGCGAAAGCTCCAGACGCTGTACGATGTAGGCTTGGGCTACGTGAGCCTGGGCCAGCCCGCCACGACGCTTTCGGGCGGCGAGGCGCAGCGTGTGAAACTCGCCAAGGAGCTTCATCGACGCCAGACGGGCAAGACGTTCTATATTTTGGACGAGCCGACGACCGGCCTTCATTTTGAGGACGTCCACCAGCTGCTCGATGTGCTGCAGCGCTTGGTCGATGCGGGCAACACAGTGCTGGTGATTGAACACAACCTTGATGTCATCAAGGTTGCCGACCGCCTGATCGATATGGGTCCCGAGGGCGGTAACGGCGGCGGAACCGTCGTGGTTTCGGGCACACCGGAGCAGGTTGCAGACTGTCCGCAGAGTTATACGGGCAAGTTTTTGGCGCCGTTGCTCAGGCGTGACCGGGAGCGCCAGGCTCAACTTGATGCTCAATAAATAGGAGATTCAGCTTATGGGCGCCATCGACTCCTTATGATTCGATGGCGCTTGCTGTGCCGAAGTGACGTATGCAGCCGAATTGGACATATACTTAATCCTTGCGTCCGAATGTGAGGGAAAGGATATGTCATGGCAAAGGCTGTAAAGACGCCAAAAACCAATGCGATGCGCGAGCTGGAAAGCGCCGGCATTTCCTATGTTCTACATACGTACGAAGACGATGGTGATGAGTCGGTGGGCCTGGGGGTCGCGATTTCGGAGCAGCTTGGCGAGGAGCCCGGTCAAGGATTTAAGACTTTGGTCTGCGTGACACCGTCCAACGACTATGTCGTGTGCTGCATCCCTGTTGCCGACGAGCTCGATCTAAAGTCCGCCGCGCGTGCCGCGGGGGAGAAGTCCTTGGCCATGATGCATGTGAAGGATTTGCTTGCGGCGACTGGCTACGTTCGCGGCGGCTGCAGCCCGGTCGGCATGAAAAAACGCTACCGGACGCTCATTGATGAGACATGCGTCCTTTGGGATACCATTTTTATTTCGGGAGGCAAGCGTGGTTATCAGCTCGAGCTTGCACCCGATGATTTAATTGCATTTTGCGGGGCGACGGTTGCCGCGATTACGAGAGAGGACTGAGCGATGCCGCAGGAAGAATTGAAGTGCGGAGCTCATTTTGCAAAAGAATCTGCGCCTCAGACGCCCTCATCCGAAGCTTCTTCGTCGCGAGATGACGCTGACGACATGGGCTCGTCGGACTACTCCACGGTTGGTCGTTCCGCCGGGCTTATGACCATCCTGACCATCGTGTCTCGCGTTACCGGTTTTATCCGAACGTGGGCAATGGCGGCCGCTATTGGCATGTCGCTACTCTCGTCCTCCTATCAGGTCGCCAACAACCTGCCCAATATGCTCTACGAACTCGTGATGGGCGGCATGCTCGTGACGGCGTTTTTGCCCGTGTACATGGGCGTGAGGCGTGAGCAGGGTCGCGAGGCCTCGAACGAGTACGTGGGCAACCTGCTCGGCATTCTGCTTTTGGTGCTGGGTGGCATTTCGTTGCTGGGGACCGTGTTCGCCCCGGGCTTTATCTGGACGCAATCGTTCCTTTCGGGTGACGGCGGCAGCATGGATACCGCTGCGTTCATGTTCCGTTTCTTTGCCATCCAGATTCTGTTTTATGGTTTGGGCTCGGTGTTCTCGGGCGTTCTCAACGCACACCGCGACTACTTCTGGTCGACGTTTGCCCCGGTCCTCAACAATGTGATCGTCATTGCGAGCTTTATGGGTTTTGCGCCCGTGTCCGCACAGTTTGGCGAACGCGCCGGCATCATCTTGATTGCGGCCGGTACGACCCTCGGTGTCTTTGTTCAGATGGCATGTCAGATCCCCGCGCTCGGCAAGCACGGCGTGCATCCCCATATCCATATCGACTTTAAGGACCCCGCGCTGCGCCAGACGATTGCGCTCGGTATCCCGACGCTGCTCGCCACGGTGTGCATGTTTGTCTCGACTTCTATCACCAACGCTGCCGCGCTGGTGGTCCAGCCCGAGACTGGCCCTTCCGTCATCGCCTATGCGCGCCTGTGGTACACGCTACCCTACGCGCTGATTGCCGCCTCGCTTTCGACGGCGCTTTATACCGAGCTCTCTCACGACGCACAGGAGAAGGATTACGACAGCGTTCGCACGGGCATTTCGCGTGGCGTCGCCCAGATGCTGTTCTTCCTGATTCCGTTCGCGCTGTACCTGATTGTCTTCGCGCGTCCGCTCAACATGATCTACTGTGCTGGCAAGTTCGATGAATCCGGCGTGACGCTGGTGTCCGAGTACCTTGTCTACCTGGCGCTCTCGCTGCCGCTCTACGGCGTGGTCGTGTTGATGCAGAAGAGCTTCTCTGCCTTGCTCGACATGAAGCCCTATAGCCGCTATTGCCTGTATTCCGCCATCGGCCAGGCCGGCTCGGTTCTGCTGTTTGGCGTTGTGCTGGGCTTCGGTATGCCGGCAATCGCGCTTTCGTATGTCGTCGACTACGTGATCTTGGTCGGCTGTTCGCTGTGGTGGCTGCGTCGTCGCCTGCGTGGCCTTCAGGTCAAATCTATCCTACATGGCGGTTTCTTTGGCCTTTTGCTCGGTGGCCTAGGTGCTGCCGCGGGCGCCGGCGTCATGTGGGCGCTTGAACACTTTGTCGGGGCACTTGGCGGCTCGATTCTGATTACTCTTGGCTACGTTTGCGTTGCGGGTGTCGTCTCGCTTGCTGTTACCTTTGGCCTTGCCGTCGTCCTTAAGATGCCCGAGGTCTCGGCGCTGCTTCGTCGCAGGTAGGTGCACGTGGCCGGTCACGACAACATTCCAACGCTTGCCGAGCAGGTTTCGCGCGTTCCCACACAGCCCGGATGCTACCTTTGGAAGGATGCCAAGGGCGATGTCATCTACGTGGGCAAGGCGAAAAACCTGCGCGCCCGCATGCGTCAATACGTGACACTGCAGGATGAGCGTCAAAAGATCCCGCTGATGATGCAGCTGGTGGCGAGCTTTGACTATATCGTGGTGGAGACCGAGCATGAGGCGTTGGTGCTCGAACGCAATTTGATTGGTCAGTACCATCCGTACTTTAATGTGGACCTTAAGGACGACAAGAGCTATCCCTTTATCGCTATCACCAAGAGCGATCTGTTCCCAGCTATCAAATATACGCGTGAGCGCCATAAGCCGGGAACGCGTTATTTTGGTCCCTATACAGACAGCCGCGCGGCGCGTGAGACCATTGATACGCTGCGCAAGGTGATTCCGATCTGCTCGGCTTCTTGTGCGGAGTGGCGTCGTTGTCGTCGTATCGTCGAGTCCCACAAGGGCGAGGAAGACATCGTCAATATGATTTGCGCGCAAAACGGGCGTCCCTGCTTTGACTACCATGTCGGGCGCGGCCCGGGTGCGTGTGTCGGCGCGATTTCCCCGGCAGACTATGCCAAGAACGTCAAGCGTGTCGAGCGCTTTTTGTCGGGCCATCGCAAGGATGTCGTCGATGAGCTGACCTCCGAGATGACGGATGCCGCCGAGGCGCTCGACTTTGAGCGCGCTGCCCGCGTCAAACGTCGTTTGGAGGTCATCAGGGGTCTGGACGACCGTCAGCAAGTCGTTTTTCCCTCCAGTGTCGATATCGATGTCATCGGTTTCTATCGCGAGGAGACCATCTCCGCCGCTTGCGTCTTTGTCGTGCGTGAGGGTCGAACGGTTCGAACCTGCGAGTTTATTCTCGATAAGGGTTTGGATGTCGACGAAGAGGAACTTCAATCGGGCTTTCTTAAGCGCTATTACGACGAGACGGCTGATATTCCAGCTGAGATAAACCTCTCTGTCGAGCTTGAGGATGCGGAGGCGCTGGGGGAGTGGCTTGCAGGCAAGCGCGAGCGTTCCTGCCATCTCCATAGGCCGCAGCGTGGCGAAAAGCACCGTTTGCTCGATATGGCATCCAAAAATGCGCGCCATGCCCTCATGCGCTACATGATGCGAACGGGGTACGCTGACGACCGCACCAATCAGGCGCTCCTAGAGCTCGAAAGCGCGCTGGCGCTGCCGGCGCCGCCGATGCGTATCGAGTGCTTCGATATCTCGACGCTGCACGGAACCTTTACCGTCGCCTCGATGGTGGTGTTTACAAACGGGCGCGCCGACAAGAGCCAGTACCGTCGTTTTAAAATTCAGGCCGAATTGGACGAGGCAAACGACTTCGTGTCGATGTCCGAGGTTTTGGGACGACGCTATGCTCCCGAGCGTATGGCCGACGAGCGCTTTGGATCTCGCCCCGATTTGCTCGTTGTTGATGGCGGTAAGCCGCAATTGACCGCTGCGATCAAGCAACTTGAGGCTCTTGGGCTCGATATACCAGTTTGTGGCTTGGCGAAGGCCGACGAGGAAGTTTTTGTGCCTTGGGACGAGACTCCTGTCGTGCTGCCGACCGGGTCTGCGTCGCTCTATCTAATTAAACAGGTACGCGATGAGTCGCACCGTTTTGCAATTACATTCCATCGTGAGTTGCGCGATAAAGCCATGACGGTTTCGGTACTCGATGACGTTCCAGGCGTGGGACCCACCAGAAAACGTGCCCTTATGCGCCATTTTGGCTCGATGAAGCGTTTACGCGCGGCGAGCGAGCAAGAGATCGCGGAAGTTCGCGGCATACCTGCCGATGTTGCCAAGGCGGTCCACGAGGCGCTCGTTGCATGGAATGCCGAGCGCGCCGAGGCGGCGGCTGGCCATTCTGATAGCTAAACACGAGCCTAAACAACTGATATACATGATTGCGCGATTTTCAACCATTTATTTCGCCATGATTGCCTGCTGGTTTCGGGTTTTATTAACGCTAAAACGTTTGACTAACCCAAGCGAAAACCTGCTATCCTGCGGGTTGACGAAGACTGATATCTCACCTCGCCGATACATACTGTCTGGCGAATCGTTTGTCAACGAATTCGGTGAACGGTAGTAAATACCGTTCAAGCGTATGTATGTATCGGTCGCCGAGCGCGGCACCTCAGTTGGGTTCGTCGGTAGGTAAGGTATATATCGTCCGCAAGTTGCGCGGGGGCAAGTCTAGGTGCTCCCGAGTAAGATTCTCTATTGATAGGAGAAGACATGGCCATCATCAACAAGGGTATGTCCAGGCGTTCGTTCCTCGGCCTCACCGGCAGCGTCGCTGCTGTCGCAGGGCTTGGTCTCACCGGCTGCGGTGGCAGCTCTAGCGACGAGGGTTCCGCTTCCGGTTCCACCGATTCCGCCAACCGTGGCGGCGGCGTGATCACCGCTGGTTCCGCTTACGCTCCGTCCAGCTTCGATCCCGCCAGCACCGGCTCCGCTGTGGGCCTGGGTGCTAACTGGCACGTCGTCGAGGGCCTCTACGGCATCGATTACCACGACTACAGCACCTTCAACGAGCTCGCCACCGACGATCCCAAGTCTGTGGACGACACCACTTTCGAGGTCACCATCCGCAAGGGCGCCAAGTTCTCCGATGGCACCGAGGTCACCGCTGACGATGTCGTTGCCTCCTACACCGCTTGCGCAGCTTCCGCTACCTATGCTCCGTTCTTCCAGCCTTTCGAGTCCATCGAGGCCAAGGACGCCAGCACCGTGACGGTCAAGACCAAGGTCCCCAACTTCTCCCTGCTCAAGGATCGTCTTGCCATCGTCCGCGTTACCCCGGCCACCCAGACCGAGGAGGATCGCGCCAAGCAGCCGATCGGTTCCGGCCCCTGGATGTACGACTCTATTTCCGATACCGAGATCACCCTGGTTCCCAATCCTGAGTACAACGGTGAGTATGCTGCCGAGGATAAGAAGATCCAGTACAGCATCCTGACCGACCCCACCGCTCGCGTTACCGCTCAGCAGGAGGGCTCCACGCTCGTTATGGAGCTCGTTACCGCTGACGCCGTCGACCAGCTTGAGAGCGCCGGCTGCAAGATCGATAACGTTCAGGGTTTCGGCACCCGCTTCATCATGTTCAACGTCGCCAAGGAGCCTTGGAACAACGTCAAGGTCCGTCAGGCTGTCATGTATGCGCTCGACACCGAGAAGATGGTCAGCAACACCTTCGCCGGCCTTGCCACCGCTGCCAGCTGCTACCTGCCCAAGAGCTTCACCAACTATCATGAGGCTTCCACGGTGTACAAGACCGACGCCAAGAAGGCTAAGAAGCTCATCGAGGAGTCTGGCATCACCCCGGGTGCCATCACCCTGCGCACCACCGACAACGAGCAGATTAAGGGCATGGCCGCCCAGGTCAAGAACGACCTCGACGCTCTCGGCTTCGATGTGACCATCCAGACCGATACCTCGCCGGCCACCTACGCTGCCATCGACGGCGGCGAGGCCTACGATATCCTCCTTGCCCCTGGCGATCCTTCCTGCTTCGGCGCCGACCCCGACCTGCTGCTCAACTGGTGGTACGGCGACAACGTCTGGATGCAGACCCGTTGCCCGTGGAAGGAGTCCGCTGAGTGGCAGAAGCTCCACAGTCTCATGGACGAGGCTCTTGCCGCCGAGGGCGACGAGCAGCAGAAGAAGTGGAACGAGTGCTTCGACATCATTGCCGACAACGCCGTTCTGTACCCCGTTGTCCACGTCAAGACCGTCTCCGCTTCCTGGGACGATCCGTCCACTGCGCCCAACGGCGAGGCCCTCGATGGCTTCAAGGGCATCGGCACGACGAGCATGTCCTTCAGGGGCGTTGCGACCGTCAAGGCGTAAGACTCGCTTGAGTCTGTATGCAGGATGTCGGTCATTGGGGCCGTATCCTCATAGTTGAAACAAAGACCCGGGCGGCAACGATGTCGCTCGGGTCTTGTAATGAGTACCCGTACTCATATACCAGTTGGTCCTACCGACAAAAGAAAGGGGAGAGAACGTGAACAACTTGCTACGTTTGATTGGAAGGCGTCTTGTGGCGCTGCCGATCATGGCATTGGGCGTCACCGTCCTGGTGTTCTTCCTTATGTCGTTCTCCAAGACCGACCCCGCCTACACGGCGTTGGGTGACGGTGCCTCGCCCGAGGCGGTTGCCGAGTACCATGAGAAGTATGGTCTGGACGACCCCTGGCCCGTGCGCTACGTGCGCTATATGGGCGATTTGATCCATGGCGACATGGGCACCTATGGTGCTGCTCGCAACTCCGTTGCCAAGCGCATCTCCACGGCCCTGCCCGTCACGATGCAGCTGACCTTTATCGGTCTTGCCATCGGTGCGGTCGTTTCGTTTTTGCTCGGCGTCATCGCGGCACTGTATCGCGACAAATGGCCGGACCAAGTGATCCGCGTCTTTTCCATCGCCGGCTTGGCAACCCCGTCGTTCTGGCTTGCCGTTCTGTTGATCCTGCTGTTCTCTTCCTACCTTAAGGTGCTCCCGGCATCGGGTGCTCTGCCTCACTTCACCACGAATCCGGTTGGCTATCTGGGACGTATGATCATGCCCGCTATCGCCTTGGCATTTCCGCTGACGGGCCAGATGACTCGTATCGTGCGTACCGCCATGGTCGAGGAGCTCGACAAGGATTATGTCCGTATGGCTCGCGGCGCCGGCGTTCCCGAGAAGGTCGTCGTCGGCATCAACGTTCTTCGCAATGCGCTGATCACCCCGGTCACCACCCTCGGCCTTAAGATCGGTTACCTCATGGGCGGCGCCGTCGTCATCGAGGTTATCTTCAACCTCCCCGGCATGGGCACTGCGATTCTGCAGGGCGTTCAGGGCAACGAGGCGAACCTGGTTCAGGGCGTCGTTATCGTCGTTGCTCTTGCCTTCATCATCATCAACATCGTGGTTGACATGCTCTACCTGCTCATCAACCCGCGCATCAGGACGGTGTAGATTATGGTAAAGATTCGAGAGAAGCAAACCGAGCAGCTCGAGAAGGCTGCCTCCAAGGGGCTCAAGCTCGGTGGCTGGAAGAAGATGACGTTGTCTTCTAAGATTGCCGCCGTCGTGCTGGTGCTGGTCGCCCTGACTGCGATTCTGGCGCCCCTTCTTGCCCCCTATAGCCCGGTCGAGATCTTTACGGCTCGCCAGGCTCCCGGCAACGGATTTATCTTCGGTACCGACGATAAGGGTCGCGACATTCTGTCGCGTATGCTCTACGGTGGTCGTTACTCGCTGATTATCGGCTTTGGCGCCACCGCCATGGCTCTGGTCTGCGGCTCGGTCGTGGGCGCCCTTGCAGCGGTTTCGCGCAAGGCCGTCTCCGAGACGATCATGCGTATCCTGGACATCATCATGTCCATCCCGGGCATCGCCCTCGCGGCCGTCTTTGTCTCCATCCTGGGCAACTCCGTGCCGTCGATCATCTTCGCCATCGGCTTTATGTACACTCCGCAGATTGCCCGTATCGTGCGCGCCAACATCGTGTCCGAGTACGGCGAGGACTATGTTCGCGCGGTCATCGTTTCCGGCGCCAAGGCTCCGTGGATTTTGATCAAGCATGTTCTGCGTAACTGCATCGCCCCGATCATGGTCTTCACCGTTACCCTGGTCGCCGACGCCATCATCTTCGAGGCCTCGCTGACCTTCATCGGCGCTGGTATCCAGGAGCCCACCGCTACCTGGGGCAACATCCTCGCCGACGCCCGCGGCGGCGTGCTCGCCGGCCGTTGGTGGCAGGCACTGTTCCCGGGCCTGGCCATCATGATCACCTGCCTGGCGCTCAACATCCTCTCCGAGGGCATTACCGACGCCATGGCCGCTGCTCCCTCCGCCGCCCTGGATCCCACCGATTCCTCCAAGCGTCGCGAGGCCGACCTGCTGGTCTCCGACCCCGTTCGAGCCTACAAGGAGCAGGCCCAGTCCCTCTCCGCTCGCCTTGGCGCCCTGCGCGATGTCGAGCTCAAGCGTGACGATCGCCATGTGCCCGACGAGTCTGTCGAACCGATTCTTTCGGTCCGTGACTTCTGCATCCAGTTTGAGCACCACGGTGATATCAACGTCGTCGACCACGTTAACTTTGACGTCCGTCCCGGCCAGACCATGGGCCTGGTAGGCGAGTCCGGCTGCGGTAAGTCCATCACCACGCTGGCCATCATGGGCCTGACCGACGATGACGAGCATCTTTCCGGTGAGGTTCTCTGGGAGGGCCGCGACCTTCTCAAGATGAGCAAGAAAGAGTGGTTCGGCCTGCGCGGTACCGATATCGCCATGGTCTATCAGGACGCCCTGTCCTCGCTCAACCCCTCTATGCTCATTTCCGCCCAGATGAAGCAGCTCACCAAGCGTGGCGGCACCCGTAGCGCCGAGGAGCTCCTGGAGCTCGTGGGCCTCGACCCCAAGCGTACGCTCGAGAGTTATCCGCACGAGCTTTCCGGTGGTCAGCGTCAGCGCGTTCTGATTGCTATGGCCCTTACCCGCGACCCTAAGCTGGTCATCTGCGACGAGCCCACGACCGCTCTGGACGTTACCGTCCAGAAGCAGGTCATAAAGCTGCTCAACGACCTTCAAGCCAAGCTCGGCTTTGCCATGATCTTCGTTTCGCACGACCTGGCTCTGGTCGCCGAGGTTGCCCATAACATCACGGTTATGTACGCCGGTCAGGTTATCGAGCAGGCGCCCACTAAGGAGCTGCTCACCAACCCGATTCACGAGTACACCCGCGGCCTTCTGGGTTCCGTCCTGTCCATCGAGAGCGGTTCGGGCCGCCTGCACCAGGTGCCCGGCGCCGTTCCGAGCCCGCGCGATTTCCCCAAGGGCGACCGCTTCGCGCCCCGCTCGAGCCATCCGCGCATTGGCCTGGACACCCGTCCGGTCTTCAAGCGCGTGCCCGGCACCGAGCACTTCTATTCCGAGCTCCCCGACGAGGTGCTCAAGGCAAATGGTTTGACCCCTCACGCGGAGGTGATGTAGATGAGCGAGACCGCAGTCAACGGCGTCGAGCCGATCATCTTCCTTGATGACGTCCACGTCACCTTTAGGACCCGTACCGGCTCGATTCTGCACCCCAACCTGGTTCACGCCGTCCAGGGTGTAACGATTAAGCTCATGCCCGGACAGACCATCGGCATCGTCGGCGAGTCCGGTTGCGGAAAGTCCACCACGGCTAACGTCATGTGCGGCCTGCAAGCCCCCACGAGCGGCAAGGTCTACTTTAAGGGCAAGGACGTCACCAAGCGTACCGCCGAGGACCGTCGTCACATGGGCCGCGTCATCTCGGTCGTGTTCCAGAACCCCGCGACGGCGCTCAACCCCCGCATGGTCGTTCGCGAGCAGCTGCTCGATCCCATGCGCGTCCACAACCTGGGCACCGAGGCCGAGCAGGAGAAGCGCGTCAAGGAACTCTTGGAGCTCACCGGTCTGCCCAGTTCTGCCGCCGAGGTTCTTCCCGGCCAGCTTTCGGGCGGCCAGCGCCAGCGCGTGGCTATCGCGCGTGCCCTGTCGCTGAACCCCGATGCCATCATCGCCGACGAGCCCACCTCGGCTCTGGACGTTTCGGTCCGCGCGCAGATTCTCAACCTGCTGACCGACCTTAAGAAGGAACTCGGCCTGGCCATGGTGTTCATCAGCCATGACATCCAGACGGTCCGCTATATCTCTGACGACATCATCGTTATGAATGGCGGCAAGATCGTTGAGCAGGGCGAGGCCAAGCAGGTTTTCCAGCACCCTCAGGACCCCTACACCAAGATGCTGCTCGGCGCTGCGCCGTCGCTGCTGCATCCCAAGCTCGGCGAGTAGCCTCGCTTTCCCTCCCGTGCGCCCGGTTCCCGTGCCGGGCGCACCTCCGTTGCGATTTCGAAAGGTTGGGTTCACGAGCCATGCCAAGTGCTCAGGAGCTACAACAGCAATTTGGTGAATATCGAGGCGCTATGCCCCGTCCATCGGATTTCGATCTCTTTTGGAAGGACCGCATGGCCGAGGCCGACGCCGTCGAGCTCGACTACGCGATTGAGGCGGCTTCGGTTGCGGATTCCGCGACCTGTCGGTTTTTCGACCTCTGGTATACCGGCATGTGTGGTGCACGCCTGCATGCCAAGTACCTTAAACCCGTCTCGGACGAGCTTGTGCCATTGGTACTTCAGTTCCATGGGTATCCGGGTGCGAGCCGCAGCTGGTTTGAGCAGGCGTCGTTTGCGGGCATGGGCATGGCGCTCATTGCTCTCGATTGTCCTGGCCAAGGAGGCCCCTCCGAGGACATTGGTGGATTTGAGGGCACGACGGTCGCGGGCCATATCGTCGCCGGTATCGACGGCGACCCGGCCAACCTCTACTATGTCCGCCTACATCAGGATATCCGCATTCTGTGCCGTATCGTTCGCGAGCTCGAGGGCATCGATCTTACCTGCGTGTATGTGAACGGCGCATCGCAGGGCGGCGGTTTGGGTATTGCAACCTGCGCGCTTAACAGCGAGCTTATCAATCGCGCCGCCATCCTCTATCCCTTCTTATCGGACTTCCGCCTGGTTTGGGATCTGGACGCCGACGATATTGCCTACGAGGGTCTGCGCTATTGGTCGCGTTGGTTTGACGAGGACTCGACTCGTATCGAGGAAGCCTATGCCAAGCTGGCGTACTTCGATTCCAAGAATTTTGCCCCCATGGTCAAGTGCCCCGTGCTGTTTGGCACGGGCACGGCCGATATCGTCTGTCCGCCAGCAACGCAGTTTGCGGTGTACAACAACCTGTCCTGCGACAAGCGTCATGAGTTCTTTGAAGGCTTTGGCCACGAGGAGATTCAGGATTTTGACGATCTGATCATTCCGTTTTTCTGTGAGGGAGGGGAGGCTCATGTCTAAGTGCGAGAGCAATGTTGACGAGCTGATAGTCCCCGGGCTCGTGGGAATTCCTGGAACGGTTTCGTCAAGGCTCGCAGAATATCAGGACTGGCACGGTGATGTCCAAGCAGATGTTTCTGATTTAGAGACATGCGCTTCGAATCTTGAGATTCAAGGCCTGGCCATTACGGCAATTGACTTTGTTAACCCCTGCGCCCGTTACTCGGAGGTTTCCTTTGAGCTCGGTGACCATGCGGTCCACGCTCGTTTGATTGAGCCTGTCGGTCGTGCCCGAGTATCTGAGCACTTGCCGCTGTGCCTGATGTTCCATGACATCGATCGGCCTGTGCGCGGCTGGCATCACATGACGAGATTTGCCGCCATGGGGTATGCCGTCCTCGCGCTGGATGACGATGTTGCTGGTGCGGACGACCTGCAGCGGGTGATTGCTTCGCCCGCTTTTGTCGAGCGCGTCCGTTGGGGTTGCGCGATGGCGAAGGTTGCGCGCAATCTTGATGGTGTGGACTCTGATCGCATTTTTGCGTGGGGCGAGGGCCTTGGCGGCGGTGTCGCGCTGGCGGTTTCTGCTCTGGACGAGCGGGGCCTCGCTTGCACGGCGGTTGCCAATCCGCTTCCCGGCGGTCTCGAGGCGCTGTCGTCTCGGGTGCGCGGATCGGTGCTCATGGGCACATCGCTTATGGACGCCGTGAGCGATCCCAAGGGTCAGTTTGCCGTATTCAACGGTCTTGAGTGTGACCGAAGGCATATCATCTATGCCAAATACGCTCACGAGCGCATCAATGCGTTCGAAAACGAAGTCGTCGACTTCTTTAACCAAACGTTCTACCCGTGTTCTTTGGCCTAGACGGCCTGGACACTGCCAACAAGAGTGGGCGGCATAGGGCCGCTCGCCAGACAACTAAGGAGATTCTTGTGGCAACTCAGAAATTCACCGGCGTTATCCCTCCCGTCGTTGTTCCCGATACCGAAGACCACCAGCTCGATGTTGCCTCCTTTGAGCGCAGCATCAACCGCATGATCGATGCCGGCGTCGATGGCCTGTTCTTCCTGGGATCCTCGGGCGAGGTCGTCTTCTCCACCGACGAGCGCCGTCGCCAGATTGTCGCCGAGGCCGTGCGCATCGTCGACCATCGCGTGCCTGTTCTGGTCGGCATCATCGACACCGAGACCGAGCGCATGATCGAGCACGGCAAGGTCGCTCAGGAGCTGGGCGCCGATGCGCTCGTCGCCACCTGCCCGTTCTATGCCCTGCAGGGCATGACCGAGGTTGAGGAGCATTTCCGCATCCTGCACGAGGAGCTCGACCTGCCCATCTTTGCCTATGACATTCCCGTGTGCGTTCACACCAAGCTCCCCTGGAAGCTCCTTGCTAAGCTCGGCGCCGAGGGCGTCCTGGCTGGCGTCAAGGATTCCTCGGGCGATGACATCTCGTTCCGCTACCTCATTCAGGAGAACGAGAAGAACGGCCATCCGATGAGCATCCTTACCGGCCATGAGGTCGTCGTCGACGGTGCCTATCTCGGTGGCGCCGACGGTTCCGTCCCGGGCCTCGCCAACGTTGAGCCCGAGGGCTACGTTCGTCAGTGGAAGGCCGCTCAGGCTGGTGACTGGGCTACCGTCAAGGCCGAGCAGGATCGCCTCAATGAGATTTCGCACATCTGGGATGTCACCTCGGGCGTCCAGGGCTATGCCGGTGGCGTCGGCGCCTTCAAGACCGCTATGAACCTCATGGGCATCTTCGACAGCCCGACCATGCCGCGCCCGGTGAAGGCCATGACCGGTGAAAACGTCGAGGCGATTCGCAAGGTCCTCCAGGACAACGGTCTCCTGTAAAGCTTCCCCAGGCACCCGATCTTGGGGCTCAAGTGGTGGGGGGGGGGGGCGGGGGGGGGCCCCCCGCCCCCCCCCCCCCCCCCCCCCCGCCCCCGGGCGCGCGTACA